>NZ_JBIRAZ010000028.1:0-147423 GCF_044326415.1 Actinomadura sp. 6N118 | reverse complement strand
GCGGTGAACGCACCAAGTGACCCCCGCCCCGGGGCCGACAGATCAGCAACAAGACCCAAGGTCAGCCACGTTGAGGGTCAGACCCCGGAGCGGGAGCCACCCACACATACTCTCAATGTCACGTTGGCTGCGGTTGCGGTTGCGGTCGCGGTCGTTGACCCATGCGTAAAAGGGGAAGGTGGGGAGGCTGCCTGGGGTTGCGGAAATCCCGCGCGCCGCGCCCGTCGCCTACCTTCTTGTCGCCGCCGCTTTTAGATCTTCAGTCCCAACCCACCCGACTGCCGGGCGGGGTGGTGAGCCAAAGGGGTGACCGTTGCCGCAACCGCGAAGCGCCGAGAAGTAAGCTGCCACCCGGGAACCCTGTGCGTACCCACGAGCCATGCCTGCCGCCTGCCTTCTTGTCGTTGCTGCTTTTGGGTCTCCACCTCCAAGCGACCGATTGCCGGGCGGGGTGCTGAGTCAAAGGGGTGACCGCTGCCGCCAACCGCCAAGTGGCACAACAGTAACTGGCAGAGATACAAACCCGCAGATAGGCGCAGACCTCAGGTCCCGGCAATTCCCTTCTTCGCCGCCAAAGGTTTGAAGCGGGGATGGGCCAATCTGCAGTCGGGTGGCCGCAGCTGCGAAAGGGTGATCCTTGTTGCTACTGCCCACTTACACCTCCGCCGCTACCCATCAGGGTCCCGCCGCTGGTCACCCATACCTTGTGGCGCGTCGCTGCGGCAGGCTATTTCCAGGACGGACCAGAGGGAGCGGGAGCAGCGGTTGCTGGTTGCGCGGGCCGTTGGATGCAGCGGCCTCGTTCTTTGGTCTCGGCGGCCGGTTACGGCTTCTTACGGGACGGCTCCACAGGGTGCCTGCACCTTCTCCGCCGTGGTCAGCCAGGCCGCTTCACCGCCGGTGACGTCGGGTTCGACTGGAGACTCGAGCGGAGGGGGCTGGTGGGCTTTGATCGTTGACCTCAAGCGGTAGCCGATAGGGCCTTGTCTCCTTCTCCGATTCGACGGAGAGTCACAAGAGGGCGGGTAAGGAGCGGAGGCTGATGGCTGGGGAGACCAGCGGCGCGGAAGGTGCGGACAAGGGCGACGGTGTGGTCGCCATGCGTGAGGTTGTCTCGCGGGCGGTGGTGATCAGCAAGGTCTACGGTCACGGCGAGACCGCTGTCCGGGCGTTGGACGAGGTGAGCGTCGAGTTTCCCTCGGGGCAGTTCACCGCCGTCATGGGCCCGAGCGGTTCCGGCAAGTCGACTTTGCTGCACTGCATGGCGGGCCTTGACCGGGCCAGCAGCGGTGAGGTGTGGATTGGCGACACTGAGCTGAGCCGGCTCAATGACCGGCGGCTCACGATGTTGCGGCGCAAGGAGGTCGGGTTCGTCTTTCAGGCGTTCAACCTGATTCCTACGCTGACTGCGGCTGAGAACGTTGAGCTGCCGCTCGCCATTGCCGGTGACCAGGCCGAGCGGTCGTGGTTCGAGCGGGTGACGGGGGAGTTCGGGCTCGCGAAGCGGCTTAAGCATCGGCCTACGGAGTTGTCCGGGGGAGAGCAGCAGCGGGTGGCTGTTGCGCGGGCGCTGTTGTCTCGGCCCACGATCGTTTTCGCGGACGAGCCGACCGGCAACCTCGACTCGCGTACCAGCGGTGAGCTGCTGGGCTTCATGCGGCGGTCGGTGGACGACTTCGGGCAGACGATCGTGATGGTCACTCACGATCCGACGGCTGCGGGGTACGCCGACCGGGTGGTGTTCCTGAGCGACGGGCACATCGTCGATGAGATGGCGGAGCCGACCGCCGAGAAGGTGCTGGAGTTCCTCAAGCGACTCGGAGACTGAGCATGTGGCGAGTGACGATCAAGGGTCTGCTCGCGCACAAGCTCCGGCTGGCCCTTACGGCGTTGTCCATTGTGCTCGGCGTTGGATTTGTCGCCGGGACCTATGTGCTCACGGACACCATCAACAAGACGTTCACCGAGCTCTTTACGGAGACCACCAAGGGGCTCGACGTCGCGGTGCGGGGGAAGGAGGCCTTCGGCGGCCAGGAGAGCGCTGAGCAGCGCCAGCCTTTGCCCGCTGCGATGCGCGACCAGATCGCCCGCGTCGAGGGCGTGCGGGCTGCGGAGGGCAGCGTTACCGGGTACGCGCAGTTCGTCGGCAAGAACGGCAAGCCGGTTACTACGGGCGGTGCCCCGACGTTGGGTGTGTCGGTGTACGCCACGCCTGAGCTTGCTGAGAGCACCACGGTGCGGACCGGGAGCCTGCCCAAGGGAGCCGGTCAGGTCGCCGTGGACGCGCGGACGGCGGAGAAGCAGGGGTTCGCGGTCGGTAGCAGGGTCAGGATCATCTTCCAGGGGCCGGCTCGTGAGTTCACGGTCAGCGGCATTGTGGGGTTTGGGGAGGCCGACAATCTCGCCGGCGCGACCCTGGCGGCGTTCGACCTGCCCACCGCGCAGGAAGTGCTCAACCGGCGTGGGGTTTACGACGAGATCGACGTCGTCGCGGCGGAGGGCGTGTCGCCGGAGACGCTGCGCGATCGGATCCAGGCGCAGGTCGGCGGTGGGTACGAGGCGCTCACCGGCGAACAGTACGCCGAGGAGAACGCCAAGGCCGTCGGGCAGTTCACCAACATCATCAACATCGCGCTGCTGTCGTTCGCGTTCGTGGCGCTGTTCGTCGGCTCGTTCATCATCGTCAACACGTTCTCGATCATTTTGGCGCAGCGCACCCGGGAGCTGGCGCTGTTGCGGTGCATGGGCGCGTCGCGGCGGCAGCTCATGCGGTCGGTGCTGGCCGAGGCGGCGATGGTGGGGTTCGTCGCGTCGCTGATCGGGCTTGGCGCGGGCATTCTGATCGCGATCGGGTTGCAGGGACTGTTCGAGGCGCTCGGCGCCGACCTGCCCACCACCTCCTTGGAGATCAAGCCGCGGACCATTGTCGTCGGGCTGGTCGTGGGGGTCGGGGTCACGTTGCTCGCTTCGCTGGCGCCTGCGCTGCGCGCTACGCGGGTGCCGCCGGTCGCCGCGGTGCAGGAGGCCAGCATGGCCGCCCCGGCACGGGTCGGCTGGGTGCGCATCACCGTTGGCGTGTTGATGACGGTTGTGGGTGTCGCCGCGCTGATGGTGGGGCTTTTTGCTGATCAGGCGGGCAACCGGCTCGTCACCGTTGCCACTGGCGCGGTGGTCATCTTCCTCGGCGTCGCGGTCCTCAGCCCGCTGGTGGCGCGGCCGTTGTCGCGTGTCTTGGGTTGGCCGTTCGCGCATTGGGCGGGGCAGCCGGGCAAGCTGGCGCGGGAGAACGCGATGCGCATTCCGCGCCGGACCGCCTCGACGGCGGCGGCACTGATGATCGGCCTGGCGCTGGTGAGCCTGGTGACCATCTTCGCCGAGTCGCTCAAGGCGTCCAGCACCAAGATCCTTGACCAGTCGGTGGCCGCCGACTACATCCTCAGCGGACCGTCCGGCGGTTTCACCGGGTTCAGCCCCGAGGTCGTCAAGCAGCTGTCCGCGCAACCCCAGATCGAGGCGGCCACCGGACTCCGCAGCGGCTCGTTCAAGATCGACGGCCAGAGCAAGAGCCTGACCGGGATCGACCCGGTCTCCTACAGCGGGACCGTCCGCACCGACACCACCTCCGGTGACCTCGCCGCCCTCACCCAGGGCGGCTTGGCCGTACGCGAGGACGTCGCCGAGGAGAAGGGCTGGAAGGTCGGCGACAACGTCACCATGCAGTTCCCGGTGGGCGGCACCGACCGGATACCGCTGAGGGCGATCTACGAGGACAACCAGCTCAACGGCGAATACATGCTCGCGCTGCGCGACTTCCAGCGGCACTACCAGGACCAGCTCGACGTGTTCGGCTTCGTCAAGGCCAAGACGGGCGTCGCGCCGGCCGACTCGCGCGCCGCCATCGACAAGGTGCTCGCGCAGTACCCGAGCGTCCAGGTGCGCGACCAGGCCGAGTTCAAGCAGGAACAGGAGAACCAGATCAATCAGGTCCTGATTCTGTTTTATGTGCTGCTGGCGCTCGCGGTGGTCATCGCGTTCATCGGCATCATCAACACGCTTGCCCTGTCGGTGCTGGAACGGGTGCGCGAGCTGGGCCTGCTGCGCGCCGTGGGCATGACCCGCGGCCAGCTGCGGGCCATGATCCGGTGGGAGGCGGTCATCATCTCCGTGCTCGGCGCGGTGCTGGGCCTGGCCGTCGGCGTCTTCTTCGGCTGGACGCTGGTCAGCGCGCTGGACGAGGAGGGCATCACCGAGTTCGCCTTCCCCGTCGGCACCCTGCTCGGCCTGGTGGTGGCCGCGGGCGTGGTGGGCATCGTGTCCGCGATCCTGCCCGGCCGCCGTGCCGCCCGTATCGACGTCCTCCGCGCTGTCACGACCGAGTGACAGTGCAGTGTGACAAATCACCCCCTATCCGGCGCTGTTCAAAAGAGAGCACCGTCAAAGGGGATCGCTGATGAGCTACCGGAGACAACTTCTCGTTGCCAGGGACGACCGGCCGCTGCCCGAGCTCTACGCTCTCCGGCCCTACCGCGGGTCGGTGGCGGGGAACCGCCCACGGGACGACAACTGGCAGGTCTGCTCGCTGGATTCCGGTGCGGGGCTGGGCGACTCCGTCTCTCTCCTCGTCGAGATCGCCGCCGAGACCCACATGGCCGCGCTGCTCGCCTCGTTCACCGACGGCGGCTGCGCGGCCGTCGAGGGGTTCAGCCGCCCGTACGGCTACTGGCAGGCCGTCCTGGGCACCCAGCACGTGGCGGGCTGCCGTGCCCTCGAATCGCCGGTGTTCAGCGCCGAGGAGGCCGCCGTAGGAGCCGCGAGGTGGGCGGAGGCAGCGGCCCGCCCGGTGTCGCCGGATCTGATCCTGGAGGTGCTCCAGGCTCCCGTCGCGCCGAGCGCCGAGGCCATGTTCGAGGAGCTTCTCAACCGGCTCGGGCTCACGGGTGCCACTGATACCTCCCTGGCGGAGATTGGCTGAACCCGTGGCATGTGTGACCATCCGGACATGAACACACCGTTGAAGGCTTTCCTGGAAGGCGGCCCGGCAGACCTGCCGGAGCGGATCGTCAGGATCACTCCCCCCGGTGTGGAGGTGAAGCTCCCGTTCCGAGGCGGCTATGAGCATTTCAAGGTGACGCCGCGCCATCACGACACCGCGGAGGGAAGGCTCCCGGTCTTCGAGTGGACCGAACGCACGGCCATGGCCGAGTGAATCGTGGCCGAGTGAGCCGCAGCCGAGTGAGCCGCAGCCGAGTGAGCCGTGGCTGATTGAGCCGTTTCCGAACGAGCCGTCCTGTGTGATCAGCGGGTGTCGAGGAACCGGTCGAGGACGCGGGTGCCGAAGCGCAGTCCCTCGACCGGGACCCGTTCGTCCACGCCGTGGAACATGCCGAAGTAGTCCAGGTCGGGCGTGAGGAGCAGCGGCGCGAAGCCGAAGCTCTTGATGCCTATGCGGTGGAACGACTTGGCGTCGGTGCCGCCGGACATCACGTACGGGACAGGATGCGCCTGCGGGTCCTCGGCCTTGAGCGACCCGGCCAAAGCGGCGAACGTCGGGCCGGCCGGGTCGGCGGCGGGTGCCTCCTCGTAGTTGATGAACTCGCGCGTCACCTTCGGCCCGAGGAGCCGGTCGATCGTGGCCAGGAACTCGTCGCGCGTGCCGGGCAGGTAGCGGCCGTCCACCTGGGCGGTCGCCGTGCCCGGGATGACGTTGACCTTGTATCCGGCGTCGAGGCGGGTCGGGTTGGCGGAGTTGCGGATCGTTCCCTCGAAGAGGGTGCCGACGCGGCCGAGCCGGCGTGCCTCATCGTCGAGCCGGTCGTGGTCGATGGTGGTGCCGAGCGCGTCCGCGAGACCGTCGAGCAGGGCGCGGACGCCCGCGGTGAGACGGACCGGCCACTCGTGGGAGGCGAGGCGCGAGATGGCGTGGCACAGTTCGGCGACCGCGTTGTCGGAGTTCGGCTTGGAGCCGTGCCCGGCCTTGCCCTGGACCGTGAGCCGCATCCAGGTGGTGCCGCGCTCGCCGGTGGCGATGGGGTACACGCGCTTGCCGCCGGCCGCCCCGGGAGCCACCGTGACGCTGAAACCGCCGGACTCGCTGATGGCCTCCGTGCAGCCGGTGAAGATCTCGCGATGATGGGAGACGACGTGCCGCGAGCCGTAGTCGCCGGTGCACTCCTCGTCGGCGAGGAACGCGAGGACGAGGTCGCCGCGCGTCCGGCGGCCTTCGCGCATGCGCTGGCGGACGACCGCGAGCGTCATCGCCAGCGTGCCCTTCATGTCGACGGCGCCGCGACCCCACACGCAGCCGTCGCGGACCTCGCCGGAGAACGGGTGGACGCTCCACTCGGCGGGGTCGGCCGGGACGACGTCCAGATGCCCGTGGATCAGGAACGCGGGTGCCGCCGGGTCGGTGCCCGGGATGCGGGCGAGCACGCTGGCGCGGCCGGGCGCGGACTCGACGACGGACGGCTCGACGCCCGCCTCGGTGAGGAGCGCCGCGACGTGCTCGGCCGCGGGACGTTCGCCGCGGCCACGGCCCTCACCCTCGTTGGTGGTGTCGATGCGGAGGAGATCGGAACAGATGCCCGCGACCTCCCCGGCCGCCGTCCGCCGTCCGTGCACTACCTGCGGTTCGGTCACCCCGGGCCGCCTTTCGAAGGATCCTTGCGTTTTGCCTGGCCGTTGACCATAGCCAATGAAGATCCGTTCCGGGAGATGATCTCGATCAGATGACAAATCTTCGAGTGTTGTATCGGAACGAGCGCACTGGGTCCACGCTGCCTGCAACCAGGAGAGTGCAAGGAGGATCATGTTCGGACGAGGCCTGAGCAGGAGTGCCGGGGCCGTCGCGCTGGCGTTGTCGGTGGGCGCCGCGGCGGCCGGTTGTGGCGGTGGTGACAAGGCGAGCGACGGCACGTTCGTCGCGGGTCATCCCGAGCCGGACCACCTGATCCCCGGCAACACCACCAGCAGCTACTCGTGGGACGTCACCAGCGAGCTCTTCGAGAACCTCCTCGAACTCGACAAGACGGGCAACGCCGTCAACGGCGCCGCCGCGTCGGTCGAGTCCAAGGACCAGAAGGTCTGGACGATCAAAATCAGGCCGGGTCAGAAGTTCCACAACGACGAGCCGGTCACCGCCGCCAGCTTCGTGGACGCCTGGAACTACGCCGCCTACGGCCCGAACGCCTTCGAGGGCAACGACTACTTCTCGCAGATCAAGGGGTATGCCGACCTCAACCCCGAAGAGGAGAAGGCCAAGCCCAAGACCGACAAGCTGTCGGGCCTGAAGGTCGTCGACGAGTCCACGCTCGAGGTGACGCTGGACGCCCCGTTCAGCCAGTTCAAGCTGCTCCTCACGCACCCCGCCTTCGCGCCGCTCCCCAAGGCCGCGTACAACGACATCAAGGGCTTCGACGACAAGCCGATCGGCAACGGGCCGTACATGATGGACGGCGTCTGGGAACGCAACAAGCAGATCAAGCTCAAGGTGTTCCCCGGCTACACCGGTACGCGCAAGCCCAAGAACAAGGGCTTCACCTGGCGCAGCTACGCGAGCCAGGACACCACCTACACCGACCTCCGGGCCAAGCGCATCGACCTCATGCAGTCGATCCCGGCAGCGAAGGTGTCCGAGGCCAAGCGGCTGCTCGGCAAGAACGTGCTGCCGCGCGCGACGGGCACGTTCGACTACCTCGGCTTCCCGCTGTTCGACAAGCGTTTCGGCAATGCGGACCTTCGCAAGGCCATCTCGATGGCCATCGACCGCAACGGCATCAACAAGGCCGTCTACAACGGCGAGTACACCGTCGCCGACTCGCTGCTGCCACCGATGATCAAGGGTCACCGGCCGGGCGCCTGTGGTGAGCTGTGCACCTACAACCCGACCAAGGCCAGGCAGCTGTACGACAAGGCCGGCGGGTTCAAGGGCACGCTGGAGCTGTACTTCTCCAACGCCCAGCCGAGCTACGAGCAGTGGATGCAGATCGTCGCCAACTCGCTCAAGCAGAACCTCGGCATCACCGACATCCAGTTCCGCAAGGTCCCGGTCTCGGACTACCTGTCGATGCTCACCGACAGGAAGGAGAAGGGGCCGTACCGGCAGAACTGGGAGGCCGACTACCCGAGCGCCCAGAACTACCTCGAGCCGCAGTGGCACTCCACCAAGAACCGCATGGCCTGGACGAGCAAGGAGTTCGACGGCCTCATCGCCAAAGGCAACGGGGCGTCCACCGACGACGAGGCCATCAGGTTCTACAACCAGGCCGAGGACGTCGCGATCCGCGAGGCACCGCTCGTGCCGCTGTGGATCTGGAAGAGCTTCGGCGGCAAGTCTGACAAGATCGACAACATGACCATCACGCCGTACGCCAACGGTCTGCTGGCCCACGAAGTGACGGTGAAGTAAGCGGGTATGTGGCGCTTCATCGCACGGCGGCTGCTCCAGGCGATCCCGGTCTTCCTGGGCACGACGTTCTTGATCTACGCCATGGTGTTCGCGCTGCCGGGCGATCCGATCCAGGCGCTGGCGGGGGAGAAGCCGCTCCCGCCGGCGGTGGTCAACGCCCTGCGTGAGCACTACAACCTGAACGACCCGCTGCTGGTGCAGTACGTGAAGTACCTCGGCGGGCTCGTCCAGGGCGACCTGGGGGAGACGTTCGACGGCCAGGCCGTGTCCGACGTGCTCAGCGGGCGCTGGACGGTGACGGCGCAGCTCGCGTTGACGGCCTGGCTGTTCGAACTGGTCATCGGGATCGGGCTCGGGGTGTGGGCGGGACTGCGGCGTGGCAGCCTCGCCGACACCCTGGTCCTCGGCGGCACGACGCTCGTCATCGCGGTGCCGGTGTTCGTGCTCGGCTACACCGCGCAGATCGTCCTCGGGCTGAACCTCGGGCTCTTCCCGACGGCGGGCACCGAGGACGGCTGGCCCCTGAGCTACCTCTTGCCGGGCATGGTGCTCGGCTCCCTGGGACTGTCGTACGTGGCGCGGCTGACCAGGACGAGCATCGCGGAGAACCTGCGCTCGGACTACGTGCGCACCGCCTACGCCAAGGGGCTGAGCAAGGTGCGCGTCGTGGGCAAGCACACGCTGCGCAACTCGCTGATCCCGGTGATCACCTATCTCGGCGTGGACTTCGGCACGCTGATGGGCGGCGCCGTGGTCACCGAGGGCATCTTCAACCTGCCGGGCATCGGCCAGCAGGTGTTCCAGTCGATCCAGCTCAAGGAGGGCCCGGTGGTGGTGGGGGCTTCCACGCTCCTGGTGCTCGTCTTCCTGGTGGTCAACCTCGCCGTCGACCTGCTGTACGGCGTGCTCGACCCGAGGATCCGCCGTGACTGAACCGAAGAAGGCAGAACCGGCGACCGAACCGATGACGATGACGACGGCGGCGGTCGCTGAGGCGGGCGGGCTCGTATCCGGCCAGTCGGCCTCGCTCTGGGGCGACGCCTGGCACGACCTGAGGCGCCGCTGGATCTTCTGGATCTCCGCGGCGATCCTGCTGGCGGTCACCGTGCTCGCGCTGGTGCCGGGACTGTTCACCGACATCGGCGAGAACGAGAACTGCGATCCCAACCTGTCGAAGCAAGGTCCAGGCGGCGGCCACCAGTTCGGCACCGACCTGGCGGGCTGCGACTACTACGCGCACGTCGTGCACGGCGCCTGGCCGACCCTGCTCATCGGGGTCTCGGTCACCCTGTTCGCCCTGCTCATCGCGGTGGTCTTCGGCATGATCGGGGGCTACTACGGCGGTGTCTGGGACGGGCTGATCGCGCGGATCACCGACATCTTCTTCGGGCTGCCGTTCGTGCTGGGGGCGACGGTCATCCTGGTCGCCTTCCCCGACCACGGCATCGGCGCGATGACGCTGGTGCTGGTGCTGCTCGGCTGGACGACCATGATCCGGATCATGCGGGGCCAGGTCATCGCGGTGAAGGACGCCGACTACGTGCAGGCGGCGCGCCTGCTGGGCGCGTCCGACCTGCGCATCATGCGCAAGCACATCCTGCCGAACGCGATCGCCCCGGTGATCGTGGTGGCGACGCTGAACGTGGGCAACGTGATCGCGGGTGAGGCGACGCTGGACTTCCTCGGCGTCGGGCTGCAGTACCCGGAGGTGTCGTGGGGCCTGCAGCTCAACCAGGCGCAGTCCTACTTCGTCGACCATCCGCATCTGCTGGTGTTCCCGGCGCTGTTCCTGTCGGCGACCGTGCTGAGCTTCCTGATGCTCGGCGACGCCGTCCGCGACGCCCTCGACCCGAAACTGCGGTGACCATGGAGATGGCGAAGGACGAGCCGGCGAAGAACGAGGCGCCGCTGCTGGAGGTGGAGGACCTCCATGTCCGGTTCAAGGTGCGGGGCCAGCACGTGCGCGCGGTCAACGGGCTCTCCTACACGCTTGCGGAGGGGGAGACGGTCGCGATCCTCGGCGAGTCGGGATCGGGCAAGAGCGTGGCCGCGCAAGCCGTGATGGGCATCCTCGACACCCCGCCCGCCGAGATCACCCAGGGCGCGGTGCGGCTTCGCGGCGAGGAGCTGCTGGGCCTGCCCGAACGCCGCCGCCGGACCTATCGCGGCGACCGGATCTCCATGATCTTCCAGGACGCGCTGAGCGCGCTGAACCCGGTCTTCACGGTCGGCGACCAGATCTGCGAGATGTACGAGGTGCACCGCGGGATGCGGCGCAAGGACGCCAAGGTCAAGGCCGTCGAGCTGATGGAGCGGGTGCGCATCCCGTCCGCCCGGCAGCGCCTGGGCGACTACCCGCACCAGTTCTCCGGCGGCATGCGCCAGCGCATCATGATCGCCATGGCGCTGGCACTGGAACCCGACGTGCTCATCGCCGACGAGCCGACCACCGCGCTCGACGTGACCGTGCAGGCGCAGATCATGCGGCTGCTCGCCGATCTGCAGGACGACCTGCGGATGGGGCTGGTGCTCATCACCCATGACCTCGGCGTGGTGGCGGGCGTCGCGGACCGGATCGTCGTCATGTACGCGGGCACGGTCGCCGAACAGGCCCCCGCGCGGGAGCTGTACGCCCGTCCCGCCCACCCGTACACGGCCGGCCTGCTGGCCTCCGTGCCGAGGCTCGACCGGAGGAGCGGGCCACTCGTGCCCATCAAGGGCGCGCCGCCCAATCCGGCCGCCCTGCCGCCCGGCTGCCCGTTCCAGCCGCGTTGTCCCCGCGCGGAGGCGATCTGCTCGCAGGAGCGGCCGCCGCTCATCCAGGTCGGCACGGCCGGGCATCAGGCCGCCTGCCATTTCGCGGAGGAGGTGTACGGTGCCGGATCCGACGCCAACTCCGACTCGGTCGGCTGAGCGGCCGATCCTCGAGGTCGAGGGCCTGGTGAAGCACTACCCGGTCACGCAGGGCGTGCTGTTCAAACGCGAGGTCGGCCGGGTGAAGGCCGTGGACGGCGTGGACCTGGAGCTTCGCCGCGGCGAGACGCTGGGCGTCGTGGGGGAGTCAGGCTGCGGCAAGTCCACCCTCGCCAGGCTCCTGCTGGCGGCAGAGAAGCCGACCGCAGGCAGCGTGCGCTTCGAGGGCCGCGACATCTTCGCGTTGTCACGCCGCGACCTTCGCGCGTTGCGCCGCCGCATCCAGATGGTGCTCCAGGACCCGTACTCCTCCCTCAACCCGCGGATGACGGTCGGCGACATCGTGGGCGAGCCGTTCGACATCCATCCCGAGGTGGCGCCCAAGGGTGAGCGGCGCGGCCGGGTCAAGGACCTGCTCGAAGTCGTCGGCCTCGATCCCGACCACGTCAACCGCTACCCGCATCAGTTCTCCGGCGGCCAGCGCCAGCGCGTCGGCATCGCCCGTGCGCTGGCGCTGCGGCCGGACGTCATCGTGTGCGACGAGCCCGTGTCCGCCCTCGACGTCTCCGTTCAGGCCCAGGTGATGAACCTGCTCGCCGACCTGCAGAACGAGTTCGGCCTGGCGTACGTCTTCATCGCTCACGACCTCGCCGCCGTCCGGCACATCTCCGACCGCGTAGCCGTGATGTACCTCGGCAAGGTCGTCGAGACCGGCGACGATGAGCAGATCTACGAGCACCCGACCCATCCGTACACCCAGGCGCTGCTGTCGGCCGTGCCCGTGCCGGACCCGGACGCGCGAGGCTGGCGTGAGCAGATCACGCTGGAGGGCGAGCCGCCGTCACCGATCGACCCGCCGTCCGGCTGCCGCTTCCGCACCCGCTGCTGGAAGGCCCAGGACGTGTGCGCCGACGAGGAGCCCGCCCTGATCGAACGAGACGGAGCTGAACGAGACGGAGCCGGACGGGCAGGATCAGCTCATCCGAGCGCCTGCCACTTCGCCGCGGAGACCGAGGACACCGTCACGACATGAGAATCACTGCTTGACGGCGGCCTCGATCCACTCGTTCGACAGCGGCGAGTCCAGGAGCAGGTGGCCGGCGCCGAGGATGCTGGCGTCGCGGCCGGTCCGGGACGTGACGATCTCCAGGTTGCGGGTGGCCAGCGGCAGGCAGCGTTCGTAGATGACGCCGCGGATGGTCGAGATGAGCGGCTCGGCGTTGGACAGGCTGCCGCCGATGACCAGCGCGTCGGGGTTGAAGAAGTTGACGAGGGCGGTGAGCACGTCGCCGATGAGCCGCCCGGCGGTGCGGACGGCGCTGGTGGCCTGCGGGACCCCGTTGGTCACCAGGTCGACGATGTCGGCGGGATGGTCGACGGTGATGCCCTGGCGGGCGAGCGCGGCGGCGAGCGCCGCGCCGCTGGCGTGTGCCTCCAGGCAGTCGGGATGCCCGCACGAGCAGTCGACGGTCGCCTCGGACAGGATGCGCACGTGGCTGATGTCGCCCGCGGCGCCCCGGCCCCGGTGCAGGCGCCCCTCGGCGATGACACCGCAGCCGATGCCGCTGCCGAGCTTGAGCACCATGAGGTTGTCGAGCCCGGGCCAGGAGCGCCGGTGCTCGCCGACCGCCATGAGGTTGGCGTCGTTCTCGACGAGGGCGGGCAGACCTGCGCGTTCGGTCAGGTAGTCGCGCGCGGGGAAGTCGTTCCAGCCGGGCATGCGTGAGGGCGAGACCACCTGGCCGGTCGCCGGATCGACCGGTCCCGGGAGCCCCACGCCGATGCCGCGCACCGGCAGGTCGGCCAGGCCCAGCTCGTCCCGCAGGTCGCGCGCCAGGACACGCAGGTGCCCGATGACCGAGTCGAGGGTGCTCTCAGGGCCGACGGCGATCTCGCAGGCCAGCTCCGACAACGCGAGCGGAGTGCCGGCGAGGTCGACGATGGCCAGGCGGGCGTGATGGGCGCCGAGGTCGGCGACGAAGAACACGCCCGCCTCGCGCGCGAGCCGCAGCAGCCGGGGGCGCCGCCCGCCGCGTGACGTCCCCGCGCCCTCCTCGGCGAACAGGCGCGCGTCGATGAGTTCCTCGACCCGGAGCGAGACGCTGGACGGGGCCAGCCCGGAGAGCCTGGCGAGGTCCGCTCGCGACTCGGCCTGGCCGGTGGCCACGAGCCGGACGAGCGCCGCCGGTCCGTCGTCTCTGATGCGCATCACAGATGAATAGCACGAACCTACTTTGCCCAGCAATGTATTGACTTGGTCCGATTTTGGGTTCTATCTTCCTGACTACCTTCGATATCGAAGAAAGTTGGGGCGCTGTTGATGGAGGTCCGCATCGAGGGGCGGCCGCTTCCGTTCAACCTTTTCCAGCACACGAAGGTTCTCAGCCACTGATTCGGGGCTGTCCAGAAAGGTTGATGATCATGATGCGAAACCTCCCGGGTCTGCGGCGCACGGCGGTGGCCGCGGTCGCCGCCCTGTCGCTGGCGGGCCTCGCGGCCTGCTCCAGCGACGACTCGACCTCCTCCGCCGTGCCCGGCGCCGCCGTCGGCGGCGACAAGGAGGACCTCACGGCGTCGGCGCCGGTCGCCTCGGCCATCCCGGCCGGCTCGACGATGGACAAGATCAAGAAGCGCGGCCAGCTCATCGTGGGAGGCTCGCTCGACGCGCCGCTGCTGTCCCAGCAGAACCCCGGCACCAAGAAGGTCGAGGGCCTGGACGCGGACTTCGGCAGGCTGCTCGCCAAGTACATCATCGGCAAGCCCGAGGTGAAGATCGTCAACTCGGCGTCCGAGACGCGCGAGGCGCTGCTGTCGAACGGAACCGTCGACGTCGTCTTCCAGACCTACAGCATCACCCCCGAGCGCGCGAAGCAGGTCGCCTTCGCCGGGCCGTACTACAGCTCAGGCCTGGTCATCGCCACCAAGAAGGGCGAGACCGGCATCCTCAAGCCCGAGGACCTGAAGGGCAAGACCGTCATCGCGGGTGCCAACACCCCGGCGATCCCGGCCATCAAGAAGGCCGCACCCGACGCCAAGATCGTCACGTTCGGCAGTGACCCCGAGTGCGTGCAGGCGCTCAAGCAGGGGCGGGGACAGGCGTACGTGCAGGACGAGGCGGTGCTCCTCGCCACCGCCAAGCAGGACCCGACCATCCAGATCCAGGGCAAGCCGTTCACCAGCGACCCGTACGGCATCGGCCTCAAGCACGGCGACGCGCAGATGAAGCAGTTCGTCAACGAGTGGCTGAAGAACATCCAGGCGTCCGGACTGTGGGCCAAGGTCTGGAAGAACTCGATCGGCACGGTCGTGCAGGGCGAGGCGCCGCAGCCACCGGCCATCGGCTCGGCGCCCGGCTCCGAATAAGGGCCCGGATGGACGTCATCACCCGGCATCTCGGCGAGTTCGGCGACGGGATGCTGGTCACCGTGGAGCTCACCCTGCTCTCGCTGGCGGGCGCGCTCGTGGCCGGTGTCATCGTGGCCGCGATGCGCGTCAGCCCGGTGGCCGTGCTGCGCGCCGCGGGCACCGCCTACGTGGAGACCCTGCAGAACATCCCGCTCCTGGTGTGGCTCGTGCTGGCGGTCTTCGGCCTGCCCGAGATCGGGGTGATGGCGGGGCTCTTCACCACCGCCGTGATCGTGATATCGCTCTACCAGGGCGCGTACATGGCGGAGGCGGTGCGGTCAGGGATCAACGCCGTGCCGGTGGGGCAGGGCGAGGCGGCCCGCGCGCTCGGCCTCACCTTCACCCAGTCGCTCCGCATGGTGATCCTGCCGCAGGCGCTGCGCACGGTGGTCCAGCCGCTCGGCAACATCGCGATCATGACGATCATGAACACCGCGCTGGCGGCGGCGGTCGGCGTCGTCGAGCTGACCGCCGCGGCCAACCGGGTCAACCTGGCCGAGGCGCAGCCCATCTGGATCTTCGTGACGGCGGGCCTGCTCTACATGGCGTTGTCAGCGTGCGCCGGGCTGACCACCGGCGCCCTCGAACGGAAGCTGGCGATCCTGCGATGAGCGTCGCGAGGGTGTTGTTCGACGAGCCCGGCCCGCGCGCCCGCCGCCGGATCCGGATCGCGACCGCGCTCACGGTCCTGGCCGGGCTCGCGCTGCTCGGGCTGGCACTGCGGCAGTTCGCCGACAACGGGCAGCTCGCGGCCGACCGCTGGCGCCCGTACGGCACCTGGCCGATGTGGCGGTACCTGCTGGACGGGCTGAAGTCGACCGCGCTCGCGGCGGTCGTGGCGATCGCGCTGTCGATGGCGGCGGGCATCGTGCTCGCGCTCGGCCGTCTGTCGCACAGCCGGTGGGTCCGCCTGCCGTCCGCCGCGTACGTCGAGGTCGTACGGACCATCCCGGCCCTGCTGCTCGTGTACGTGGTGTTGTTCGCGCTGCCGAAGTACGGGCTCGACATGCCGCTGTTCTGGAAGCTCGTCGTGCCGCTGTCGGTGTCCAACGCCGCCGCGTTCGCCGAGATCTTCCGGGCGGGCATCCAGTCGGTCGAGCGCGGGCAGCTGGAGGCGGGGCTCGCGGTCGGCCTCACCCGCGGCCGGGCCATGCGGATGATCGTGCTGCCGCAGGCGGCGCGGCGGGTGCTGCCGTCACTGATCAGCCAGTCCGTCGGCCTGGTCAAGGACACCTCGCTCGGCTTCGTCGTCAGCTACGCCGAGCTGCTCTACAGCGGCAAGGTGCTCGCCAACTACAACCACCTGCTCATCCAGACCTACCTGGTCATCGCGCTGGTCTACCTGGTGATCAACGCGACGTTGTCCAAGGTCGCGCGCACCGTGGAGGAACGCAATGGACGCAAACCCGGTCGAACACGCGGTGCCGGCCGGATACGCAGTGCTGGCCGAGGTCGTGCGGAACGGCTTCGTGGAGAGCGTGCACTACGGGAGCGTGTCCGGACTGGCGCCTGACGGGAGCCTCGCCCACGCTCGCGGCGACGTGCACGGCACCGTGCTGCCGCGTTCCACGACCAAACCGTTCCAGGCGCTGGCCTGCCTGACGGCGGACGCGCCGCTCACAGGCGAACGGCTCGCGATCGCGGCGGGCAGCCACACGGGCGAGGACTTCCATGTGAAGACCGTCGCCGCGATCCTCGCCGACGCGGGGCTCGGCTTCGAGGCGCTGCAGTGCCCGGCGACTCCGCCCGAGGACGGGCGCACGCGCGCGGCTCTCATTCGCAACGGCGAGCCGGAGAAGTCGCGCGAACGCATGAACTGCTCGGGCAAGCACGCCGCGATGCTCGCCGCGTGCGTCGTCAACGACTGGCCGGTGGAGACGTACCTCGACGTGAATCATCCGCTCCAGCAGGGCGTCCGCACCACGATGGCCGACGCCGCGGGTGAACGGCCTGCGCCCGTGGCCGTGGACGGCTGCGGTGCTCCGCTCTTCGGTCTCACCCTGACCGGACTGGCCCGCGCCGCGCAGTCCCTCGTCCTCGCCAAGAACGGCCCTTACCGCGCGGTGGCCGATGCGATGCGCGAGTACCCCGAGTACGTCGGCGGCACCGGCCACCTCAATACCGAGCTCATGAAGGCCCTGCCCGGCTCCGTCGTCAAGGGCGGCGCGGAGGGCGTCCTCATCGCCGCCACAGCCGAAGGCCACGCGGTCGCCGTCAAGGTCATCGACGGCAGCCCCCGTGCCACCACAGCCGTCGCCGTCCACGCCCTCGCCGCTCTCGGAGCGGCCGTCACCCCGGCCGCCGCGGAGCTGGCCGCCGTCCCCATCCTGGGCGGCGGCCGCGTGGTGGGGGAGATCCGTGTGGTGAGCGAAATCCGTACAACCGAAGGGAAGTAAGTGAGCCTCACCTACGAGATCTGCATCGACAGCGTCGAAGGCGCGATCGCCGCCGAACAGGCGGGCGCCGACCGGGTGGAGCTGTGCGCCGCGCTGTTCGACGGCGGCATCACCCCGAGCCTCGGCACGGTCCGCGCCGCCGTCGCGGCGGTCTCGTCGATCCGCGTGCACGTCATCATCCGCCCGCGCGGTGGCGACTTCATCTTCGACGCCCACGAGGTGGACGCGATGGAGCACGATGTGGCCCTCGCACGTGAGGCCGGCGCCCACGGCGTGGTGATCGGCGCGCTGACTCCCGAAGGTGACGTCGACCGCGCGGTCACCACCCGTCTCATCACGGCCGCCGACGGCCTCCCCATCACGTTCCACCGCGCGTTCGACATGGCCGCGGACCCCTTTGCGGCGCTCGAGACCCTGATCGACCTCGGCGTCGACCGCGTCCTCACGTCCGGCCAGGAGGTGAGCGTGCTCGAAGGCTCCCCGCTGATCGCCGAGCTCGTCCGCCGCGCGGGCGACCGCATCGTCGTCATGCCGGGCGGCGGCGTGACCGAGCGCAACGTGGCGCGCATCGTCACCGAGACCGGCGTCAAGGAGATCCACTTCGCCGCCCTCACCGAAGCCGAGAGCCCCGCAGTCCACCGCAACCCGCACCCGTTCATGGGCGGGGAACTGCGCCGTCCCGAGTACCAGCGTCTCGTCACCACCGGCGCGGGTATCAGCTCGGTGATCACGGCCAGCAAACCAAGGTAGGCCAACTAAGCTGAACCCATGGCGCGTAGGGGACAGCGGGAGCCGCAGGCAGATCGCTACCCGGTCGCCAACGGCGAGGCCGAGCTCCTCCGCGACGCCGACCGCGACAACGGCTGGGTGCTGTGCGTGGGAGGGGTGCCCCAGTCCTACGTGGACCTGACCGACCCCACCTACCTCGACTTCGAGTACATGCGCCTGATGGGCGACGTGATCGACTGCCTGGGCCTCGACGACCAGCCCTTCGACGCCGTGCACATCGGCGGTGCGGCCTGCACCCTGCCCCGCTACATCGCCGCGACCCGGCCCGGCTCCCGCCAGGTCGTCCTCGAACCCGACGGGCGGCTGGTCCAGCTCGTCCGCGAGCAGCTGCCCGTCAAGAACGTGCCCGGGCTCAAGATCCGCATCGTGGACGGCCGGGCCGGCATCGCCGCCCTGGCCGACGCCGCCGACGACCTCGCGGTCCTCGACGCGTTCGCCGAGGCCTCGATGCCGGTCGAGCTCGCCACCCAGGAGTTCGCCTACGACGTGGCCCGCGTCCTGCGCCCCGGCGGCGTCTACCTGATCAACGTCGCGGACGGCTTCCGCCTGCCGTTCGCCCGCCGCATGGCCGCCACCGTCCGCTCGGTCTTCCCCCACACCCTCATGCTGGCCGAGCCCGGCATCCTGCGTGGCCGCCGCTTCGGCAACCTCATCATCGCCGCCTCTCGGCTCCCCCTCCCCACCGCCCAGCTGACCCGCCGAGCCGCCGGCGGCCTGGTCCAGGCCCGCCTGATCGAAGGCGCCGACCTCACCGCCTTCATCGCGGGAGCCGCCCCCATCCACGACCGCGACGAGATCGAAACCCCCATTCCGCCACCTCAGGTCTTCGGTCGCCCCTGACCCCACGAACAGCTGGCCCTCACGAAGGGGCTGCCCCTCACGAACGAGACAGCTGGCGGTCGAGGGCGTGCTTCAGGGCTGCGACGACGTACGCGAACGACTGCGGGTCGGCAGAATCGAATTCCAGCTGGATATCGTCGGTGTTCTGCTGGATTCCCGAAACTCTGTGCGACCACTGGACCTCGGCGCCCAGTTCTAGGGCGCGCGCGGCGAGCAGCTCTTCGATTCGGCTCTGCGGAATGCCCAACATGTAGGGGAAATCGGAGTCAAGGCGGCCGAAGTCGATGGAGGCGCCCTTCAACCCGAGCGGGAAACCGGGCAGCGGCACCCCGGCGTCGGTGAAGCGCCCGGCGAGGCCGCGCAGATCGAGCAGCTCCATGGTACGGGCATGGAGCGTGATAGCACGCGAGTCGGTGCGGGGCCCGGGGCGGCGGTCGAAGACCCGGCAAGGCACTCCCGCGAGAGCGAGCTCCGCGGCCAGGGCCAGTCCCGTGGGCCCCCCTCCGACGATGGCGACCTTGTTCATGGTCCGTATCTACCGCATCGCGACGGCAAATGCCCCATAATCGAGCGATGGAGTCCTCCACCCGAATTCTGATTGTCGGCATGGATTCGTCGGGGAAAATACTCCAGTTCGACCGCAACGCCGCGGCAGTTCTTGCCAAGAATCCGGATGATCTGTGCGGCGCTCCGTTCGGCGACATGATCGTCGGAGGATCTGACGGCGCGCTGGAGGGCCTCCTGGCGGCGGTGGCCGCCGGGCGCGAGACCTCGGCCATGGTCGCGATCCAGGCCGGGGAGGGCACGACCCACGACGCGGTGATCACCGTGCACCCGATGAGCGGCGGCGACCCGGACCTGTCGGCGCTGGCCGTCATCCGCGTCCCGGTGCCGCTGGCCGACCGGTTCCTCGACCCGGCGGTCATCCGCCGCGCGCTGCTCGACGACTCGCTGCCGCGCATCGGCGCGACGCTCGACCTCGACCAGCTCGCGCGCGGCCTCATGGACATCCTCGTCCCGCACTTCTGCAACTCGGGTGCGCTGCTCCTGCTGGAGAGCCTGGTGGCCGCCGACGAGTCGCCCGACCAGTCGCCGGACGGCACACACGTGCTGCGGCGCATGGCGATCTCCTTTGACGACGACGACCAGGCATGGGACGCGGCGTTCCCGACCGGCGAGGTGCTGACCTACCCGGCGGACACCCCGTACGCGCAGTGCATGGACGGCGGGCGCCCGGTCCTCGCCCGGCTCGCCGACGAGGGTGCCGCCCGCATCGCCGAGGCATGGCGCCGCCCGCCGGTCGCCGAGCTGCTCAAGGGCGCGTCGATGTTGCTGCTGCCGATCATCGCCGACGGCGCGACGCTCGGTTTCTTCGTCTGCACGCGCAGCGTCGCGCACCGCCCGTTCGACGCGTACGACATCGACATCGGCATGGAGTTCGCCTCGCGCGCCGCGCGTTTCATCGAGAGCGCGCGCCGGTACGGGCGGGAGCGCGCGACGGCGCTCACGCTGCAGCGCAGCCTGCTGCCGACCGACCTGTCGGCGCCGGTGACGGTCGAGGTGCACCACCGGTACCTGCCCGGCGGCCGGCTCATCGAGGTCGGCGGTGACTGGTACGAGTCGATCGCGCTGCCCGGCGGGCGGGTGGTCCTCGTCGTCGGCGACGTGGCCGGGCACGGCGTGCGGGCGGCGGTGACCATGGGGCGGCTTCGCACCGCGATCCACACGCTGGCCGGGCTCGACCTGCCGCCCGCCGAGGCACTGGAACGCCTTGACCTGCTGATGCGGACGCTCGGCGAGCGCGAGCCGCACTTCGCCACCTGCGCCTACGTGGTGTACGACGCCGTCAGCGGGCGCTGTGAGGCCGCCAGCGCCGGGCACCTGCCGCCGCTGATGGCGCTGCCCGGTGGAGAGGCCACCTACCTCGACGTGCCACCGGCTCCGCCGCTGGGCGTGGGCGAGGGGCCGATCGTCAGCCGCGAGTTCACCGTCGAGGACGGCTCCCTGCTGGTGCTCTACACCGACGGCCTGGTGGAGAACCGCTCGCGCGACATCGACGACGGGCTGGCCCGGCTGCGCCGCACGTTCAGCTCCGGCGCCGCCGCCCGGCCGCTGGAGGAGCTCTGCCAGGCCGCGCTCGACGGCGTGTACGACGACCAGCACCGGGACGACATCGCGATGCTCGTGGCGCGCCTGCGCCGCATCCCGGCCGACGACCACGTCACCTGGGAGCTGCCCGCCGATCCCGCGGCGGCGCGGCGCGCACGCGGTCTGATCCGCGACCAGCTCGAACGGTGGGGCCTGGGCGAGCTGGCAGACTCCGCCACGCTGCTGGCCTCGGAGCTGGTGACCAACGCGATCCGGCACGCGGACGGGCGGATCACCCTGCGGCTCGTCCGGGAAGAAGGGCTCGTGGTGGAGGTCTTCGACGGCACCGACGGTCGCCCGCGGATCCGCCGCTGTGAGGACGGCATGGCCGAGTCCGGGCGCGGCCTGCACGTGGTCGGCCGGCTGGCGCGCCGCTGGGGCGTCCGCCGGACCGGCGAGGGCAAGGCGGTCTGGTGCGAGCTCGAACGCCTCTGATTTGGGCTATCAGCGCAGTCTTGAACGATCAGCGCAGCACCGAGATGTGCAGGTGGTCGAAGTGGTTCTGCGTCAGGCTGCCGCGGTTCTCCATCTTGCGCCAGCCGGGGAATCTGATGTTCCAGATGTGCTGCTTCCAGATCACGTAGGAGATGCCCAGGCGCCGCGCGTTGCTGATCGCGTACTGGGCGACCTGGTCGCCGTGGCGCTGCGCGCTGGCGCTCGGCATGCGGCCCGTGGTGGTCTCCATGAAGTCGCAGGCGCGGCCGAGCGCGTGGTCCTGCGGGTCGCCGGTGTTGCGGAAGCAGCCGATGACGGGGAACGCCCCGAACATGCCGTCGAGCTCCGTCACCACCTTGCTCATCGTCGGCGTCATCATGTTGCCGGTGATGGTCGACCGGTTGCCGGTGACGCCGTCGGGGCGGCCGGTCACCTGCGGCTGCCGGCGCAACCCGGCCGGCGTGACCGGTGACGTCTGCGGCGCGATGGGAGCGATCTTCGTGCCGCGCGGGAGGATCTGCTTGAGCGCCTTCGACAACTTCTTGCGGTCGGCCTTGGGCGCGCTGATGACGAGCCCGTTGCCGTCCGGCATGCCCAGGGTGCGCGCCTGGGTCCGGGACACCACCGCGTCGACGTCGCCGATGCCCATCGAGGCGTACGCGGAGATGCGCACCTGGCCCGGCTTGGCGGTGCTGCCCGCCTGGACGACGCCGCCGAGCGGCAGCGCGCCCTCCCGGCTCAGCGTGAACGAGACGGCCAGCCCGCCGGTCGCGACGGTGCGCCAGAGCTGGTCGGACTCGGCGGACTGCTTGGGCGCGAACGCGCGGAACGTGGACGGGTCGACGCCGAGCAGCCCGACCCGCTGCCCGCCGACCTGGGCGCGGGCGGCGTCGACGACCGTGACCCCGGCGACTCCCTTGATGCGGCGCGTGCGCTCCACCACCGTGGGCGGCAGCGAGCCGGTTCCCGCGATCAGCAGGCTGGGCTGGAGGCGCCGGGTGAGCGGCGCGACCGCCGGGACCCCCATGGCCTCGCCCGAGACCGAGACGAGGTCGCCGGGGTCGGCCTTGGCGGGTCCGTCCGGCTCGCCCTGCCGGTCAATGATGATCATGGTGGCATCGCCGATCAGGGTGCCGAGCAGGGCGGTCCCGATGACCACCGGGAGCACCCGGCCGCCGGGCAGCAGGCGGCGCTCCCTCGTCCTGGCCCTGATCCGCACCTGGCTGCCGTCCCCTCATGGCGTGCCGCCCGGAGGCGGGCGCCTCCGATCATCCCTTGCCGCGAAATATTAGACAGGAGTGGAACAACTGGCCACCCGAGCATCCTTCCGGGTCAACCGTAGCCGCCGGGCGCTGCTTGTTGAGCGCCTGAGGCCCGCCGGGGCTGGCGTCCGGCGGGCCTCAGCGCTCAGTTCTCAGGGTCAGCAGCTCCGGACCCATTTGTGGGAGTCGATGCCGCCGTGCAGGATCGGCCTGCCCTTCTTGGGGCCTGACGTCCACTTGTAGACATAGACGTACCCGCCGACCTCGGGGTCCTTCACCTTGAACGTCAGGTCCCACGCGGAGCCGCGCTTGATGCAGGCAGAGCTGCCCTTTCCACCGGCCTTGTCGTAGATGCGGACGTGGGAGGCGCCCGCTCCCTTCTTGCCGTGGTTGTAAATGGCGGTGGCGCGACGGCGGGGCTCCCCGCACTTGCCGCTCCAGTTCCAGCCGTCGCCCCACCACCTGCAGTCGGCCTTGCCGGCGAATCTGTTGCCAGAAGTGTTGGACCAGGCGCAGAAATAGCCGATCTTGCAGTTCTTCTTTGCAGCCTGTGCCGGCGCGCCGGCGGCCACGCTGCCCGCGGCCGTCGCGGCCGCGATCGCGGCGACGGCGCCGATCGTGCGAAGTCGTGCCATGGTGCCCCTTCCTTGGACGGATCGATCGAAAACGACCGTAGGAGGAGGCGCTATCGCGTCGATATCAAGCCGTTATGCCTAGTCCCACCAGAAGGACCAGCGGGTCTTGCCGCGGATTTCTTCGGCGTAGCCGCCGAGGGTGCCGGGGCCCTGGAAGAGGATGTCGGGGCAGAACGCCCAGTGCTCGGCGGCGACGTGGAGGGCGTGGCGGGCGCTGATGGGCGGTGCGGCGACGCTCAGGTCCAGGGTGTTGAAGCCCATCGCGATGACGCGGGCGCCGAACCGTTCCTCCCAGCCGCGGACCACGGCGGCGAGCGGCGCCGTCCATTCGTTGTGGTTGAGCGCGCCCTGCCACCCGATGGCGGCGAGGACGTCGGCGCTGCGCTCGACCGCGACGAGGCCGAGGGAGAGACCCCGGGGTGCGAGGGCACGGGCGTGGCGGTCGGCCACGGCGCCCGGGTCGTCCAGCGAGGCGCCGCGCTGCGCCGGGCCGGGGCAGTCGCGGCCGAACGGAGCCAGGTCGTCGTGGTCCTCCTCGGCGGCCTGCTCCGCCCAGTCGGCCCAGACCTCGGACATGAAGGCGGTGGGGAGGTAGTTGTCGACGTCGGTGACCGGCTCCGGTGCGATCTGCCCCGCGGCCCACGGCTGGTCGGTCTCGTCCAGCAGCACCGGCCACAGCCCGGACTGCGGATGCGCTGCCCGCAGCGCCGCCCACAGCTCGCCGGTGACCGGTTCGTCGCTCAGCCAGAACGCCGGGCGCAGGAGGATCTGGCGCTGCGGGTAGCCGGGGTCCGGCCAGACCACGTCCCCTGCGGGCAGCGCCACGTCCAGCGCCCGCTCGACCTGGTCGTCAGCGAACAGCTGGGGCAGGTTGCCCGGCAGGGACCGCCGGAGCTCGAGGTCGTCCATTTCCGCCGTTCCGGTACACATCAGTGCCAACAGGGATCTTGGCACTCCGGAGATGTTAACGGCGCAAGGCCCGGCAAGGGGACGGTGCCGCCGGGTTCGGTCGGCCTCACCGGTGGCGCCCCCGCCAGAAGTACTCGACGACGAGGCCGGCCATCCCGGCTCCGGTCAGCGAGCTCGCCACGATCTGGATCCAGGTGCCGTTGAAGACCGCGCCGGCGATGACGTTGGCCGTGAGGAGGATGCCGAAGAGAGTCCAGCGCATGCCGTTGTCCATGAGGCTCTCGCCTTTCAGCTCGTTTCGGGACGCCGGCGCAACATCGGCCGGGCGGGCAGGAGCATCGCGGCGGCGCCGGGGGCGGCCACGAGCAGGAGGATCGCCGCGAAGGTCAGCGGCGGTACGGCGGGCAGCGGCAGGCCTGTGACGGCGGTGGCGAACGTCAGCAGCGTGACTCCGGCGATCAGCGTTCCGACGGCCAGGCCGATGCCGAGCATGATGGCCGCCTCCAGCCGGAGCATCCGCAGTACCTGGCGGCGGGTCGCACCCACCAGGCGGAGCAGGGCGAGTTCGCGGCGCCGGGAGGCGGTGGCGAGGGCCAGTGTCGTCACCAGCCCGATGACGATGAACCCGCAGATGGCGAGCACCACCACGTAGCTCATGAAGCCTTGCAGCCGCAGTTCCTCGGACTGCTGCGCGCCGAAGGCGTCCTGGGCGATGACCAAGGCTCCGGAATAGCGGGAAAGGGCAGGGCGGAGATCCGGGTCCC
This sequence comes from Actinomadura sp. 6N118, assembly GCF_044326415.1. NCBI lineage: Bacteria > Bacillati > Actinomycetota > Actinomycetes > Streptosporangiales > Thermomonosporaceae > Actinomadura > Actinomadura sp. 6N118. The sequence continues at coordinate 122,523 of NZ_JBIRAZ010000028.1, read as the reverse complement.
CTCGTACGAGGATGTGGTCGTCCAGGGGCGACGTGGTGTGCGCGGCGACCGTGGCATGGGGGAGGAGCACGTCACCGAGACCCAGGCCGCGCTCGTAGATCGCCACGACGCGGGCCTTGACCGGGGTGCCGTCCCCGAGCCAGAACTGCTGCTCCTGGCCCAGCCGGACGCCCTCGGCGACGCTCTCGCTGAGCGCGACCGTGCCAGGGTCGCGGAGGTCGGCGAGAGAGCCCTTCGTCACGCCGGGGTCCATCGTCTGCGTGATCCCCTCGGGGCTGACGCCCTTGGCGGGGAGGGAGCGGAGGTTCTTTTCAGCCAGTTCCCTGACCGACATCACGACGGTGGTCTGCTTGACGGCGGTCGCGGCCCGCACGCCGGGAGTGCTCCGTACGGCGTCGAGCACCCCGGAGGGCAGCCCCGGACCGGCCGGCACGACGACCCGGTCCGCACGCGTCCCCTCGGCCGCCTGAACCTCCGTCGCGCGGACGGACGTCGACTGCGCGAAGAGCTGCACCCCGGCGAACGCGACCGCCAGCGCGACCGGCGTGATGACCGAGCCGAGCCGCAGCGCCGCCGCGCCGATGTTGATGTCCGCGAGCCGGCCGGCCACGGGCGACGCGGTCCGCAGAACGCGGCCGAACACGCGGCCGCCGCGCCGCGCGATGAGCGGGCTCAGCAGGGCGGTCGCCACGATCAGTGTGATCACCAGCCCGCCGATCGAGGCGGCTGCCGTCGATCCGCTCGCCATCGTCGAGACGCCGAGCGCATTGACGCCAAGCACAAGGAACACCACACCCGTGATGACCCGCCAGCGAGGCAGTGACGCCGGCTCGACGGCCGCCTCGCCGAGAGCTTCGACCGGCCGGATGCGCGTCGCGCGGAGCGAGGCGAAGAACGCCGACAGCATCGCGGCGAGCAGGCTGATGAGCAGCGCGGCCAGCGCGGGCAGCGGGCTGAGCGACAGCCCGAAACCGCCAGGGAGCACGTCCTTGGCCACCATGGCCCGGTGCATCGCCGCGCCGAGCGCCAGCGCGAGCAGGCCGCCGAGCAGTCCCGCAGGCAGGGCCGTCCGGAGCGTCTCCCGCACGATCCGGCCGCGGACCTGCCAGGGCGTCGCGCCGACGGCGCGCAGCAACGCGAACTCGCGGCTGCGTTCCCGGATCGACAGGGCGATCAGGCCCCCGACGACCACCAGCGCCGTCATCACGGCGACCGCGCCGAACGAGGCGGCCATCTCGATCATGTCGGGGCGGGCACCCCGCACGGCCAGGTCTTCCGCGTCCCCTCGTGCGGCGCCCGTCTTGACCACCAGGCCCGGGGCGGCCTTCTTCAGTGCGGCGGCGTCCACGCGTCCGCCTGCGATCACCGCCAGCGCGTCCGCCTGCCCCGGGTGACCGCTCAGCGTCGCCGTCGCCTGCGACGCGAAGAACGCGCCGGGTGGACCGCCCGCCTTCACCAGCCCGGTGACCCGGAACGGCTGAGGAGCACCGGTCGTCTGGAGTCCGACCACGCTGCCTACCGCCACTCGCGCCCGAGCCGCCGTGGCGGTGTCGAGCACGACCTCGTCCGGCGCCTGCGGAGCACGGCCGGCCGCCGCCTCGTACGAGTGGAGCGCCGCGGAATCCCAGCCTTGGCCGGTGACCGTCACACCCGACGCGGTCAGCACGGGGAACGACACATCCGCGATGACCGCCCGCACACCCGGCACGGCTCGCAGGCGCTCGGCGGCTGCGACCGGGACGCGGGCGCGTTCGGTCAGCGGCCGCGTCTGCTTCTCCGGTTCCGACCCGACCCGCTTCTGCCGGACCGAGACCGACTGCTCACCGGTGACGACCGCCGCGGCCGCCTCGTACCGGTCCACCGGCGCGTGCGCCCGCAGTGCGGACTCCAGGAGCACGCCGCACGAGCCGACCAGCGCGGCGGCGAACATCAAAGCCACGAACACGCCCGCCAGGGCGCCCTTCGGCGGCTTCACAGGACGTCCCAGCGAGCCATCACGGTGGCGGGGGTGGGATCGGGGAGCTCGGCGACGATCTGGCCGTCCCGCAGGAAGAGCACCGAGTCGGCCCACGCAGCCGCCATCGGGTCGTGCGTCACCAGCACCACGGTCTGCCCGGTCTGGTCGGCTGCCTCGCGCAGCAGGGCCAGCACGTCACGCGCCGAACGCGGATCAAGGGAGCCCGTGGGCTCGTCCGCGAACACGACCTCGGGCCTGGTGATGAGGGCCCGGGCGACGGCCGCCCGCTGCTGCTGCCCGCCGGAAAGCTCGGACGGCCGGTGCCGGAGCCGGTCTGCGAGCCCGACGCGCCCAACCACCTCGGCGAGCCATTGGGGATCGGCGCGCGCGCCGCTGAGATGGAGCGGGAGGGTGATGTTCTGCTCGACGTCCATGGACGGGATCAGGTTGAACGACTGGAACACGAACCCGATCCGTTCACGCCGCAGCCGGGTCCGCTTGGCCTCGCTGAGACGGCCGATGTCGGTGCCGCCGATCAGGACGGAACCCGAGGTCGGGCGGTCGAGGCCGGACGCGCAGTGCAGGAACGTGCTCTTGCCCGAGCCGGACGGCCCCATGACGGCCGTGAAGCCGCCGCGCGGGAACGCCCTGGTGACGCCGCGCAGCGCCGTCACCGACCCGTACGACCGGGTGACCGCCTCCATCCGCACCGCATATGCCGTCGCCTCATAGGGAGTCCCCTCCGCTGTCTCTGCCGCCAACGTCGTCGTCATGTTCCCTCTCGCTCTCGACCGCGCTCTCACCTGGTTGAACGTAGGTTCCGGCGGAGGGCCGGCACATGGGCTCGCACCCCCGAATCAGAGGTGTAGCCAGCTACACCACGGGCCGGGGAGCGGGAGTCATTACGGCGGGCCCGCGCGGTCCCTTAACGTGAGCTCCGATGGAGGACGAGAGAAGCGCCGTGAAGGCCGTGAAGAACGCACTGAGACGCAGCGGGGACGCCACCACCTTTCTGGCCGGCGGCCTGCGCACCGTGCTGCCCGCGCTCCTGGGCACCTGCGTCCTCCCGCTCGTGGCGTTCCTGTCGATCCTGGTGATCGCCATTCCCTGGCTGCCGGAGGTCGCCCGCCCGCTGCGTGCCCTGACCAACGCCGAACGGCGCAGGGTGGCCCGGGTGCTGGGCCGCGAGATCCCCGAGCCCTACGCGCCGCCGCGCGGCACCTCGTTCGAGCAGGGCTTCGCGCTGTTGCGCGCGCCGTCCACCTGGCGTGACGTGGCGTGGATGGTCCTGCACGGCTACGGCGGGCTGCTCGCGGCGGTGATGGCCGTCTCGCTGTGGCCATCGATACTGTTCTCGCTGTCCCTGCCGCTGTGGTGGTGGGCGGCGCCGGAAGGCTCGCAGTCGGCGTTCATCGTCCTGGACAGCTGGCCCAAGGCGCTGACCATGCCGTTCCTTCAGGCCGGCGTCAACATCCTGGGCCTGTGGTGGCTGGTGCCCCGGTTCGTGCGGTGGCAGGCGTGGATCGCCGCCAAGCTGCTCGGGCCGACCCGCGGGGTCAGCCTCGCCGAACGGGTCGAACAGCTGACCGAGACGCGGGCGGAGGCACTGGAGGCCCACGGCGCCGAGCTGCGCCGCATCGAACGCGACCTGCACGACGGCACGCAGGCCCAGCTGGTCTCGGTCGCGCTGCGGCTCGGCCTCGCCGACCGGCGCTTCGATGCCGACCCCGAGGCCGCCCGCACGCTGTTCCTGGAGGCCCGGGAGGGGATCGAGGACGCCCTGACCCAGCTGCGCTCCGTCATCCGGGGCATCTACCCGCCGATCCTGTCCGACCGCGGCCTGCCCGGCGCGGTCCGCGCCCTCGCCGCCGGGCAGCACATCCCGGTCACCGTGGAGATCGAGCTGGAGATCGGCGGGGCGGAACGCCGTGTCCCTGCGGCGGTGGAGGCGGCCGCCTACTTCGTCGTCGCCGAGGCCTTGACCAACATCGCCAAGCACAGCGGAGCCGCCGCGGCCCAGGTGACACTGCGCCGGGACGGCGACCGGTTGCGGATCATCGTGCGGGACGATGGGAAGGGCGGCGCAGATCCGGCCCGCGGCAGCGGGCTGGCCGGGATCCGCCGCCGGGTCGCCGCGCTGGACGGCGCCACCCGTGTCGACAGCCCCGTCGGCGCGGGAACGACACTCGAGGTGGAGCTGCCGTGCGGATCGTGATCGCGGAGGACAACGCCCTGCTGCGCGAGGGGCTGGTCCTGCTGCTGACGGGCGACGGCCACGAGGTCGTCGCGGTCGCCGACACCGGTCCGGAGATCGTGCCCGCCCTGCTGGCGCACCGGCCCGACGTGGCCGTCCTCGATGTCCGGCTTCCGCCGGGTTTCCGCGACGAGGGCCTGCGGGCCGCGATCGAGGCACGCAAGGCACTGCCCGACCTGCCCGTGCTCGTTCTCTCCCAGTACGTGGAGGAGACGTACGCGACCGAGCTCCTGGCGGGCGGTGCCCAGGGCATCGGCTATCTCCTCAAGGACAGGGTCAGCCGGGTCGAGGAGTTCCTGGACGCGCTGCAACGTGTCGCCGCCGGCGGCACCGCACTCGACCCGGAGGTGGTCTCCCAGCTCATGACACGCCGTTCACCGCTGCAGGCACTCACCCCGCGCGAGCGCGAGGTGCTCGCGCTCATGGCGCAGGGCCACGACAACGCCACCATCGCCGCGACCCTCGTCATCACGGAGCGGTCCGTCAGCAAGCACATCGGCAGCATCTTCCTGAAGCTCGACCTGCCGCCCAGCGACAGCGGCCATCGCCGCGTCCTCGCCGTGCTGGCCTATCTGAACGCCTGAAACGGCTTTGTCGCCACCGTCACCTGTGGAAAGGTGTGGCGGCATGTCGGAATGGCGAACTTTCGAGAAGCGCACCGGTGACGTGGTGCGATGCTGGCGGATCCGCCGCGAGGGCATCCGCTGCCACATGGGATGGGGCGTGGCGGGCGGCGTCATGCGGGGAATGAGCATGACCCTGGACGACGAGGTCCATGCCGAACGTCATTTCAATCGGAAGATCCGCGAAAAGCGGCGCCAGGGGTACGTCGAGGTCACCGGTGACACGTCGACCGGGCCGTCGGAGGACCCGGATCCCGGCTACGCGCGGGACGCCAAGCTCCTCGACGTGATGCGCGAGGAGGCGGAGAAGAGGCGACCCGGATCCTGGGAGGAGGCATGGGCCGGCCATGAGCCCGTGCCCGGGCATGAAGGGGCGTATGTCAAACATTTCCCGTTCCCGGGCGGTCCCGGGCCGTTCCGCAAATATCTCGTCCTCGTCGACGATGGGTGCAAGGGCCTGCAGTTCAACGTCAAGGACCCGGGGTACGACGCGGACGCGGTTTCGGCGTTCCTGGACTTCGTGACGCCCCGCTGGCATCTGCTGTTCGACGGGACATCGCACCACAAGGTGCGGCTGGACGTTCCGGTCGGCCCGTTCAGCCATGTGCTGTTCTGCGCGCCCTCACTGTGCCGCGGCTCCGACTACGGGGGCCGGGTCGGGAGGGTCTTCCCCATCCACGACTGCGAGATCGGGGACGCGGACAACGAGACGTTCGTCGAAGCCCGCACCCAGGGCCGGTCGAGCGAGACGATCGCCACCAGCACCTGGGACCGGGAGCCGTTCCCGGTGACCGATCTGCGTTATGACCTGCAGAGCACGGTCGGGACGTTCGAGAGCCTCAGACGCTCCGCCCTGCGCCAGAAGAAGTTCAAAACCGGCCTCAGGGAGACCGTGGAGCGCATCCTGCCGCTGTTGATCGAGTCGACCCCGGAGAGCTTCGTCGAGGTGCGGTCGTTCCGCGGCGACGTCATGGCGGTGACCCGCCGGGACCTGACCCCCGACACCCTCCCCGCCATCGACCGCTTCGTGCGCGGGCTCAGCTGAGGTGTTCCGGTGAGGCAGCCCGAGGGGGACCGGGCCGGCTGACGGCTGGGGCGCTCTGCCCGGTTCTGGTCTGCTCGATGGTGCCGCCGCCGTCGAGCAGGCGTGCCAGCGGCAGGGTCGCGGCGCCCACAGCGACCGCCTCAGGCCCCAGGCGGCCGAGCTCGATGGAGGTCCGGGCGAACGGCTGGCGGAGCGCGTACTCGGCCGCGGCCTGCTGGATCGGGTCGAGCATCCGGGCGCCGATCAGCAGGCCGGCCCACCCGCCGATGATGATCTTCTCCGGGTTGAAGAGGTTGACCAGGTCGGCGATGCCGGCGCCGAGGTAGGCCACCACCTCGGCCCGTATCCCGGCCGCGGCCGGGGCGGGATCGGCCAGCAGAGCGGCGAGGGACTCCTCCTCCCCCGTGGCCGTGGTGCCCCCGGCGGAACGGTAGCGGCCGAGGAGGGCGCTCGCGCCCACGTACGCCTCCAGGCAGCCACGCGCGCCGCAGCGGCAGGGGGCACCGCCGACCTGGGCCGTCGTGTGGCCCCATTCGCCCGCGCTGCCCGCCGATCCGCGGTACGGGGCGCCGTCGACCACCACGCAGGCCCCCACCCCGGAACCTATGAGGGCCACCACGGCGTTGCGGCAACCGCGCCCCGTGCCGAACCACATCTCGGCCTGCCCGAGCGCGGTGGCGTCGTTGTCGATGAACAGGGGCAGATCCGTGCCCTCCAGGGTCGCGGTGCCCTCGCGGAGCATCCGTTCCAGCGGCACCGCCTCCCAGCCGATGGTCTGGCAGTGCACCACGGTCCCGGGTGTGCGTTCCACGGTGCCCGGGACGCCCACGCCCACTCCGAGCACGGAACCGGGGTCGACGCCGCTCTCGGTGATGACCGTCCGCAACCCCGACAGCGCGTGCTCGACGACGGCAGCGACATCGTGGCCGCCGTCGCCGAGCGGGAGGTCGGCCTTGGCCAGCGGTGTCAGCTCCAAGTCGAACAGCTCGACCAGGACCCGGGTCTCGCCGACGTCCACGCCCGCCAGCTGGCCGTGGCCGGGAGCGGTCTTGAGCAGGATCCGCGGCCGGCCCCCGTCGGACTCGACGCTGCCCGCCTCAGTGATCACTCCGAGGTCGAGCAGCTCGGCGACGACGTTGCTCACCGACGCCTGGCTCAATCCGGTCAGCCGGCTCAGCTCCAGGCGGGTGAGCGGGCCGTCGAAATACAGCCGACGCAGCAGGGTGGAGCGGTTGCCGCGGCGTAGGTCGCGCACGGTCCGCCGGGTCCTCTCCGGCATCGGGGGCCCCTTCCGATCTTGACCGCCCATTATGTCACTGCTTAAATCACGACGTGAAATAAGTAGTGATCTAGCTCACATCGGCCCCGTCACACCTTCGATCATCCAGGCTCACCCCCCAGTAAGGAGCCGCGCATGAAATCCCTTCTCCGTGCGGGCGCACTCGTCGCGCCCGCGTTGCTGGCCCTGACGCTGATACCAGGAGCGGCCACTGCCCGTTCCATCCCTGCCTACCTGGACAGATCCGCGCCCACGCCCGTACGGGTGGCCGACCTGGTCAGGCGCATGACCGTCGAAGAGAAGGTCGGCCAGACGGCCCAGCCCGCCATCGTCACCATCCAGGGCGACTGCAACTGGTCTGGCGGGCAGCTCAACACCACCTGCATGAAGAAGATGTTCGCCGACCAGCACGTGGGCCAGATGTTGTCCGGCGGCGGCCAGGCGCCGGCGCAGAACACGCCCCGGGCGTGGGCCGAGATGATCAACACGATCCAGAAGTACGCGATCGACAACCACCGCCTGCGCATCCCGCTCCTGTACGGCGTGGACGCGGTGCACGGGCACAACAACGTCCTCGGCGCGACCAAGTTCCCGCAGCAGCTGGGCGTGGGCGCGACCTGGAATCCGGCGATCTCGCAGGCGATGGGCCAGGCCACATCCAAGGCGGTCAAGGCCACCGGCCCGAACTGGAACTTCGCGCCCGTCCAGGACATCGCGCGCGACACCCGCTGGGGCCGCTACTACGAGACCTACTCCGAGGACCCGCACCTGGCCGGTGTGCTGGGCGCCGCGTTCGTCAAGGGCTCCCAGCAAGACCGCAAGGTCGCCGCGACGGTCAAGCACTTCGCCGGCTACTCCGAGCCGTTCAACGGCCATGACCGGGCCAACTCCCACCTCGACATGCGCTACTTCCAGGACACCTTCCTGCCGTCCTACAAGGCGGCCGTGGACGCGGGTGCGCAGACCCTCATGGTCAACTCCGGCGCGATCAACGGCGTCCCGGCCCACGCGAGCCGCTACCTGCTCACCGACCTGCTCCGCCGCCAGTGGGGCTTCAAGGGCGTCGTCATCAGCGACTGGGACGACGTCCAGGCACTCCAGAAGGCCCACAAGGTGGCGGCCGACTACGCCGACGCCGCCGGCATCGCCATGAACGCGGGCGTGGACGTGGCGATGCTGCCGCCGGGCTCCGTCGACGGCTACATCGACGGCCTCGTGGCGCAGGTCAAGAGCGGCAAGGTCTCCCGCAAGCGCCTCGACGAGGCAGTCGGGCGCATCCTGACGCTGAAGTTCCAGCTGGGACTCTTCGACAACCCGTACGTCGACCCGGCCAAGGCCGACGCCGCGGTGCTGGGCGCCGACAAGCCGCTCGCGGTGAAGGCCGCGACCGAGTCGATGACACTTCTCAAGAACGACGGGAACGTGCTGCCGCTGCCCACCGGTGACAAGGTCGTCGTCACCGGCTCCGGGGCGGACTCGGTGCCGATCCAGAACGGCGGCTGGACCATCGGCTGGCAGGGCATCCCCGACGGCGTCGACGACCCCGGCGTCACCGTCTGGGAGGGCGTCAAGGCGCTCGCCGGAGACAAGGCCGAGCTCGTCAAGGACGCCGGCGAGGCCGTGGACAAGACCGAGGACGCCGACGGCGCCATCGTCGTCGTGGGTGAGAAGCCCGGCGCCGAGGGCGTGGCCGACAACGAGACCCCCGAGCTCGCCGCCGACCAGCAGGAGCTCGTCGACCGCCTGCAGGCCACCGGCAAGAAGGTCACCGTCGTGGTCCTCGCGAGCCGTCCCCTCGTGCTCGGCAAGGCCGCCGACGCCAAGCAGCTCCTGATGGCCTGGCTCCCCGGCAGCGAGGCCGGCACCGCGGTCGCGGACGTGCTCTACGGCCGCGCCAACCCTGGCGGCCGCCTTCCCGTCTCATGGCCCAAGTCCGTCGGCGACCAGCCGATGTACTACCAGCAGCTGCCGGGCACCAACAGCGGTCCCAGCTCCGCTTACGACCCGCTGTTCCCCTTCGGGCACGGCCTGTCCTACACCACGTTCGCCGTCAAGAGCCTGGCTCTGGCCGACCGATCGGTCTCCAAGCGCGGCACGGTGAAGCTCACCCTCCAGGTCAGCAACACCGGCAACCGCGACGGCGACATGGTGGTCCCGGTCTACGCCGGTCAGCCGTACAGCCGCGTCCAGGTGCCGCCGAACCGGCTCGCCACGTTCACCCGCGTCCCCCTCAAGGCCGGTGAGACCCGCTCGGTCACCCTCACCTTCCCGATGTCCAACCTCGCCGTGACCCCGGGCGACATCAACGGGGCTGGAACCCCGTCCGCCCAGTCCGGCGCGTACCAGATCACCGCGGGCGACCAGAGCGCCGACCTCTCCGTCCGCTGACCTCGCCGTCCGCTGACGTCAGTCTCCTCTGAATCCGGCCCGGCGCGCCGCTCTCACCCGGCGGCGCGCCGGGCAGGCAGGACCAGCAGCTCCCGTGCCTGTTCGAGGGACAACCGTTCGGCCGGATCCCGGCGCAGCAGCCCGGTGAGAGCGGGTTCGAGGGGACCGGCGCGCAGCGGGCGCGCGGGTTCCCGTGTCGTGATGGCGATGCAGACCGCTCCGGCGCAGTCGCCCACGTACGGCGGACGGCCCTCCACGGCGGCGAACAGGGTCGCGCCCAGCGACCACAGATCGGACTCGGCGGTGCCCGGCAGTCCGCCGACCTGCTCGGGGGACAGGAAGGCGGGGGTGCCGGCGAACGCCGCCCGCCATGTCAAGATCATCTCGCCGCCGGCGGCGGCCATGCCGAAGTCGGTCAGCACCGCCCGGTCGCCATCGAGCATCACGTTGGCCGGCTTGATGCCGCAGTGCGTCACGCCCGCCCGGTGTGCGGCCCGGAGGGCACCCAGGAGCTGCAGGCCGATCCCGGCGACCCGCGCCGGCGGCAGCGGCCCTCCCGTCCTGAGAAGACCCTCCAGGGACCACCCGCGCAGCAGCTCCATGACGATCCACGGCCGTCCGTCCTCGCCGGTGATCCGCTCGTGGACGGTGACGATGCCGGGATGAGCCAGCCGTGCGGCGGCGCCGGCCTCCCGGTCCAGCCGGGCAGGCCAGCCCGCGTCGGGCCGCACCGGCGGCCGGACCTCCTTGACGGCGACCTCGCGGCCCAGCCGCTCGTCGCTGGCACGCCAGACGGCCCCCGTTCCGCCCTGCCCCAGCAGCGCGAGCAACCGGTACCGCCCGGCCAGCACCCGCCCGAGATCGCCACCCACACCTGGAAACCTAACCCACCGGGCCGCCATCCAGATTATATATGGACATTCATGTCTATATAGGACGATTCTGGAGGGGGTGGCTGGCGCGCCTCCGCCGCCAGACTAACCACACGCATAGCAGGGCGGTTATAGCGGCGGTCGGCAACGGTATTTGCCCAGTCTGCCGCCGGGCAGGAAGGCTGCGGGGCATGGACGTGCGTGATTGGCCGGGCCAGGAGCTCAGCGACGAGGAACTGGACATCGCGTACAACGTGCGCCGGAAAGCGGGAGAGGAACTCTTCGGGCAGCTCATGGTCCGGTACCGGGCGGAGTCAGATAAGGCCGTCGAGGGGCTGCCCGGGGCGCCGGGCCTGGTCTACGACGAGGCGAGCGGCGAGCGGCTCGACGTATGGGGCGCGGGCGGTGTGCAGGGAACGGGCGGCGCGCTGCGGCCGGTGTTCGTGTTCGTGCACGGCGGCTACTGGAAGGCACTGTCGAGGGCCGACTCGGCGTTCATGGCGCGGATGTTGCACGAGCGGGGTGTCGCGACCGTGGTGCTGGACTACACGCTGGCGCCGGCGGTGACCCTGGAGGAGATCATCCGGCAGGTGCGCGCGTCGATCGCCTGGATCTGGGGGCACGGACGGGAGCACGGGCTTGACCCCGACCGCATCGTGGTCGGCGGGAGCTCGGCGGGCGGCCACCTGACCGGGATGACGATGGTGGAGGGCTGGCAGGAGGCGTTCGGGCTGCCGGAGGACGTGGTGAAGGCCGCGATGCCGTTCAGCGGGCTGTTCGATCTCCGGCCCCTGACCCGGGTGTACGTGAACGAGTGGCTCGGGCTGGACGTGCCGAGGGCGGCCGGGCTGAGCCCCGCACTCGTGGCGGGCGCCCGGCGGTGCCCCACGGTGATCACGGTTGCCGAGCACGACGGGTCCGGCTTCGTCGACCAGTCGCGGCGGTTCCGCGCGCAGTGGGGCGGCGAGCTGCTGGTCGTGCCGGAACGTGACCACTTCGACGTGGTGCTGGATCTCGGTGATCCGGAGGCGCTGGTGAGCCGGAAGCTGCTCGAGTTGATTCAGTCGGTGGGCTCCGTCTGAGCGGTGAGCTCCGCGGCCTGGGCCCGCAGGTGATCCAGCATCAGCCGCGCCGAGGGCGTGAGCGGGCGCCGGTCGGGCAGGGTGACCCCCACCTGGCGGCGGACGGGTTCGAGCGGGATGGGCAGGGGCGCCAGCTCACTGTCGGTGCGGGCGACCAGCTCGGGGAGGGCGGCGATCATGTCGGCGTCGTGGACGAGCGTGCGGACGGTGAGGATCGAGGTGCACTCCACGAGATTGGACGGCAGCGCCAGGCCCTCGCTGCGGAAGATCTGCTCCAGCTCCTGGCGAAGGGCGGTCTGTTCGAGAGGGAGCACCCAGGGGTAGTCGATCAGATCCCGGAGTCTGAGGTCCGGCTGGGACCGGGCGGGGTGGTCACGGCGGGCGACCAGGAGCACCGGCTCGGCGTACAGGGTCAGCTGGCGCAGGCCGCGCAGGTCGCCGATCGGGTTGAGGCGGCCCAGGATCAGGTCGATCTCGCCCTCCAGCAGCCGCGGGACCTGCGCGTCGAACGTGGCCTCCTGGACGATCACCGTGACTCCCGGCCGGGCCTTCTTGAGGGTCGCGATCGCCCGTGGCAGCAGGACGTTGGAGCCGGCGAGGAGGGTACCGATCGTGACGGTCCCGACCGCCCCGTCGGCCAGGCCGGAGATGCGCTCGCCGGCCCGGCGCAGCTCTGCGAGGACGGCGCGGGCGTGCTCGATGAACGCCTCGCCGAACAGGGTCGGGGTCATGCCGCGCGGCCCCCGGGTGAACAGCTCGACGCCGAGGACGTGCTCGACCTCGCGGAGGCTGCGGGTGACGGCGGGCTGGGCCAGCCGCAGGTGCTCGGCGGCGCGCAGCACGCTGCCCTCGTCGGCGACGGCCACGACCAGCACGAGGTGCCGGAGCTTCAGCCGCCCGTTGAGCAGGTCGATCGGGCGCATGCTGCCCAACTATATGGCCTTACTATCACAAACTGGTTATGTCAGCCTGGTCAATCGGTATTGGTCCGGCATAGCTGGATGGGGAATCATCGCAGGTATGAAGGCTGAGCACTACGTGGGCGGCATGTTCCGGTCGGACGGGGTGGAGTTCCCGCTCGTCGACCCGGTGGACGGGGCCGAGTCCGGGACGGCCCCCGAGGCGACGCGCGAGGTCGTCGACGACGCCGTGCGGGCGGGCCGCGCGGCACTCGCCGGGGCCTGGGGCGCGGCGACGGCCGAGGAACGGGCGGCGGCGCTCCGGCGGATCGCCGACGGCATCGAGGCCCGGTTCGAGGAGTTCGTGGACGCCGAGACAGGTGACACGGGCAAGCCACGCGAGCTCGCCTCCACCGTCGACATTCCGAGGGCGATCGGCAACTTCCGGGCCTACGCGGACCTGCTGTACGGCAGGCCCGAGCGGGCCTACACGACGGCTGTGCCGGGCTGGAGCGGCGGCACCGGGCAGGCGCTCAACTACACCGTGCGGCGCCCTCTCGGCGTCGTCGCGATCATCTCGCCCTGGAACCTCCCGCTGCTCCTGCTGACCTGGAAGGTGGCCCCCGCGCTGGCGGCCGGCAACGCGGTGGTCGCCAAGCCGTCGGAGGAGACACCCTCGACGGCGACGCTGCTGGCCTCGGTGATCCATGAGGCCGAGCTTCCCCCCGGTGCGTTCAACCTGGTCCACGGGCACGGCGCCGGGGCGGCCGGGGAGTTCCTCACCGGGCACCCGGGCGTGGACGCGATCGCCTTCACCGGAGAGTCGGCCACCGGCGCCGCCATCATGCGCAACGCCGCCGACCACGTGACGCCGCTGTCGTTCGAGCTCGGCGGCAAGAACCCCGCGATCGTCTTCGCCGACGCCGACCTGGACGCGGCCGTCGCGGGCACCGCGCGGTCCTCCTTCACCCACTCCGGCCAGATCTGCCTGTGCACCGAGCGTGTCTACGTCGAACGGCCCGTCTTCGACGAGTTCGTGGCGGCGCTGGGCGAGCGGGCCAGGGCGCTGGCGGACTTCGGGCCGATGATCTCGGCCGCGCACCGGGACAAGGTGCTCTCGTACTACCGGCTTGCCCGCGAGGAGGGCGCGACCGTCGTCGCGGGAGGCGGGGTGCCCGTCTTCGGCGACCGGCGCGACTCCGGCTTCCACGTCGAGCCGACCGTGCTGACCGGCCTCCCCGAGACCGCCCGGACGGTCCGCGAGGAGATCTTCGGACCGGTCTGCCATGTCGCCCCCTTCGACACCGAGGAGGAGGCGCTCCGCCTCGCCAACGACAGCCCGTACGGGCTGGCCGCCACCGTGTGGACCCGCGACCTGTCCCGGGCGCATCGGGTGGCGCCACGGGTCGAGACCGGCATCGTGTGGGTCAACTGCTGGAACCTGCGCGACCTGCGGACCCCGTTCGGCGGTGTCAAAGCCTCCGGCATCGGCCGCGAGGGTGGCGAATACTCGCTGGACTTCTTTTCCGAACCCGTCAATGTCTGCATCCAGATTTAAGAGAGCCGAGAGCGAGCCTGTGACCCAGCAGCCCCAAACGACTCAGACGACCATGACGACCATCGAGGCGGCGGCCGAGCGCATCCTCGGCGCGTACGCCTCCGGCGTGCCGTGCGAGCCCGTCCGCGACCTGATCGACGGCGTCGACGCCGCGTACACCGTCCAGCAGCGGCTGACCGAGGGCTGGCTGGCGTCCGGACGGCGGCTGGCCGGCCGGAAGGTGGGCCTGACGTCGGCGGCCGTCCAGGCTCAGCTGGGCGTGGACAGCCCCGATTTCGGCGTCCTCTTCGCCGACATGGCGGTGCCGGACGGCGCGGAGATCCCGGCCGGATCGGTCATGCAGACCAAGGCCGAGGCCGAGGTGGCGCTCGTCCTGGAACACGACCTCACGTTCGAACGGCACACCGTCGCCGACGTCATCCGGGCCGTCGCCTTCGTGCTCCCCGCCATCGAGATCGTGGGCAGCCGCATCCGCGACTGGGACATCACGCTCGCCGACACCGTCGCCGACAACGCCTCATCCGGCATGTACGTCCTGGGCAACCGCCCCACCCGCCTTCAGGACGTCGACCTGCGGCTCTGCGGGATGGTCCTGGAACGCCGGGGCGAGCAGCTGTCCACCGGCACCGGCGGCGCCTGCCTGGGCCACCCGCTCAACGCGGCGCTCTGGCTCGCCGACATCGCCGTGCGGCTCGGACGCCCGCTGCGCGCTGGGGACACCGTGCTGACCGGGGCGCTCGGGCCGGTGGCGGTGCCCGCTCCCGGCGATGTGCTGGAGGCCCGCATCGAGGGGCTCGGCGACGTGCGCGTCGCCTTCGCGAAGGAGGCCTCGTGACCAAGCCGGTGACCGACATCGCCGTCTTCGCCGAGATCCTCGAAGGGGCCGTACGCGACGTCCGCGCGGTGCCCAAGCTCACCGACACCGAGCCGTTCGACGGCGCGACCGCCTACGAGATCCAGCGCGCCGGCATCGCTCGCCGCGAGCGTCGCGGCGAGCGCCGCATCGGCGTGAAGATGGGTTTCACCAGCCGCGCGAAGATGATCCAGATGGGCGTCGACGACGTCATCTGGGGGCAGCTCACCGACGCGATGCTCATCGAGTCGACGCTGGACCTGTCGGGGCTCATCCACCCGCGCGTCGAGCCGGAGATCGTGTTCCTGCTCGGCCGCGACGGCTTCAAGGTCGCCGTGGGCTTCGAGGTGCTGGACTCGCGCTACGAGGACTTCAAGTTCACCTTGCCGGACGTCATCGCCGACAACGCGTCCGCGGCTGGATTCGGCTTCGGTGCCTGGCATGAGCCGCGCGACCTGTCGAACGTCGGGCTCGTCATGGAGATCGACGGCCGGACCGTGCAGACCGGCTCGTCCGCCGCGATCCTCGGTGACCCGGTCCGATCGCTGCGCGCCGCCGTACGGCTCGCCCGCGACGCCGGCACGCCGCTCGAACCCGGCTCGATCATCCTGGCCGGAGCCGCGACCGCCGCCGTCCCGCTCCCCAAGGACGCCCACGTGCGCGTGACGGGCGCCGGGCTGGGCAGCGTGGAGGTGACGACGAAGTGAGCGACGCATTCACCATCCAGGGCAAGGCCAAGCCGCGCGGGCGCTTCCCTCACGTGAAGCGCGCGGGCGACTTCGTCTACGTGTCGGGCACGAGCTCGCGGCGACCGGACGGCACGTTCGCCGGGGCGAGCGCCGACGCGATGGGCGTCACCGACCTCGACATCCGCGAGCAGACGCGCGCCGTCCTCGACAACATCCGTGACCTGCTGAAGGTGGCCGGCGGAGACCTCGGCGACCTCGTCAACGTCACGACCTACCTGGTCAACATGAACGACTTCGGCGGCTACAACGAGGTCTACGGCGAGTTCTTCGACGAGACCGGACCGGCGCGCACCACCGTCGCCGTCCACCAGCTGCCGCATCCGCACCTGCTGATCGAGATCTCGTGCGTGGCGTACATCCCCGCGATCATCCCCGCGAAGGAGACCCTCACCAAGGAGACACAGTCATGACCCTGCCACAGCTCAGCCACGGGCAGCCGTTCAACTTCCCGAAGTGGATCGACGAGCACCGCGACCTGCTCAAGCCGCCGGTCGGCAACAAGCAGGTCTTCGAGGACGCCGGCCTGATCGTGATGGTCGTCGGCGGGCCCAACCAGCGCACCGACTTCCACGACGATCCGACCGAGGAGTTCTTCTACCAGCTCAAGGGCAACATGGTGCTGCGCGTCATGGAGGACGAGGGCAAGCCGCCGGTCGACGTCCAGATCAACGAGGGTGACGTCTTCCTGCTGCCGCCGCACGTCCGGCACTCGCCGCAGCGGCCCGAGGAGGGCTCGATCGGCCTCGTCGTCGAGGTCTCCCGTCCGGAGGGCCTGCGCGAGGCGTTCGAGTGGTACTGCATGAGCTGCCACCACCTCGTTCATCGCGCCGAGCTCCAGGTTCGCTCGATCGTCGACGACCTGCCGCCCACGTTCCAGAGGTTCTACGACGGCGACCGCAAGTGCCCGAACTGCGCTGCCGTGCACCCGGGCAAGCAGTGGCCCGCCGAGCTCCGCCCGCAGACCCGGAAGCGAGCCTCGTGAGCGTGATCGACGTCCACGCCCATGTCTTCCCGCCGATCACCCGGGACGAGGCCCGGGTGCTGGCGGGCGCGGGCGAGCCGTGGCTGCGCGAGAACGGCGACGGCACCGGCATGATGATGAGCGGCGACGCCGAGTACCGCCCGGTGGCCCCCGAGCTGTGGGATCCGGCGGCCCGCCTCGCCGCGATGGACCGTGTCGGCGTCGACGTGCAGGCGGTCTCGTCCACCCCGCTGATGTTCGGGTACGACGCGGAGGCCCCCCGCGCCGCCGACTGGTGCGAGCTGGTGAACGACCGCATCCTCGCCTACTGCGCGGACACCCCTAGCCGGCTCCTCCCGCTCTGCCAGGTGCCGCTCCAGGACAGCGAGCTGGCCTGCGCCGCCGTCACCAAGGCCAAGGCCGCCGGGCACCGCGGCGTGCACATCGGCAACCACGTCGGGGCGCGCTACCTGGACGACGCGGAGATCACCGCGTTTCTCGCGCACTGCGCCGACGAAGGCATGCCGGTGCTCGTGCATCCCTGGGACATGCTCGGCGACGACCGGATGGGCGGCCGCTACATGCTGCCGTGGCTGGTCGGCATGGCCGCCGAGACCCAGCTGTCGATCCTGTCGCTGATGTTGTCGGGTGCGTTCGAACGGCTGCCCGGCTCGCTGAAACTCTGCTTCTGCCACGGCGGCGGCAGCTTCGCCTACCTCCTCGGCCGCGCTGACAACGCCTGGCGCAACCGCGACATCGTCCGCAAGGACTCGCCCAAGCCACCCTCGGCCTACACCGACCGCTTCTACGTCGACTCGGCCGTCTTCGACCCGGGAGCACTGCGTTTGCTGGTCGAGGTGATGGGGGCCGATCGCGTCATGCTCGGCACCGACTTCCCGTTCCCCCTCGGCGAGCTGGAGCCCGGCTCGACCATCCGCGCCTGCGAGTCGCTGACCGACGCGGAGTGTGCCGCGCTGCTCGGCGGCAACGCCCGCCGCTTCTTCGATCTGGAAGGGACCACGCCCCGATGAAGACTCCGTTGACGAAGAGCAGAGTCGCGATCATCGGCTCGGGCAACATCGGCACGGATCTGATGATCAAGGTGATCCGGCTGTCGGACAGCCTGGAGGTCGTGGCGATGGCCGGGATCGACGCCGGCTCCGACGGCCTCGCCCGGGCCCGCCGCCTCGGCGTGGCCACCACCCACGAGGGCGTCGAGGGCCTGGTGAAGCTCGACGTGTTCGCCGATGTCGCGATCGTTCTCGACGCCACCTCGGCCAAGGCGCACGAGCACAACGCCGCCGTCCTCGCCCCGTACGGCAAGCGGCTCGTCGATCTGACGCCCGCCGCGATCGGCCCTTACGTCGTCCCGCCCGTCAACCTGGACGAGCACCTGGACGCACCCAACGTCAACATGGTCACCTGCGGCGGCCAGGCCACCGTCCCGATCGTCGCGGCCGTCTCCCGGATCGCCCCGGTGCGGTACGCGGAGATCGTCGCCTCGATCGCCTCGAAGTCGGCCGGGCCCGGCACCCGCGCCAACATCGACGAGTTCACCGAGACCACGTCCCGGGCACTGGAGGTCGTGGGCGGCGCCGCGCGCGGCAAGGCGATCATCGTGCTCAACCCGGCCGAGCCGCCGCTTGTCATGCGCGACACCGTCTACTGCGTCGTCGGCGACTGCGACGAGGAGGCCGTGCGCACCTCGGTCGAGAAGATGGTCGACGAGGTCGCCGCGTACGTGCCCGGCTACCGGCTCAAACAGCAGGTCCAGATCCGTCCCCTCACGTCCGGCGATCCGCTCGCAGACCTGGCCGGAGGGGAGGGACATCTCGTGTCGGTGTTCCTCGAGGTGGAGGGCGCCGCGCACTACCTGCCCGCGTACGCCGGAAATCTCGACATCATGACCTCCGCAGCGCTGCGGGTGGCGGAGAGGCTGGCTCTGTGATGACCCACGAGCTGTACGTCCAGGACGTGACGTTGCGGGACGGCATGCACGCCATCCGGCACCGCTACACCGTCGACCAGGTGCGAGAGATCGCCGCCGCCCTCGACGCGGCGGGCGTGGACGCGATCGAGGTCGCGCACGGCGACGGGCTGGCGGGCTCCAGCGTCAACTACGGGCCGGGCGCGCACCTGGACGAGGAGTGGATCGCGGCGGCGGCCGAGGTCATGGAACGCGCCGTCCTCACCACGCTGCTCCTGCCCGGGATCGGCACGATCGCCGAGCTGAAGCGGGCGTACGAACTGGGCGTCAGGTCCGTGCGCGTCGCGACGCACTGCACCGAGGCCGACATCTCCGCCCAGCACATCGCCACCGCGCGTGAGCTCGGCATGGACGTCGCCGGCTTCCTGATGATGTCCCACATGGCCCCGGCCCCCAAGCTCGCCGAGCAGGCCAAGCTCATGGAGTCGTACGGCGCGCACTGCGTCTACGTCACCGACTCCGGCGGGCGGCTCACCATGGACGGCGTCCGCGACCGTGTCCGCGCGTACCGCGACATCCTTGACCCGGAGACCGAGATCGGTATCCACGCCCACCACAACCTCGGCCTCGGCGTCGCCAACTCGGTCGTCGCCGTCGAGAACGGCGTCCGCCGCGTGGACGCCTCGCTCGCCGGGATGGGCGCGGGCGCCGGCAACTGCCCGCTGGAGGCCTTCGTCGCCGTCGCCGACCTCATGGAGTGGAAACACGGCTGCGACGTCTTCCGGCTCATGGACGCCGCCGACGACATCGTCCGGCCGCTCCAGGACAGGCCCGTTCAGGTGGACCGGGAGACCCTGACGCTCGGCTACGCGGGCGTCTACTCCAGCTTCCTGCGGCACGCCGAGGACGCGGCCCGCCGCTATGGCCTCGACACCCGCGACATCCTCGTCGAGGTGGGGCGCCGCGGCATGGTCGGCGGCCAGGAGGACATGATCGTCGACATCGCGCTGGACCTGATCGGGGGAGAGAAATGACCGGTGAGCAGGAGGCCGAGGCCCGGCAGCTGGACGAGGCCGACCCGCTCCCGTCGGCGCGGGCGGAGTTCCACGTGCCGCCCGCGCCCGGCGGGCTCTACGAGGAGTCCGCCTACTTCGCGGGCAACTCGCTGGGCCTCCAGCCGCGCGCGGTCGCCGGGCGTCTCCGCGAGGAACTCCAGGACTGGGCGCGGCTCGGCGTCGAGGGCCACACGCAGGCCCGGCGCCCCTGGGTGGACTACCACGAGCTCCTGCGCGAGCCCGCCGCCCGCCTGGTCGGCGCGCTGCCGCACGAGGTCGTCGCGATGAACTCGCTCACGGTCAACCTGCACCTGATGATGGCCACGTTCTACCGGCCCGCCGGGGAGCGGACCCGGATCGTGATCGAGGACTCCGCCTTCCCCTCCGACTCGTACGCGGTGGCGAGCCAGGCCGTCCATCACGGGCTGGACCCGGCGGAGACGGTCGTCCGCCTGCGTCCGCGAGCCGGTGAGGAGCACCTGCGCACCGAGGACATCGTGGACCTCCTCGAACGCGACGGGCACCGGGTCGCGGTCGTCCTGCTCGGCGGCGTCAACTACCTGACCGGCCAGCTCATGGACATGCAGGCCATCACCAAGGCCGGCCGGGCCGCCGGCGCCGTGGTCGGCTGGGACCTGGCGCACGCGGCGGGGAACGTGCCGCTGCACCTGCACGATTGGGACGTGGACTTCGCCGCCTGGTGCACCTACAAGTACCTCAATTCCGGCCCGGGAGCCGTGGCGGGCTGCTTCGTCCACGAACGCCATGTCCGGAACAGGTCACTACCCAGGCTCTCTGGCTGGTGGGGGACCGACCCGGCGACGCGCTTCCGGATGGAGCCGGAGATCTCGCCGCCCGCCTCGGCCGACGCCTGGCAGCTGTCCAACCCGCCGATCATGGCGCTGGCGCCCGTGCTGGCCTCGCTGGAGATCTTCGACCGGTACGGGATGGACGCGCTGCGGGCCAGGAGCGAGCGGCTCACCGGGTATCTCGCGGCCCGGCTGGCCGGCGCCGCCGAGATCATCACCCCGGACGACCCGGCCGCGCGCGGATGCCAGCTTTCCCTCCGGGTCGGCGACGCCGGGGGCCTGGTACGGCGGCTGGCGGGCTCGTTCGGCGTGATCGCCGACGCCCGCGAGCCCGATGTGGTACGGCTCGCGCCGGTGCCTCTCTACAACACTTTCCACGACTGCCACCGCGTGGTGGAGGCGCTGGCGAGCCTCAGGGGGTAGGCTGAAGGTGTTGCAGTCGTCATTTCCTCGTACGTTTGTTCAATCGAAGCGCCCGCAGGAAGTTCAAGACAGCGGGCATTTCTTCTTTCTCCGGCCATTCCGGCGAAACGGAAAATCGGCCCGCAGGCAGCCCCGGTCCGCCACCCGGCGGACGGTGAGGTTTCACCAGGAGAGAGAAACATGACCGAAGGCACCGTGAAGTGGTTCAACGCCGAAAAGGGTTTTGGCTTCATCGCGCCGGACGACGGCGGCCCTGACGTCTTCGTCCACTACTCGGCGATCGCCACCAGTGGCTACCGCAGCCTTGACGAAAACCAGCGCGTCGCGTTCGAGATCACGCAGGGCCAGAAGGGCCCGCAGGCCGAAGGCGTCACCGCGCTCTGAAGCACCCCTGGTCTTCCGGCAGGCCCGCACCACGTCCGCGTGGTGCGGGCCTGGTCGTTTCAGGAGGTCGTTTCAGGAGAACGACCACGCGAAGACGTGGAGCGAACCGCCTCCCTCTTCCGGCGTGCTCAGCGTGAAGCTCTTCACCTGCTTGTCCTTGTCGAGCTCGATCGGGGCGGCGGCGAACACGTAGACGTTGATCTTGTGTGGTGTCCCGTCGCCGCCGTTCCGGTAGGCCGCCTTGGCGATGATCTCGTTGCCGAACTTCGGGGGATAGGCGTCGGCTCCCAGGGCCCAGTCGCTCAGCCCCAGCGTTCCGCTCTGCGTGGAGCCGTCGGTGTAGGTGACGGTGACCGTGGTCTGCACGTCTCCGTTGCCGGACGCGCCGAGGAACGCGAGCCGTCCCGCCTTGGGGGCGTCGGCGAGCTCGATCGTCTGGCCTTGCGCCTGCACGTTGTCGAGCTGCCCCGGACGCCGGGTGGGCCAGCCGAAGGTGAAACCGTTCCAGGGCACCTGCTTGCCCGGTGTCAGGCCCGCGGCGGCGAGCGCCTGAGTGGAGTACGACCAGCCGCCGCCGTCGAAGTTGGCGGTGCCGGGGGCACTGTCATCGGAGATCCCGGCGTTGTTGTGGTACCACTCGATCGTCCCCTTGCGGGCGACGTTGACCGTCACGCCCGCGTCCCCGGCGCCAGGGATGTCGAACGGCACGGAGTGATAGTCGAGCTTGGCGCCGGCCGCCACGGAGATCGTCACCTGCTGGTCGGCGTGGCCTGAGGCGGGCACGGTGAGCGTCCCGGACTCCGGCGTCACGGTGATCCCCGCCGGGGGCCGCGCCTTCCAGGAGACCGTGCCGCCGCCCGCCAGTGCCTGCACGCGCAGGGTCGTGGTGCCGGAGCCGCCGGGTTCGAGCGGGATCAGCCCGGGGCTGACGGCAGTGAGGTACGACCTGCCGCCCTCGCCGAACGACGGCGGAGCGTCCGACTCGGCCGATCCGAACGCCGTGTTGGGCGACTCTCCCATCGTGAAGTCGAGGCGTCCGCCGTTGCGGGCGAACGACTCCGGCAGCCAGGCCTTCGAGGTGCTCTTGCCGCCGACCTTCAGGGCCTGGATGTAGCGCGCCGTGTCCGAGACGCCGGGCGCGTTGATCGTCACCTTCTGCCCGGACGAGCGCCTGACCTCGATCTTGGCGAACGCCGGGCCGTTCACCAGCAGCTCGGCCCGGCCCGGGATCACCGGGTAGACACCGAACGAGGCCCAGATGTACCACGCGGACATGGTGCCGAGGTCGTCGTTCCCGACCAGGCCGTCCGGCGTCGGCTTGAACAGCTCCCTGCGGGCGCGGTCGACCACGTCCTGCGTCCGGTAGGGCTTCCCGGCCCATGCGTACAGCCACGGTGACTGCATCGAGGGCTCGTTGCCGAGGTAGGCGTACGGCTCGTGCGGGCCCGCGTTCAGTTTGGTGAAGAAGTGGTCCAGCCGCTTGGCCGCCTCGTCGCGCCCGCCCATCGCGTTGAACAGGCTGCGCACGTCCTGATAGGTCATCCAGTGGTACTGAGCGCCGTTGCCCTCGACGTACCAGCCGGAATCGGCCGGATCGAACGGGCTGAGGAACGAGCCGTCGGCGAACCTCGGCTGGATCCAGCCGTTCAGCGGGTTGTAGAGGTTCTGCCAACTGTGCGACCGCTGCATGAACGTCTTCGCCGTGCCCTGGTCGCCGAGCCGCTCGGCCATCTGCGCGATGCCGAAGTCGGCGATCCCGTACTCCTCGGTGGTGGCGACGTCGCCCGGCACGTAACCCAGCTTGAGGTACTGGGCGTTACCTGGCCGCTCGGTGTAACCGGACTTCGGGCCGATCCGTTCCGCGCCCGCGATCATCGACGCCAGCGCGCCCTTGGCGTCGAACCCGCGCGCGCCGAACGCGTAGGTGCTCGCGATGATCGAGTGGTACGGATCGCCGTTCATGACGCCGGTGATGGTGTTCTGATGCGACCAGCGATCCCAGACGTCGCCGATCGATCGCGCGTTCTCGTACATCGACTGCGCGATGTCGGAGGCCACGTCCGGCGCGAGGAACGCCAATAGTTGCGTCTCGCTTCGGTAGATGTCCCACCCGGAGAACGTCGCGTATTGGTGATGCCCCTTGCGCACCTTCTGGGTCCGGTAGTCGAAGCCCGTGTACGTGCCGTCCACGTCGTCGAAGACATAGGGCTGGAGGAAGACGTGGTAGAGCGCGGTGTAGAACGTGCGCAGCCGGTCGACGGAGCCCCCGGTGACCTTCACCTGCGACAACCTGCGCTGCCAGGCGTCCCGGGCCGACGCGCGGACCTTGTCGAAGTCCTTGCCGCCGATCTCGGCGCGGAGGTTCCGCTTGGCGCCGTCAATGCTCACGTACGACAGGCCGGTGCGCATCTGGACCGGCTTGTCCGAGTCGAACTGCAGGTAGATCCCCGAGCCGGGTCCCTTCACGTTCACATCACCCGCGAACGTGCGGCGCGTGGACGGAGAGGACCGCCCGTCCCGCCCGTTGTTGACACGGCCGACGGGTTTGGCGGTCTCGCGCGGGATCTTCGGCGGAGCCGCCCCCCGCGCCCTCTCGGCACGCGGCTGCACCGAGTCGTCCTTCCACGTGCCGTACGCCCGGACCGGCCGGTCGAATGTGGCGTGGAAGTAGACGTAGTAGCGGCTCTTGGCGCCGCAGAAGCCACCGGTCTTGGCCCAGCCGTAGACGGTGTTGCCCCGGATCGTCGCCTCGGCGTCGTCCACCCCGTTGATGGAGCCGGTGACGTTGACCAGGACGGTCCCGGGCTTGCCTGCGGGGAATGTGAAGCGCCCGACCCCGGCGCGCGTCGAGGCGGTCAGCTCGGTCTTGACCCCGGTGTCGGTCGTGACGCCGTAGTAGCCGGGGCTCGCCTGCTCGTTCTCGTGCTTGAACGTCTGCACGTAGTCGGCGCCGTTCGTGGCGGGGGAGCGGCCGATCGTCCCCGAGACCGGGATGACCGGGAAGTCCTGCGCGCCCGTGCACCCGGGGCCGTTGATGTGGGTCATCGAGAAGCCGCGGAGCCGGTTGTCCTCGTACTTGTAGCCGCCGCCCGACGTGCGGACGGTGTCCGGGCTCCACTGCATCATTCCGAACGGGGTCACCGCGCCGGGGAAGTTCATCCCGGCGCCGCCGCCGTGGCCGAAGTCGGGACCGCCGTCCTTGGTGCCGACGAACGGGTTCACGTGGGAAGTGAGGTCGGGGCCCGGGAGAAGCAGGCCGGCCTGGGCGGGGGCGGCGGGGGCCACGGGGAGCAAAACCAGGGCGAGGGCCCCGGCGAGGAGGGCTTTGGGGGAGCGGGATGCGGACACGTGTGCTCCTTGAGGACGTGTCGTCGATGACAACGTTGTCAAAGCACCCCGATGGTCGTCGCCGGACGCGGGCGCGTCAATGACCGGATCCGGCCTGTCGCTCAGGCCCCAGGTCGTGGTGACATCAGTGACATGGGGGACAGGCGGCCGACCATGCGGGATGTCGCGGCGGCGGCGGGGGTGAGCCTCAAGACGGTGTCGCGCGTGGTCAACGGCGAGGATTTCGTGCGGCCCGACACGGCCGAGCGAGTGCACGACGCGATCGCCCGGCTCGGCTTCCAGCGCAACGACCTCGCCCGCACGCTGCGCGGCGGCGGGCGGACCCGCAGCATCGGCCTGATCATCGAGGACGTCGCCAACCCGTTCTACTCGCAGATCGCCCGCGGCGTCGAGGACGTGGCGCGGGCCGGGGGACGGCTGGTCATCTCCGGCAGTTCGGACGAGGACCCGGCACGCGAGCTGCTCCTCATCCGGTCCCTGTGCGAACGCCGCGTGGACGGCCTCCTGATCGTGCCGTCCGAGACGGGCGACCCCCGCCTCCGCGCCGAGCTGATCTCAGGCACCCCGGCGGTCTTCCTGGACCGGCCACCCGGCGACCCCGCCGCGCCGGACGACACAGTGCCGGCTGACACGGTGCTGATCGACAACGTCGGCGGAGCGCGCACGGCCGTCGAGCACCTGCTCGCCCACGGCCATCGCCGGATCGCCTGCCTGGTCGACCTTCCGGAGATCTTCACGGCGCGGCAACGCCACCAGGGCTACCTCGAAGCGCTCGCCGCGCACGGCGTCCCGGCCGACCCCGCGCTCGTACGGACGGGACGCCACGACGTGCGGGGCGCCGGGCACGCCATGACCGAGCTGCTCGCGCTGCCCGACCCGCCGACCGCCGTCTTCGCCGGCAACAACCTGCTGACGGTCGGAGCGCTGCGCGTGATCGGAGCCGTGGGCGCGCACGTCGCGCTGGTCGGCTTCGACGACTTCGAGCTCGCCGATCTGCTGGCGACCCCGGTCACCGTCGTCGCCCATGAACCCGCCGACATGGGCAGGCAGGCGGCCGGCCTGCTCGAAGCCCGCATCCGGGGCGACGCGCGCCCGCCCGCGCGGATCCTGCTCCCGACCCGTCTTGTCGTCCGCGGCTCCGGAGAGATACCGCCCCGCCAGGGATGACGGCGCTCAGCGCAACCGCTCAGCGCAGCGCAGCCGCTCAGCGCAGCCGTTCGCCGTGGCGGAGCCGGTCGAGGCCGAGCCAGATGAACTCCACCGAAATGCGCTCGGCCCGTTCGCGTGGAATCTCGGGATGGTCGAGCCACCAGGACACCATCGAGAGCATCGACCCGTACATCAGCGGCACCAGCAGCCGGGCCCGGCGCTCGTTGGCCTCGAGCACGGCGGGCGACAGCGCCGGGTCGACCCGGCGCCGCCTCAGCAGGATGTCCGCGAACGCCTCGCCGAGCCGGTCCCGCAGCTCACGCAGCTCCAAACCGACCTCGGGCTTGTCCAGATGCCGCACGACCAGCGCCCAGGCGTCGGGTTTCTCGGTGCCATAGTCGAACAGCACCCGGACCATCGCCCGGATGCCCGCCACCGATTCCTGCTCGCCCAGCACCGCCTCGTTCAGCCGCTGCCTGATGTCGGCGACGATCGCCTCCGTCACTTCGGCGAAGAGGTCTTCCTTCGAGGTGAAGTGCTGGTAGAGCAGCGCCTTGGAGACCTGCGCGGCGGCGGCGACGTGCTCCATCTGGGTCAGGTGGTAGCCCCGGCGCCCGAACTCCTCCAGCGCGACCTGCAGGAGTTGCTCACGCCGCCGGGCGTACGGCATACGGCGCCGTACGCCCGGAGCAGGCTCTACCTTTTCCGTTCCAGCTGTTTCCCCCGTGGCGTCCGTCATTGGCCGACGTACTTACCCAATTCGGCGCGGGCCACGGAACGCACGTGGACCTCGTCGGGCCCGTCGGCGAGGCGGAGCGTGCGCAGCCCGGCCCACATGCTCGCCAGCGGGGTGTCGTCGCTGACGCCGGCGCCGCCGTGCACCTGGATCGCCCGGTCGACGACCTCCAGCGCGATACGGGGCGCGATGACCTTGATGGCGGCCACCTCGGAACGGGCGGCCTGCACGCCGTGCTTGTCGATCATCCAGGCGGTCTTGAGGGTGAGCAGGCGGGCCTGCTCGATCGCCATCCGCGACTCGGCGATCTGCTCGCGGACCACGCCCTGCTTGGCCAGCGGCCCGCCGAAGGCGACACGCGACACGGCGCGTTGGCACATCAGCTCCAGCGCGCGCTCGGCCATGCCGATGGCGCGCATGCAGTGGTGGATGCGGCCGGGTCCGAGGCGCGCCTGGGCGATGGCGAAGCCGCCGCCCTCCTCACCGACGAGGTTCTCCACCGGGACGCGGACGTCGGTGAAGCGGATCTCGCAGTGGCCGTGCTGGTCGGAGTACCCGAACACGGGCAGCGGCCGGACGACCTCCACGCCGGGAGTGTCGAGCGGCACCAGCACCATCGACTGCTGCCGGTAGCGGTGGCCCTCCGGGTCGGTCTTGCCCATCACGATCATGATCTTGCAGCGCGGGTCGGCGGAGCCGCTGATCCACCACTTGCGCCCGTTGATGACGTAGTGGTCGCCGTCGCGCTCGATCCGGGTGGAGATGTTGGTGGCGTCGGAGCTGGCCACGTCCGGCTCGGTCATGGCGAACGCGCTGCGGATCTCGCCGTTCAGCAGCGGCTTCAACCAGCGCTCCTTCTGCTCGGGCGTGCCGAACAGGTGGAGCACCTCCATGTTGCCGGTGTCGGGCGCCGCGCAGTTGATGGCCTCGGGCGCCAGGTGCGGGGAGCGGCCTGTCACCTCGGCGAGGGACGCGTAGTCGGTGACCGACAGGCCGTGAGCGGGGTCCTCGCTGTCGGGTAGGAAGAGGTTCCAGAGGCCGCGTTTGCGGGCCTCCACCTTGAGCTCCTCGACGATCGGCGGGACGGTGTGCTCGTGGCCCGCCGCGCGGAGCTCGTGCCGCTGAGTCTCGTAGACCGGCTCGGCGGGGTAGACGTGAGAGTCCATGAAGTCCTGAAGCAGGCCCATGTACTCCTGGGCCCGCGCACTCAAACCGAAGTCCATTCGGTTATAGTAACTGACGGGTCAGTTACTTAGGAAGGGAGGGCCGATGGAGGGGCTGATGGAGGGCAGGGTCGCGCTCATCACGGGCGGATCGAAGGGCATCGGGGCGGCGGTCGCCCGGCGGCTGGCCGGCGAGGGTGCCGGGGTCGTGCTCGCGGACATCGACGAGGACCGCGGCGCCGCGCTCGCCAAGGAGCTGGATGGCGTGTTCGTACGGTGCGACGTCCGCGAACCCGCCGACAGCGAGGCGGCGGTCGCGGCGGCGGTGGAGCGGTTCGGCGGGCTGGACATCGCGTTCCTGAACGCGGGGATCGCCAGCGGGTGCGGCGTGGACGCCGACTTCGACCTGGAGACCTACCGGCGCGCGATGGCGATCAACGTCGACGGAGTCGTCTACGGCGTGCACGCCGCGCTGCCTGCGCTCCGGGCCCGGGGCGGCGGCCAGATCATCGCCACCGCGAGCATGGCCGCTCTCACCGCGACGCCGTTCGACCCGGTCTACGGTGCCAACAAGGCGGCGGTGGTGGGTCTGGTCCGCGCACTCGGCCCCGCCCACCTGGCTGAGGGAATCCGGGTCAACGCGTTGTGCCCGTCGTTCGCCGACACCGACATCCTGGGCCCGATGAAGAGCCAGCTTGAGGAGACCGGTTTCCCGATCCTCCACGTGTCCGATGTGGTGGAGGCCTTCATGGCGATCCTGGCGGCCGACACCGCCGGGGACGCCTGGTTCGTGGTGCCGGGCCGCGAGTCCGGCCCGTTCAAGTTCCGCGGCGTCCCCGGCCCGCGCTGAGAGAGGACCAGAGACATGCGCGCCATCCAGATCACCGAGTTCGGCGGCCCCGAGGTCCTGAACGTCACCGAGCTGCCCGACCCGGTCGCGGGCGACGGGCAGCTGCTCGTCGAGGTCTCCCGGGCCGGCATCAACTACGCCGACACCCACCAGGCCGAGAACAGCTACCTGTCCCCGTCCACGCTGCCGATGGTGCCGGGCGGCGAGGTCGTCGGCCGCACCGCCGACGGCCGCCGGGTCGTCGCCCTCGTCGGCACCGGCGGGTACGCGGAGAAGGCGGTCGCTCCCGCCACGCTGGCCTGGGACGTGCCGGACGCCATCGACGACCTGACCGCGCTCGGCATGATCGTGCAGGGCGCCACGGCCTGGATTCTGCTGCGCCGCAGCGTGCACATGGAGCCGGGCGAGTCCGTGGTCGTGCACGCCGCCGCGGGCGGGGTCGGCACGCTGGCCGTGCAGCTCGCCAAGGCCTGGGGCGCTGGCCGCGTCATCGCCACCGCCTCGACGAAGGAGAAGCGCGACCTCGCCCTGGAGCTCGGCGCCGACGTCGCCGTGGACGCGGCCGAGCCCGACATGAAGGCCGCGCTGATCGAGGCCAACGGCGGCCGGCGCGTGGACATCGTGCTGGAGATGACCGGCGGCACCGTCACCGACGACAGCCTCAAGGCCCTCGCCCCGTACGGCCGCCTCGCCTTCTACGGGATGGCCTCGCGGCAGCAGCCCCAGCCGGTGAAGCCCGCGAACCTCATGGCCCACTCCACGACCATCGCCGGCATGTGGCTGGCGCACATCTTCCAGCTGCCCGGCGATCTGATGCGCAAGGCGCTGGACGACCTGTTCGCGCTCGCCGCCGACGGGCGCCTGCGCGTCATCGCGGGCGGCGAGTACGGCTTGCCGGAGGTACGCCGGGCACACGAGGACCTGCGGGCGCGGCGGACCAGCGGCAAGCTGCTGCTCGACCCGTCACGCTGACGTGTCTCAGCCGACCAGGCCGTTCTCGTAGGCGTAGACCACGGCCTGGGTGCGGTCGCGGAGGGCGAGCTTGGTGAGGACGTGCCCCACGTGCGTCTTGATGGTCTGCTCGGCGAGCACCAGCTCGGCGGCGATCTCCGCGTTCGACAACCCGCGCGCGATGAGCCGCAGCACGTCGAGCTCGCGCGGGGTGAGCCCCGCGGTCGCGCCGGGGCTGGGCCGCTGGTGGCGGCGCCGCCGCGCGAAGTCGCCGATGAGCCGCCGGGTGATCGACGGCGCGAGCAGCGCGTCGCCGGTGGAGACCACCCGGACGCCGTTGACCAGGTCGGCGGCGGAGGCGTCCTTGAGCAGGAAACCGCTGGCCCCGGCGCCGAGCGCCTCGTACACGTACTCGTCGAGGTCGAACGTGGTGAGGACCAGCACCTTGGGCCGCACCCCGGCCGGGTCCACCCCGTCGGGGGGCGGCTCGCCGACCAGCTCCGCCGTGGCGGCCAGGCCGTCCATCTCCGGCATGCGGATGTCCATGACGATGACGTCGGGGTCGAGCTCGCGGGCCATCTCCACGGCCTCCCGGCCGTTGCCCGCCTGCCCGATCACCTCGATCTCCGGATCGGAGGACAGCAGCGCGGCCAGGCCGTCGCGGATCATCACCTGATCGTCGGCGATCAGCACCCGAATGCTCACGGAAGCACCTTACGGCGTGACCGCGATCTTCGGTGGGGTTGTCTAGTCCTCGCCGTACGGGAGCTCGGCCGCGACCTGCCAGCCGCCGCCCTCGTGCGTGGCGGCGGTGAGGACGCCGCCCAGCATCGTGACCCGTTCGTGCATGCCGACCAGCCCGTGGCCGCCGCCCTGCGAGTCGTCCGGCGTCGTGCGCGCGCCGTCGTCGGTGATGGTCACCTGCAGCGCGTCCCGCGCGTACCTGATCTCCACCAGCACCCGCGACCCCGGCGCGTACCGGGAGGCGTTGCTGAGCGACTCCTGGACGATCCGGTACGCCGACAGGTCGACCCCCGCCGACACCTCCCGCGGCACGCCGACGATGGCGAGCTCCACTGACAGGCCAGACCGGCGCGCCCCGGCGAGCAGCTCCTCCAGGAGGTTCAGGCCCGGCTGCGGCGCGCGTTCGGCGCCCTCGTCGTCGGAGCGCAGCAGCCCGACGACGCGGCGGGTCTCGGTGAGGGCGTCGCGGGCCGCGTCGCGGACGACGCCGAAGGTCTGCCGGGCGGCGTCCGGCAGGTCGGGGATCTTGTACGGCGCGGCCTCGGCCTGCATGGCGATCACCGACATGTGGTGGGCCACGACGTCGTGCAGCTCGCGTGCGATGCGTGCGCGCTCCTCCAGCACCGCCGCCCGGGCGAGGTCCTGGCGGCGCAGCGCCTCCTGCTCGCGCAGGCTCTGTTCGGCGGCCGAGCGCCCGCCGATCGCGTCACCGAAGGCGAGGGCCATGATCACAAGCCCGGCGAGGATCAGCCCGAACCAGCCGGGCATGGAGCCGAGCGCGCCCGGCACGATCACCCCGGCGATGGTGACCACGCCTACGCCGATCGTGGTCTGGCGCTCGCAGCCCACACCGACCATGAACAGCATGAGCATGAACGCCAGCCACGCCGTCACCGGCCAGGGCCAGAAGTACCTGCCGTCCATGACCGGGACACCGGCCAGGAAGCCCAGCGCGCTGATCCGCCATGCCATGAGGGGCCATCGCGGCGCGAACAGCAGAGGCAGCACCTGCGCCAGTCCCAGAAACCAGGCGGCGGAGGCGGTGGGCTCCGACTTGTAGACGTTCAGCGGGATCGCGATCGTGCCGCCGGTGAACCCGATCGTCATGGCCAAGAGAATCAGGCCGATCGGTATGCGCAGCCAGAGCGGCCTGGGCAAGAGCAGCCTGTGCGGCCCGCCGGGCGGGGACAGCACGGCGTTGCGGACGCCTTTGACGACCGCCATCGGCGTGTGCGCTGCGGAGTGACTGTGCACGTTCATTTGAGCCCGAGCCTAGGCCGCCGCGGGCATTCTGACGTGCCCCCGAAGAGGGAGATCCCATCCGATCCCTGAGTATCACCGCTGACCAGTGCCTCGCCGGCGCAGACGCGGGGCGCCCGTGCGATTGCCGGGTCTTTACGGCTATCATGAGGGCATGGCGGCTGTTTTCGAGACGACGACGCCGGGTCGCTCCCGGCGCCGCGGCCGCATGTCCTGACTTTCGCACGCGGTGAGGCCCCGGGAGTTCTTCCCGGGGCCTTCTCCGTTTGCCCAGGGCCTCGACTCGATAGCATCAAATCCGTTCAAGCATGAGAACCGCATCGCCCACATCACCATCGCGAGGAGAATCCGTGTCCACCGTGTCTGAGCTGCGCATCACCCTCGACGGAAGCGAGCGAGTGGTGCCCGCAGGCACGACCGCCGGGGAGGCCCTCCAGGCGGACGGCCGAAAGGTGATCGCCGCCCGCGTCGGCGGCGAGCTGCGCGACCTGGCCTACGAGGTGCGCGACGGCGACGAGATCGAGCCGGTCGAGATCGGCTCCGGCGACGGCCGCGCGATCATGCGCCACTCGGCCGCGCACGTGATGGCCCAGGCCGTCCAGGAGTTGTTCCCGGGCACCAAGCTGGGCATCGGCCCGCCCGTCGAGAACGGCTTCTACTACGACTTCGACGTCGCGGAGCCGTTCACCCCCGACGACCTCAAGCGCATCGAGAAGCGCATGCGCGAGATCGTCAAGCAGGGGCAGCGGTTCTCCCGGCGCCCGGTCTCCGACGAGGCCGCCCGCGAGGAGCTGGCGGGCGAGCCCTACAAGCTGGAGCTGATCGGGCTCAAGGGCGCCGCGGGGTCCGACGACGGCGCCAATGTGGAGGTCGGCGCGGGCGAGCTCACCATCTACGACAACCTCGACGCCAAGAGCGGCGACCTTCGGTGGAAGGACCTGTGCCGCGGGCCGCACGTGCCCACCACCCGCGTCATCCCGGCGTTCAAGCTGATGCGCACCGGCGGCGCCTACTGGCGGGGCAGCGAGAAGAACCCGCAGCTCCAGCGGATCTACGGCACCGCCTGGGAGTCCCGGGAAAAGCAGGACGAATACCTCAAGTTCCTTGAGGAGGCCGAGAAGCGCGACCACCGCAAACTCGGCGCCGAGCTCGACCTGTTCTCGTTCCCCAACCAGATCGGCAGCGGGCTGGCGGTCTTCCATCCCAAGGGCGGCGTCGTCCGCAGGGTGATGGAGGACTACTCGCGCCGGCGGCACGAGGAGGAGGGCTACGAGTTCGTCAACACCCCCCACATCACCAAGGGCGACCTCTTCGAGACCTCCGGGCACCTCGGCTGGTACAAGGACGACATGTTCCCGCCGATGGAGGTCGACGGGGGTGACTACTACCTCAAGCCGATGAACTGCCCGATGCACAACCTGATCTTCGACGCGCGCGGGCGGTCCTACCGGGAGCTCCCGCTGCGGATGTTCGAGTTCGGCAGCGTCTACCGGTTCGAGAAGTCGGGCGTCGTGCACGGCCTCACCCGCGTGCGCGGCATGACCCAGGACGACGCGCACATCTACTGCACCAAGGAGCAGATGGGCGACGAGATCAAGTCGCTGCTCTCCTTCGTGCTGGGGCTGCTGCGCGACTACGGGCTCAACGAGTTCTACCTGGAGCTGTCCACCCGGGACGACTCGGAGAAGTTCATCGGTGAGGCCGCCGACTGGGAGGAGGCGACCGCCGCGCTGAAGCAGGCCGCCGACGAGTCCGGTCTCGATCTGGTGGACGACCCGGGCGGCGCCGCGTTCTACGGCCCGAAGATCTCCGTGCAGGCCAAGGACGCGATCGGCCGGACCTGGCAGCTGTCCACCATCCAGGTGGACTTCAACCAGCCCAAGCGGTTCGCGCTGGAGTACCAGGCGGCCGATGGCACCCGGCAGCAGCCGGTCATGATCCACCGGGCGTTGTTCGGCTCGATCGAGCGGTTCTTCGGCGTGCTGCTGGAGCACTACGCGGGCGCCATGCCGCCGTGGTTGTCGCCGGTGCAGGCGGTCGGCATCCCGATCGGCGACGCGCACGTCCCGCATCTGGACAAGATCGCGGCCAAGCTGCGGGAGCAGGGCATCCGGGTTGAGGTCGACGCGTCCTCGGACCGCATGCAGAAGAAGATCCGCAACGCGCAGAAGCAGAAGATCCCGTTCATGCTGCTCGCCGGTGACGACGACGTCGCCAAGGACGCGGTGTCGTTCCGCTACCGCAACGGCGACCAGAAGAACGGTGTCCCGATCGACGAGGCGGTCGCCGAGATCGTCAAGGCGGTCGAGGCCCGCGTCCAGATCTGACGCCGGACGTGGACCGCCGGGCGAGTTGATAGCCTCGGCGGTCACTTGTCACAACCGGGGTCACTTGTCACAACCGGGAGAATGCGGATGGGGTCCACGAGGCCGCGCGGAAGACCGCGTTCGGCCTGGAGCCGTGTCCTCGGCTACGGGGGCTCGGCGGCCCTCGTCGTGGCCGCGATCGTGGTCCTGCTCATGCCGCTGCTGGACAAGGGGCGCGCGGGCGGGGCCCCCACCGGAGGGCAGGCCGCAGGCACGCTGGTGCCCTCGCCCGGGCAGGCCCCCGCGGCCGGTGATCCCACCGGAGGGCAGGCCCCGGGCCGCCAGCCCAACCCCGGGCAGCCCCAGCAGAACCAGTCCACCGGACGTCCCTATCCCGGGCAGCAGGGCCCGGGGCAGCAGGGGTCCGGCCCGCCGTTGCCCGGCACCGGCGGCGGCACCGGCACGATCACCTGGTGTCCCGTCGGCACCGCGCTCTACCGGCAGGTCGGCGGCGCCCTCGAGGTCGACGTGAAGGTCGCCGGCAACGGCTTCGTCCGCGCCGAGGTGACCGTTCGGGGCGGCCGCACCACCTCCCAGCAGACCACCGTCAAGGGCGGCCGGCTGCACACCTTCAAGTTCGGCGGCGTCTCCGTCGCCGCCGTACAGCGAGTCAAGATCACCACGTTCACCGGGCTGGCGACGGAGAGCTGCTACGCCAGCCCCGGCGGGTGACGCTCGGAAACCGCTTGGTATCGGCGTGTCGTCTGTCTAGAGTGCGTGTCCAGTCGTCGGGGTCGTTCCTGTGGGCGGGAGGGGAACGACCCCGATCCCTATCCCTGGCCGGATTCCTGGCTGCGGCTCTCAGCGGGCATCTGGACGTCCTCGACCGAGACGTTGACCGCGATGACCCGCATGCCGAGCATCAGCCCGGCCACCCGGGCCACGTTCCCCTGGACGGCCTTGGCGACCTCCATGATCACGCTGCCGTACTCCACGATCAGGCCGAGGTCCAGGGACACCGTGTTCTCGTGCATGTGGACCCGGACGCCCCGGCCGCCCGGCCCGGTGCCCAGCCGGCCGTCCTCACCGGCCTCGATCCGCCCTGCCAGCGTGGCCACCCCGTTGACCTCCATGGCGGCCAGCGTTGCGATCTTCTCGATGACCTCGTCGTCGATGGTGATGCGGCCCTCGGCCTCCTGCTGCTGCGAATGCCGGCCGCTCACCGTCTGCGCGGGCACCAGCGGCGGTGCGGAGAGCGGCGCCCCGGGCGCCGGCGGCGGGACCTGAGCCTGTCCCGTCGGTCCCGGAAAGAACGGCATGGACCGGACCTCGGGGCGCGGGCCGTCCCCGCCGTTCCCCGGATAGCCCTTGTCGAGGTCGGTCATCGATTCCCCCCACGGGTGGATTGTGTGTCCATGATCTCGAGATGTCGCCCGGGGCGCCAGAATGGTCCGGTACGTCGAGGGCGCCACGCCGGAGCCCGCCGGGATCCCGACTTCAGGCCGTCCGGCTTCTCTCTCTATGCTGCTGGTCAGGCCGTGAACAAAAGGAGAGCGCCGCCTTGAGCGTAGAGCCGGAGGAGCCCGGGATGGAGGAGGCGCGCGACGACGCGCCCGAGTCGGGTGCCCAGAACGCACACCAGCCCTCTATCGAGGAAGAACGGGGTGGCGCGGGCGTACCCGACAATTTCCAGCGGCTCTGGACTCCGCACCGGATGGCCTACATCAAGGGTGAGGGCAAGCCGACCGGAGCGGGGTCCGGAGACGGCTGCCCGTTCTGTGAGATCCCCGAGATGACCGACGACGAAGGGCTCATCGTGGCCCGGGGCCGCTCGGTCTACGCGGTGCTCAACCTCTACCCGTACAACTCCGGCCATCTCATGGTCGTGCCGTTCCGGCACGTGGCCGACTACACCGAGCTGGACGGCGCCGAGTGCGCCGAGCTCGCCATGTACACCCAGCAGGCACTCACGGCGCTGCGCAAGGCCAGCGGCGCCCAGGGCTTCAACGTCGGCATGAACCTCGGCCAGGTGGCGGGCGCCGGGATCGCCGCCCACCTGCACCAGCACGTCGTGCCGCGCTGGGGCGGCGACACCAACTTCATGCCGGTCGTGGGCCACACCAAGGTGCTTCCGCAGCTGCTCCGTGACACCCGCCAGATGCTCGCCGACGCCTGGCCGCACGAACACCTGTGATCACAAGGGCCGGGCTGCCGCCCTAGGGGCGCTTGGCCGGCTCGGGCCGTGCCGCCGCCTCGATGAGCTCGGAGACGGTGACGAACTCGAAACCCTTGGCGCGCAGGCCCCGGATCATGGGCACGAGGTTCTTCAGGGCGACGAGGCGGTCGGGCTTGCCGGTGTCATGGGCGAGCACGATGGTGCCGGGCCGGGTGTTGTTGACGATGTAGTCGACCAGCTGGGGCGGGTTCTTCTCGTACGTCTTCTCCAGCATCTTGATCGACCAGATCGTCACGTCGTAGCCGAGCTGGCCTGCGGCGCTCAGCGTGGTGCCGCCGAGCTGGCCGAAGGGCGGCCGCAGACGCCGGGCCTCCTTGCCGGTGATCTGCTTGATCGCGGCGTGCGCCCGGTGGAGCTGCCGGTAGGCCTGGTCGTGGGTCAAGAGGGAGAGGTCCTTGTGCTGCCAGGTGTGGTTGCCCGCCTCGTGCCGCGCCATCCGGCCGTGCACGAGGCGGGCGTTCGCCAGCAGGCGCTCGCCCACCATGAAGAACGTGGCCTTGACCTTCTCCGTGTCGAGGATGTCGTGGACCATGGGCGTCCAGTTGGGCATCGGGCCGTCGTCGAATGTGAGGGCCACCAGCTTCTGCGAGGTGTCCACCGACCAGGTCACGTCGACGTGACCGCGGGCCGGGCGCCAGTAACCGGCGCTCGGGATCGCCATCGCCGACGCCGGGGTCTCCGCCGGCAGGCCCGTCACCACGGCGGCGCTCCCGGCGGCACCTGCCGCGAGGCCGCCCGCCGCGATGCCGAAGCCCTTGATCACCACGCGGCGTCCCGGCAGCGCGGGCGCCTCTTCTTCCCCCGTATTCGTCATAGCGAACGTAAGAATGGCACACGCCTGAAGCGGTTCCGTCCGACGCACGGGTGAACCGCGGTCACTCTCAAGGATGAGCCGCCGGCACCGGAATCGCCCGGTACCGGCGGCCCTGCGGGTTCAGTCGTCCTCAGCCGGCTGTCCTCAGCCAGCCGTCCCTGTCAGGCGTCCCTGTCAGGCGTCCCGGGCCTCCGCGGCGACCTTGTCGGCCAGGTGCGACGGGAGCGGCTCGTACCGCAGGAACGTGCGGCTGAAGCTCCCGGTGCCCTGCGACATCGAACGCAGGTCGATCGCGTATCTGATGATCTCCAGCTGCGGCACCTCCGCCTTGATCATCGTGCGGCCGCCGGGGATGCTCTCCGAGCCGAGGACCCGGCCGCGGCGCGAGGTCAGGTCGGACATCACCGGGCCCACGTAGTCGTCCGACACCAGCACGGCGACCTCGTCGACCGGTTCCAGCAGCAGGACGGGCACCTTGGCGGCGGCGTCCTTGAGCGCGAGGGCGCCGGCGGCCTGGAAGGCCATGTCGGAGGAGTCCACCGAGTGGGCCTTGCCGTCGCGCAGCGTGACCTTGATGTCGACCAGCGGGTAGCCCGAGGCGACACCGCGGTCCATCTGCTGCTTGATCCCCTTCTCGACCGACGGGATGAACTGCCGCGGGATCACACCGCCGACGATCTTGTCGACGAACTCGAAGCCCTCGCCGGACGCCATCGGCTCGATCTCGACGTGGCAGATGCCGTACTGGCCGTGCCCGCCGCTCTGCTTCACGTGCCGGCCGAGGCCCTTGGCGGAGCCGCCGAAGGTCTCCCGCAGCGGGACGCGCAGGTCGACCCGTTCGACCTCCACGCCGTAGCGGGTACGGAGCCGGTCGATCAGCACGTCGGCGTGGGCCTCGCCCATGCACCACAGGACCAGCTGGCGGGTCTCGGAGTTGTTCTCCAGCCGGAGTGTCGGGTCCTCGGCGACGAGCCGGCCCAGCGCCTGGCTGAGCTTGTCCTCGTCGGCCTTGGAGTGCGCCCGGATCGCCACCGGCAGCAGCGGGTCCGGCATGGACCAGGGCGCCATGAGCAGCGGGTTGCCGGGGTCGGAGAGAGTGTCGCCGGACTCGGCCCGGCTGAGCTTGGCGACCGCGCAGATGTCGCCGGCCCGGCACGCGGAGATCGTCCGCTGCACCTTTCCGAGCGGCGAGGTCAGCGCGCCCACGCGCTCGTCCACGTCGTGGTCCTCATGCCCGCGGTCCTCCAGGCCATGGCCGGAGACGTGCAGCACGGTGTCGGGCCGCAACGTGCCGGAGAACACGCGGACCAGCGAGATCCGGCCGACGTACGGGTCGGACGCCGTCTTCACGACCTCGGCTACGAGCGGCCCCTCGGGATCGCATTCGATGTTCTTGGGCGGCCCGCCGGTGACGGCGGTGACGGGTGGGATGCCGTGTTCGAGGGGGGAGGGGAAGGCCTGGGTGATGACCTCCAGCAGTTCCCGGATGCCGACGACCGGGCCGGGGTGGTCGCCGTGCGGCACGGAGGTGGCCAGCACCGGGTAGAACGAGCCGCGCGCGACGGCGGTCTCCAGATCCTCGATGAGCGCCTTGACGTCGATGTCCTCCCCGGCGAGATACCGGTCCATGAGGCCTTCGTCCTCGCTCTCCTGGATGATCCCCTCGATGAGCGCGCCGCGCTGCTCCTCGATCTGGTCCAGGAAGGCGGGGTCGGGGGCGCATTCGACGCGTTCCCCGGAGGAGTAGTCGAAGCAGCGCTGCGTGAGCAGGCCGATCAGGCCCTTGAGCTCGTCGCCCGCCCCGACCGGGAAGTAGCAGGGCAGCACGCCCTCGCCGAAGACGTCCTGGCAGGTGAGCACGACGTCGTCGAAGTCGCCCCGCTGCTGGTCGATCTTGGTGATGACGACCGCGCGCGGCATGCTGACCGCGGCGCACTCCTCCCAGAGCAGCTTGGTGAGGCCGTCGATGCCGTCCACCGCGGAGATGACGAACAGCGCCGCGTCGGCGGCGCGCAGCCCGGCCCGCAGGTCGCCCACGAAGTCGGCGTAGCCGGGGGTGTCGATGAGATTGACCTTGATGTCCCCGTACATGAACGGGGCGAGGGCCAGGTTGACCGAGCGTTGCTGGCGCACCTCGACCTCGTCGAAGTCGCTGACCGTCGAGCCGTCCTCGACGCGCCCGGGCCGCTGGATCGTACCGGTCGCACTGAGCAGGGCCTCGACGAGCGTGGTCTTCCCCGCGCCCGAATGGCCGACCAGCGCGACGTTGCGAACCCTGTCGGGCCGGCCGGCCTCCGGTGCCCTGCCGGCGGCTCCCGGGTGGCCTCCTCTGTCCGCCATGCCTACCTCCTCGGACGGGCCCGACGGGTGCGGGCCCGCGTGCAGTTGGAGCCCGGCCGTCATGGCCAGGCCCTCCTCTCTGGGGAGCGACCCCCAGACCCCCGGGGTTTCCCCATCACGCCTTGCTTCGCGGCGGCGTGCGGGGCTGTTTCTTCTGGGGGGCGACCCCCAGACCCCCGGGGTTTCCCCATCACGCCTTGCTTCGCGGCGGCGTGCGGGGCCCCAGCCGAGTGCGGCGCGGTGGCGGCCCCCTCCTTCCGAACGGCGTCGTCCGACGGGCGGAGTACGCCCGACGTGCGTGACCGGCGTCACACCCGTGTTCAACACCTTTTCCCGGGACGGCCAGGATCACAAGGGGTGAGTTTCAAGTGATGGTCATCTCTTTCCGGGCGAACCGGGATCAGTGCCCCGCCTTGACCACCTGTGCAGACCACGCCCACTACGATGGGCGCGCTGTGCCGCCCTGCCCCCCGAGTCATCGCGGTGGCGGCTGCGGGCACACCCTCGTACAGCGCACACCCTCAAGGGACTTCACGAGAACGGACGGCGATGCTCAACAAAGTGCGGCCCGCGCTGGGACGCGTCCTGACCCCCATCGGACAGGCGGTCGCGCGGACCGGGGTCTCGCCCAACGCCATCACCGTCATCGGGACCATCGGGGTGGCCGCCGGGGCGCTCGGTTTCTTCCCCCGCGGTGAGTTCTTCTGGGGCACGATGGTGATCACCGCGTTCGTGCTCTTCGACATGCTGGACGGCGCGGTCGCCCGGGTCACCGGCAAGACGTCCAAGTTCGGCGCCTTCCTGGACTCCACGATGGACCGGGTCGCGGACGCCGCGATCTTCTCCGGGCTGATGATCGGCCTCTACCGCGACGACCAGGAGGCACTGGCGGCGGTCGCGCTCTACTGCCTCGTGTCGGGCGTCGTCGTCTCGTACGCCAAGGCCCGCGCCGAGGGGCTCGGCTACACCTGCAACGTGGGCATCGCCGAACGTGCCGAACGGCTCATCGTCGCGCTCGTGGCCGCAGGGTTCGACGGCTTGGGCGTGCCCTACATCCTGGCGCTGGCGCTCTGGGTCCTGGCCGTCCTCAGCACGGTCACCGTCGGCCAGCGCTTCGCCACCGTCTACCAGCAGGCACGGGACTCCGAGAAGCCCGCCGGGCCCCCGCAGAACCACGAGTCCTCGGCAGGGTCACACGCATGAAGGCGCCCCTCCGGGACGAGGTGATGGACGCCGCCTACGCCATGGGCTGGACGGTCGTCCGCAAGATACCCGAGCGCGTCGCCCGCGGGGCGTTCGCAGCGCTCGCGGATCGCACCTGGCACCAGCACGGCGCGGGCGTCAAGCAGCTGGAGAAAAACCTCTGCCGCGTCCTGGGCAAGGACGCGGTCGACGACGATGTGCGGATCCTGAGCAAGCGGGTCCTGCGTTCGTACTTCCGCTATTGGCTGGAGGTCTTCCGGCTGCCGGAATACGACAAGCAGCGCATTCTGGGCCGGATGCGCGTGACCGGCCACGAGAAGCTGTTCGCCACGCTCGACTCCGGCCGCGGGGCCGTCCTGGCCCTGCCGCACATGGGCAACTACGAGCAGGCAGGGGCATGGCTGGTGCACAGCGGCTACCCGTTCACCACGGTGGCCGAACGGCTGAAGCCAGAGTCCCTTTTTGACCGTTTCGTGGAATTCCGCGAGAGCCTGGGTATGGAGGTACTGCCGCACAAGGGCTCCTCCGCGTTCGGGCGGCTGGCCCAGCGGCTCCGCGGCGGCCGGCCGGTCTGCCTGGTCGTCGACCGTGACCTGACCGAGAACGGGATCGACGTCGAGTTCTTCGGCTCGACGGCCCGGATGCCCGCCGTGTCGGCGGCGCTGGCGATCCAGACGGGAGCCGCCCTGTTCCCGGTGACCCTGTGGTACGAGGGCGACTACTGGGGAGCGAGGGTCCACGAGGAGATCCCCGTTCCCGCCGAGGGCGTCAGACAGGAGAAGATCCAGGTCATGACCCAGGAGCTCGCGCACGCCTTCCAGGAGGGGATCGCCGCCCATCCCGAGGACTGGCACATGCTGCAGAAGGTGTGGGTGGCGGACCTGCCCGCGGCCGCGGCGGGGGACGGCCGGTGAAGGTCGGGATCGTCTGCCCCTACACCTGGAACGTCCCCGGCGGCGTCCAGCAGCACATCCGCGACCTGGCCGAGGCGCTGATCGGCTTCGGCCACCACGTGTCGGTGATCACGCCGGCCGACGACGACGCGAAGCTGCCGCCGTACGCGGTGTCGGCGGGCCGCGCGGTCCCCGTGCCCTACAACGGCTCGGTGGCGCGGCTGGCCTTCGGCTTCCTGTCGTCGGCACGCGTGCGCCGCTGGGTCAACGAGGGCGGCTTCGACGTGCTGCACGTGCACGAGCCCGCCGCGCCGTCGCTGGGCATCCTGGCCTGCTGGGCGGCGGACGGCCCGATCGTGGGCACCTTCCACGCCTCGTACGAGAAGTCGAGGGTGGTCTCGGTCACCGCGCCGATCCTGCAGAGCGCCCTGGAGAAGATCACCGGCCGGATCGCGGTGTCCGAGGCCGCCCGCACGACGCTCGTCGAGCATCTCGGCGGCGACGCGGTCCTGATCCCCAACGGCGTGGCCACCGAGCGCTACGCCATGGCCGAGCCGCTGGACGGGTGGCCGGGGCGAATTGAAGGTGACCATCGGCGAAGCCGCCCGCACGCCACGGGGGGTGTGGGGGGCCGGCCCGCCACAGCGACGCGTGAGGGCGACCCGAGCCGGTCGGGGGACGGCACGCTCGGGTTCCTCGGCCGGATGGACGAGCCGCGCAAGGGCCTGCCGGTGCTGCTGCGCGCGTTCGAGATCCTCGGCCGTGAACGTCCCGGTCTGCGGCTGCTGGTCGCCGGGCCGGGCGACGCCGACGACGCGATCGCCAAGGTGTCGCCGGAGTTGCGCGACCGGGTCATGATGCTGGGGATGGTGAGCGAGGAGGACAAGATCCGCGCCTACCACTCCGTGGACGTCTTCGTGGCGCCCAACCTGGGCGGCGAGAGCTTCGGCATCGTGCTGGCCGAGGCCATGTCGGCGGGCGCGCCGATCCTGGCCAGCGACATCGAGGCGTTCGACCGGGTGCTGCTGGGCGGCCGGGCGGGGGCGCTGTTCCCCGTCGGTGACCACGTGGCGCTCGCCGCGGCGGCGGGGGAGCTGCTGGACGACCCGGCGCGGCGCAAGCACCTGTCGGCCGAGGCGCGCGCGGCGGTCCGCGCCTACGACTGGTCGTCGGTGGCGCGTGACGTGGTGCGGGTGTACGAGACGGTCGCCCTCGGCGGTTCCGGCGTGGTCGAGTCCGGCGTCGGCGCCTGAGGAGTGGTCTGATGTTCCCCGACTGGATCGTCGATGTGCTGTTCTGGGTCGCCGTCCTCTTCCTGATCGGCGTGTACGTCTCCTGGCGCGCGACCAGGCTGGACCGGCTGCACGTCCGGGTGGAGACCGCCCGCGCCGCCCTGGACGCGGCGCTGGTGCGGCGGGCGGCCGTCTCCCTGGAACTGGCCGCCTCGCATCTGCTGGATCCGGCGACCAGCCTGGTCCTGGCCACCGCCGCGCACGAGGCCCGGACCGCCGACGCCGACAACCGGGAGTTCGCCGAAAGCGACCTGTCGAGGGCGCTGCGAGCGGTGGTCGACCAGCCCGACTTCGCGGCCACCCTGGAGGCCAAGGGTGACGGGGAGGCCGTTCTGGAGGAGCTCGGCGCCGCGGCCGCCAAGGTGGCCTACGCGCGCAGTTTCTACAACGACGCGGTCGCCGCGGCGCGGATCGCGCGGCGTAAGCTCCTGATCAGGGTGCTGCCGCTGGCGGGCCGGGCGCCCGTGCCGGGTTTCTTCGAGATCGACGACGACCCGCCCAGACTCTGAACCGATCACCCCCCGGGTCGAGTATGTCTTGACATTCACGAGAGTTCGCTAACCTCTGGCGGGTCACCAGAGAAGGGGTGAATGGTGCGAAACGCATGGAACGGGATCGTCCGTGGGAGGACGGCGGCGGTACTCGGGGTGGTCGCGCTCGGCGGCTCGCTTGCGGGCTGCTCTGGCTCGGACAAGCCCGCACAAGCCGCTCCGCCCGGTGCTCCCGGCGTCCCCGGCGCCCCGTCCAGCGCGAGCCCTCCGCCCACCACCCATCCCTTCACCGGCGGCAGGTCGGGGCTGAAGAACCCGGTGCTGGCCGTGAAGATCGAGAACACCCGCAACGCCATGCCGCAGAGCGGTGTCTCGGCCGCCGACATCGTCTACATCGAGCAGGTCGAGGGCGGTGAGACGCGTCTCATGGCGGTCTACTCGTCCAAACTGCCCCGCAGGGTGGGCCCGGTCCGCAGCGCGCGCATCTCCGACATGCACATCCTGCCGCAGTTCGGCAGGCCGGCTTTCGCCTTCTCCGGTGTCCAGCCGAAGATGAAGAAGTACATCCGCAAGTCGCCGGTCTACGACATCTCGCAGGACAACGGTGGCAGCTCCTACGTCCGCTGGGGGCCGAAGCCGATCCCGTACAACCTCTACGCCGACCCCAAGGACCTGCTCAAGCAGGCGCCGAAGGCCACCGGGCCGCGCGACATCGGCTTCCGGTTCGGCCCGGCGCCCGCCGGGGGCAGGCCCATGAAGTCGTACACCGCCAGGTGGCCGGCCGTCCGGATGGGCTTCACCTGGTCGGCGAAGCAGAAGCGCTGGCTGGCCTCGTACAACGGCAGTCCCGACACGGCCCGCGAGGGAGGGCGGCTCGGCGGGCAGACCGTCGTCATCCAGTACGCCAAGACCGGGCGGTCGCAGTTCCGCGACGTGCTCGGCGCGTACACCCCGTTGATCAAGACCACCGGGACCGGCCGGGCC
The DNA here is from genome assembly GCF_044326415.1 of Actinomadura sp. 6N118. Lineage (NCBI taxonomy): Bacteria > Bacillati > Actinomycetota > Actinomycetes > Streptosporangiales > Thermomonosporaceae > Actinomadura > Actinomadura sp. 6N118. The sequence continues at coordinate 78,645 of NZ_JBIRAZ010000028.1, read as the reverse complement.
CTGGTCCTGCGCGACGGCAAGGCCTACGACGCCAAGTGGTCACGGCCGTCCGAGGGCAAGGGCACGACCTTCACCACCGCCGACGGCAAGCCGATGACCTTCGCCCCCGGCCAGGTCTGGGTCGCGCTGGTCAACGACGGCAAGCCCTACATGCCGTAAGCCCTACATTGCCGTACGCCCTACATGCCGTAAGGCGCCATGCCTGGTTGCTGACACTCTGCCGGGTCGAGACGGGGTGAGAGCAGGCAATATCATGGAAGTTGTCCCGTTGTACGTTCATGTGAGGAATGCCGTGTCCACTTCCAGTCCCGCTCCCGACAACACCGCGCCCGCGACCGGGACCGCCCGGGTCAAGCGCGGCATGGCGGAGATGCTCAAGGGCGGCGTGATCATGGACGTCGTCACGCCCGAGCAGGCCAAGATCGCTGAGGACGCCGGGGCGGTCGCCGTCATGGCGCTGGAGCGGGTGCCCGCCGACATCCGTGCCGAGGGCGGCATCTCCCGCATGAGCGACCCCGACATGGTCGAGGGCATCATCGGCGCCGTCTCGATCCCGGTCATGGCCAAGGCCCGCATCGGCCACTTCGTCGAGGCCCAGGTGCTGCAGGCCCTCGGTGTCGACTATGTCGACGAGTCCGAGGTGCTGACCCCGGCCGACTACGCCAACCACATCGACAAGTGGGCCTTCACCGTGCCGTTCGTGTGCGGCGCCACCAACCTCGGCGAGGCGCTGCGCCGCATCACCGAGGGCGCCGCGATGATCCGCTCCAAGGGCGAGGCCGGCACCGGAGACGTCTCCAACGCCACCACCCACATGCGCCAGATCCGCGGCGAGATCCGGCGGCTGCAGACGTTGCCCGAGGACGAGCTGTTCGTGGCCGCCAAGGAGCTGCAGGCCCCGTACGAGCTGGTCAAGGAGGTGGCTCAGGCCGGCAAGCTGCCGGTCGTGATGTTCACCGCCGGCGGCATCGCCACCCCCGCCGACGCGGCGATGATGATGCAGCTGGGCGCCGAGGGCGTGTTCGTCGGCTCGGGCATCTTCAAGTCCGGCAACCCCGCGCAGCGCGCCGAGGCCATCGTCAAGGCCACCACGTTCCACGACGACCCGGACGTGATCGCCAAGGTGTCGCGCGGCCTGGGCGACGCGATGGTCGGCATCAACGTCGCCTCGCTGGGCGAAGATCAGAAGTTCGCGCACCGCGGCTGGTAGACGGCGGCAGGCGGGCAGAGCGGATGGAGAGGGAAACCACCCGGTCTGGTGACCGGGTGGTTACTTTTCGCTGCCCCTCCACAGCCGCCATTTGAAGGATTACGCTGGCCGCGGCCGGATCGAGGGGCGGGCGGGCCCGTCGGGCGGCCGCAGGAGGGGACGAGCATGGGGTGGTCCGTGGCGCTGGCCTGCGCGAGCGACGGTGAGCCGGGCAAGGTGTTCAGGCCGGGGCTGGTAGCAGACCCGGAGGCGGCGGCGAGCATGGCGCGCGGGCTCTATCCGGCTGCCTCCCTCGTGGAGACCGGCGACACCGTGCTGGACTTCGCGCTCTGGCCGTACGAGGACGAGCTGTTCGTGGGCGTGTTCGACCGCGCCCTGCTGCTGTGCGACCGGCGCCTGTTCTGCCTGGACGACGACGCCCGCCGGATCGCCGACACGGCCGCCGCGGCCCTGCCGGGGGCCAACTGCGGCGTGCTCGTGCTGCACAGCGTGATCTCCGGGTGCTGGTTCCGCTGGTACGAGGCCGGCGAGCTGCGCCGCGACGTGTTCGTGACCGCGGAGGACGGCGTGGTCGTCGACCAGGGGCCCCGGCTGGCCGCCGAACGCCCCTTCTGGCAGGCGATCGACGAGGGCGCCGACGACGTGCCGCTGCCGTTCGATCCGGAGCAGTTCGGCCTGGCGCTCGCCGAGCGGCACATGTTCGGCCGCCACCTGGCCGAGCGCGGACCCGACGGTTTCCTGCCGATGGAGCTTCCACTGCGCCGGTTCAAGCTCGGCTAGGGAAGCTCCGGCAGGTGCCGGGGCGTTGTAAGGAGCGTCTAGGGTTGTGAACGGCCCCCCGAGGCGACCCCCAGCCGACTCCCCGGAAGGTTTTCACTGGTGACTGCTGCGCCCGAGATCGGTGTGCTCGCTCTGCAGGGCGACGTGCGTGAGCACGCGCGGGCCCTGGAGGCGGCGGGGGCGCGGACCCGCTCGGTCCGCCGGCCCGAGGAGCTGGAGCGCGTCGACGCGCTGGTCCTCCCCGGCGGCGAGTCCACCACGATGTGGAAGCTGGCCCGCGCCTTCGACCTGCTCGACCCGCTGCGCAAGCGGATCGAGGCCGGCATGCCCGCGTACGGATCGTGCGCCGGCATGATCATGCTGGCCGACCGGATCCGGGACGGCATCGAGGGCCAGGAGACCGTCGGCGGCATCGACATGACGGTGCGCCGCAACGCCTTCGGCCGCCAGGTCGACTCGTTCGAGTCCGACGTGCGGCTCAGCGGCATCGCCGACGAGCCCTACCACGCCGTTTTCATCCGGGCCCCATGGGTCGAGTCGGTCGGCGCCGGCGTCGAGGTGCTCGGCCGCGCCGAGACCGGTTCCAACGCCGGTAGGATCGTCGCCGTCCGTCAGGGCCGTCTCATGGCGACCGCGTTCCACCCGGAGCTGACGGGCGACTTCCGCGTGCACCACTACTTCGCCGATATGGTGCGCCGGGCGACGGAGCAGGAGGATTGACAGATGTCCGGCCATTCCAAATGGGCGACGACCAAGCACAAGAAGGCGGCCCTCGACGCCAAGCGGGGCAAGCTCTTCGCCAAGCTGATCAAGAACATCGAGGTGGCGGCCCGCACCGGCGGCGGTGACCCCGAGGCCAACCCGACGCTGTACGACGCCATCTACAAGGCGAAGAAGAGCTCGGTCCCCAGCGACAACATCGAGCGCGCGCGCAAGCGCGGCGCCGGTGAGGAGGCCGGCGGCGCCGAGTGGCAGACCATCATGTACGAGGGTTACGCGCCCGGCGGGGTCGCGGTGCTCATCGAGTGCCTCACCGACAACCGCAACCGCGCCGCCTCCGAGGTCCGCGTCGGGCTCACCCGCAACGGCGGCTCCCTGGCCGATCCGGGCTCGGTGTCGTACATGTTCAACCGCAAGGGCGTCGTGATCGTGCCCAAGGAGGGGACGAACGAGGACGACGTGATGATGGCCGTCCTCGACGCCGGCGCGGAGGAGGTCAACGACCTGGGCGAGAGCTTCGAGGTCGTCTGCGAGGCCGGTGACCTGGTCGCCGTCCGCACCGCGCTCAAGGACGCGGGCATCGACTACGACTCGGCGGAGAGCAAGTTCCTGCCGACCATGTCGGTGCCGCTCGACGAGGACAACGCCCGCAAGGTGTTCCGCCTGCTCGACGCGCTGGAGGACAGCGACGACGTCCAGGAGGTCTACGCCAACTTCGACGTGACGGACGAGGTCATGGAGAAGATCGACGCCTGACCGGCGTCCCACGTCCGACGGAAGCCGCCGCCCCGCAGCCGGGGACGGCGGCTTCCGTCATCTCCGCGGCGTTCGCAGCCCAGCCGCTCGACTACTTCTGACCGGCGGCTACCTTTGACCGGCAGGGACACGACGCGCCACTTGCGTGCCGGTGCCATGCTGTTTCGGTACCGTTGGCGATTGCCGAACAAATGATCGAAGGGGTGGGCCGTGCGGGTGCTGGGAGTGGACCCGGGGCTCACCAGATGCGGTGTCGGCGTCGTGGAGGGTGCCCCCGGCAAGCCGCTGCGGCTGGTGAGCGTGGACGTCGTCCGGACCAGCCCGGACGACGACATCGCCACCCGGCTGCTCGGCATCGAGCTCGGCCTTGAGGCCCTGCTGGACGAGCTGCAACCGGACGCCGTCGCCGTCGAACGCGTGTTCGCCCAGCACAACGTGCGCACGGTCATGGGCACCGCGCAGGCCGCGGGCATCGCCATGGTCTGCGCCGCCCGCCGCGGCATCCCGGTCGCCATGCACACGCCCAGCGAGGCCAAGGCCGCCATCACCGGCAACGGGCGCGCCGACAAGGCCCAGGTGACCGCGATGGTCACCCGCCTGCTGCGCCTGGACGCCCCTCCCAAACCCGCCGACGCCGCCGACGCACTGGCGCTGGCCATCTGCCACGTCTGGCGCGGCGGTGCGCAGGCCCGGATCGACGCGGCACGGCTTGCCGCGCGTACGACAGGAAGGACCGGAGATTGATCGCCTTCGTCAGCGGCCGGGTGGCCGCCGCCGGACCGGACGGAGCCGTGGTGGATGTCGGCGGGGTCGGCTTCGCCGTGCAGTGCACGCCCGCCACGCTCGCCGGGCTGCGGGTCGGTGACCAGGCGCAGGTGCCGACCTCCCTGGTCGTCCGCGAGGACTCGCTGACGCTCTTCGGCTTCGCGGACGAGGATGAGCGGTCGGTCTTCGAGCTCCTCCAGACCGCGAGCGGCGTGGGCCCCCGGCTGGCCCTCGCCATGCTCGCCGTGCACACGCCCAACGCCCTGCGGCGTGCGGTGTCCACCGAGGACCTGACCGCGCTCACCAAGGTCCCCGGCATCGGCAAGAAGGGCGCCCAGCGCATCGTCCTCGAACTCCGGGACCGCCTGGGCGGCCCGATCGGCGATGCCGACGACGTCCGCGCGCCCGTCCGCACCGAGGTCTGGCGCGACCAGGTCCAGGCCGGTCTGATCAACCTCGGCTGGTCGGCCAGGGACGCCGACGCGGCCGTGGACGCCGTCGCCGCCGATCTTGATGGCGGCGAGACCCCGCCCGTCCCGGCCTTGCTCAAGGCCGCGCTCAAGAAGCTGAGCAGGTAGTGGCGGACGCGAGCAGCGGAGCGAAGCCATGAGTGGGGAGGAACGGCTCGTGTCGGCCGATGCGGACGGGCCCGAGGAGCAGGTCATCGAGGCCGCCCTCCGGCCCAAGAAGCTCGATGACTTCATCGGCCAGGAACGCGTCCGCGAGCAGCTCTCCCTGGTCCTGCACAGCGCCCTCCGGCGCGGCCGGACACCCGATCACGTGCTGCTCTCCGGCGGGCCCGGGCTCGGCAAGACCACCCTGGCCATGATCATCGCGGCGGAGCTGAACGCGCCGCTGCGCATCTCCTCCGGCCCGGCGATCGAGCGGGCGGGCGACCTGGCGGCGGTCCTGTCCACGCTGGCCGAGGGTGAGGTGCTGTTCCTGGACGAGATCCACCGGATGGCCCGTCCCGCCGAAGAGATGCTCTACATGGCGATGGAGGACTTCCGCGTCGACGTCGTGGTCGGCAAGGGGCCCGGCGCGACCGCGATCCCGCTGGACATCGCGCCGTTCACCCTCGTGGGCGCCACCACCCGGGCCGGCATGCTCCCCGGCCCGCTCCGCGACAGGTTCGGCTTCGTCGCGCACATGGACTTCTACGAGCCCGCCGAGCTGGAGGTGATCGTCAAACGGTCCGCCCGCCTGCTGGGCGTGGAGATCTCCGGCGACGCCGCCGCCGAGGTGGCCGGCCGTTCCCGCGGCACCCCCCGCATCGCCAACCGCCTGCTGCGCCGCGTACGCGACTTCGCCGAGGTCCGCGCCGACGGAGCGATCACCCTTGAGCTGGCCCGGGCCGCGCTCACCCTGTACGAGGTGGACGAACGCGGCTTGGACCGGCTCGACCGGGCCGTGCTGAGCTCCCTGATGCGCAAGTTCGGCGGGGGGCCGGTGGGGCTTTCGACCCTGGCGGTCTCGGTGGGGGAGGAGCCCGAGACCGTCGAGGTCGTGGCGGAGCCCTTCCTCGTCCGCCAGGGCTTGCTGGCCCGCACTCCCCGCGGCCGCATCGCCACTCCGGCGGCCTGGGCCCACCTGGGCTTGACGCCCCCGCCCACCTCCCCGATGGCGGGCGTCCTCTTCGAGATCGACGAAGATCCGGAGTAGCCGCCCGGCCCTGCGGTCACAGCACGGCGGGCATGGAGTAACGGGTTGGGAACTTCCCGGCGCCGCCGGTCGTCACGTCGTTGCCGGGCTCTCGCGTACTCTCTAGACTCCGGGACTTGGTCACCGTCTTCCAGCCGGCGGTTCCCGTGCGTGAAAGCCATTCTGGCGACAGGCTGGAGCACATCACATCGGAAGGAAGCCCCAGCAATGGGCGGCAACATGATTATTGCGGCGAACGGTGGCGGCGGCGGAGCCTTCAATCTGCTGCTTCTCCTCGCCGTGCCCCTGGTCTTCTACTTCTTGTTGATCAGGCCGCAGAGCAAGCGCCGCAAGGAGCAGCTGCAGATGCAGAGCTCCATCGAGCCCGGCGCCCGTGTCGTCACCACGAGCGGCATGTACGCGACCGTGGTGGCCACCGACGACGACGGGCTGGTCCTGGAGATCGCCCCGGGTGTCGAGGCCCGGTTCGTCAAGCAGGCCATCATGAACGTCGTCAAGGACGACGAGGCCGACGAACTCGACGAAACCGAGGACACCGAGGACGGCGACGAGGACGGCAAGCCCGCCGGTGACTCGATCGATCTGTCCAAGGACGACAAGGACGTCGCCGACGAGGCGCCGGACGACGCCGAGTCGAAGCCCGCGGCCAAGGCCTCCTCGACGGAGAAGCCCTCGGCCTGACGGCGCGCAGGCAACGATTTGAAGACGGGAAGTAAGACGACCAGTGGCTCCGCCTCGTAGCAGCATTCCCAATCCCGCGCGCACGCTCCTCGGGTTGCTCGCGGTCATGGTGGCCCTGACCGGGGTCATGTTCCTCCAGGGGAGGAGCACCCCGAAACTGGGGCTCGACCTCGCCGGCGGCACGACGGTGACGCTCACCGCCAAGACCGAGGCGGGCAAGAATCCGCCGGCCAGTCAGATGGACCAGGCCGTGAAGATCATCACCCAGCGGGTGAACGGCCTGGGCGTGTCCGACGCGGAGGTCAACAAGCAGGGCAGCAACAACATCGTGGTGAGCGTGCCCGGCGAAGGTCAGCAGCAGGTCGTCGACACCATCGGCAAGACCGCCAAGCTGCAGTTCCGCCAGGTCTACGTGGTGGGGGCCGGCACGCCCCAGCCGACGCAGCCGCTCCCGACGGGCAGCCCGTCGGCCAGCCCGACGGGCAAGGCCAGCGGGAGCCCGTCGCCGAAGGCGACCGGGAGCACCTCGCCCAAGCCGGGGGCCAAGCCGTCCTCCTCGGCGACCCCGCGTGGCCGCGCGCTGTCGGAGGCCCTGTCGGCGCCCACGCCCACGCCGTCCGGCACGGGCAAGGCGAGCCCCTCGGCGACCCCGTCGGGGACTCCCTCGCCCAACCCGTCGGAGGTGCCGAGCCTGCCGCCGGACCTCGGCGGCCAGGAGGACTTCTCCGGCATCGATGACAAGGCCGTCATCGACCAGTACAAGAAGCTGGTCTGCTCGCCCAACGGGACCACCGCGCCCGGCTCCAACGACCCGAACAAGAAGTGGGTCGCGGCGTGTGACCAGGACGGCAACGGCAAGTACATCCTCGGGCCGGTACGGGTCCAGGGCACCCAGGTCTCCGACGCGAACGCCATGCCGCCGGACCCCCAGCAGGGTCAGTCCAGCTGGACCGTGGCGATCAAGTTCAAGTCGCAGGGCTCCAGGGAGTTCGCCGCGGTGACGAGCGACGCCTTCAAGGCGCCGCAGGGCACCCCGCAGCGCCAGGTCGCGATCGTGCTGGACGGGCAGGTCGTCTCGGCGCCGAGCATCGACAACGGCGCGATCACGGGCGGCACCGCCAGCATCTTCGGCCCGCCCGACAGCTTCACCCAGACGTACGCCGACGACCTGGCCAACGTGCTCAAGTACGGTGCGCTGCCGCTGGAGTTCACGCAGAGCTCCATCGACGAGGTGTCCTCGACACTGGGCTCGGACCAGCTGCGCGGCGGCCTGATCGCCGGCGCCATCGGTCTCGCGCTGGTGGTGCTCTACTGCATGATCTACTACCAGGGCCTCGGGCTCGTGGCGGTGTCCAGCCTCGTGGTGGCCGCGGCCATCACCTATGTCTCGGTGGTCATCCTCGGTGAGGGCATGGGCTTCCGGCTCTCGCTGCCGCACATCATCGGTCTCATCGTCTCGATCGGTATCACCGCCGACTCGTTCATCGTCTACTTCGAACGACTGCGGGACGAACTGAGAGCCGGGAGAACGCTGCGGCCCTCGATCGAGAGCGCCTGGAAGCGGGCGCGGCGCACCATCCTGGTCGCCGACGCGGTCACGTTCCTGGCGGCCGTGGTGCTCTACTTCCTGGCGGTCGGCGGGGTCCGGGGCTTCGCGTTCGCCATGGGGCTCACCACGCTGATCGACGTCGTGGTGGTGTTCTTCTTCACCAAGCCGCTGGTGGCGCTGCTGTCGAGGACGCGGTTCTTCGGCAAGGGCCACCGGCTGTCCGGCCTCAGCCCGGGCCGGTTGCGCCGCGGCGGCACCACCGCTCCCCTTCCGAAGAGCCAGGAGGCCTGATGTCCACGCGCTCCGTCTTCTCAAGGTTCTACGGTGGCGAGGTCAGCGCCGACATCGTCGGCCGGCCGAAGCTCTGGTACTCCATCTCCGGCCTGCTGCTGATCATCTCCATCGCGGGGCTGCTGGTCCAGGGACTCAACTTCGGTGTCGAGTTCAGGGGCGGCTCCGTCTTCACCATCCCGGCGTCCAGCGCCTCCATCGAGGAGGTCCGCTCGGCCGTCGCCGGCGGCGGCGTGCACGGCGAGACCAAGGTGCAGAAGGCCGGCGGCGACTGGCGGGTGACCACCGAGAGCCTGACCTCCGGCCAGGTCACCCAGGTCAAGCAGAACGTCTCCAAGGAGCTGGACGTCTCAGCGAACTCGATCACCACCCAGGTGGTCGGGCCGACCTGGGGCGGTGAGATCTCCAAGAAGGCCTGGCAGGCCCTCGCGGTGTTCATGGTCTTGATCATCGCGTATCTGTCGGTGGCGTTCGAATGGCGGATGGCGGTGGCGGCGGTCGTGGCGCTGGTCCACGACCTGGTCATCACCGCCGGCATCTATGCCTGGTCCGGCTTCGAGGTCACCCCGGCCACGCTGCTGGGCTTCCTGACGATCCTCGGTTACTCGCTGTACGACGCCGTCGTGGTGTTCGACATGATCAAGGAAGTGACCAAGCCGCTCGGCCCCACGTCCAAGATCACCTACAGCGAGGCGGCGAACCAGGCGCTCAGCAGCACGCTGGTCCGCTCGCTCAACACCTCGCTGGTCGCGATCCTGCCGGTCGCGGCGATCCTGTTCATCGGCACCACGCTGTTCGGCGCGGGCACGCTGAAGGACCTGTCGCTGTCGTTGTTCGTCGGCATGATCGTCGGTACGTACTCCTCGATCTGTGTGGCCACGCCTCTGCTGGTCCAGCTCAAGGAGCGCGAGCCGAAGTTCAAGCAGCTGCGCGAGAACATCGCCCGGCGCGAGAGCAGCACCAAGCGGCAGGCCAAGGCGGCCAAGGTCGCCGAGACGGTGGTCGACGACGAGGGCGACGCCGGTGACACCGACACGGCGCCCAAAGCCGGCACCGCTGCGACGCCCGCGGGCGTGACCGTCCGCAAGGTGGTCCAGCAGGGGCCACGCCAGCAGCCCAAGCGGGGCAGCCGGCAGCAACGCCGGGGTAAGTGACACGAATCACCCTGGACCGCGCCCTCCTCCGACACGCCGTCGGGAGGGGGCGCGGTTCCATGATCAGGGAGCAGAGCAGTGGACCTCGACAAGCTGATCCGGGACCGGATCCGCGACGTGCCCGACTACCCCAAGGCGGGCGTGTTGTTCAAGGACATCACCCCGCTGCTGGCCGATCACGTGGCCTTCGCCGGCGTGGTGGACACCATCGTCAACCACCACGGCCGCGGCACCATCGACAAGATCGTCGGCATCGAGGCGCGCGGGTTCATCCTGGCCGCCCCGGTGGCCTACCACTTCGGCGCGGGCTTCGTCCCGGTGCGGAAGAAGGGAAAGTTGCCCGCGCAAGCGTACGAAGAGACCTATGATCTCGAGTACGGGACGGAAACGATCGAGGTGCACGTCGACGCGTTCGCGCCCGGCGAGCGGGTGCTGATCGTCGACGACGTGCTGGCCACCGGGGGAACGGCCCGGGCGGCCGCGGAACTGGTGCGGCGTGGCGGCGGGTACGTCGTCGGGCTGTCGGTCCTGATGGAGCTCTCGTTCCTTCACGGACGGGACAAACTGGGGAATCTGGACGTCCATTCGCTGGTTACGGTCTAGCACCAAAAGGGTGCCGGATACACTGGCGAGATACGGCGCCCACATGTCAGGGGAGGCTGAGTGCCCGGTGAGGTGGTATCGACCGACGCGGTGACCGACGCCGCGGTGGAGCACGCCGCGGAGCCGGGGCACGCGCGGCCGGATGCTGCGGCCGGGCCGGCCGGGCGCGACGAGAAGCAGACTGCCGACAAGCAGCCTTCCACGAAGCCGGCCCCCGAGAAACAGGCCCCCGAGAAGCAGACGCCCGGCGCCGAGGCGCCGACCAGGAAGCCCGCGGCCAAAGCGGCCAAGGACGCAGAAGAGAGGCCGGCAGGCAGGAGCCCCGCAGGCACGAGCCAGGCGGCTCCCGCCACGACTCCACCCGCTCCGGTCCAACCCGCCAACACGTCCAGGCCGACACCGGCCACGATCCCACCGTCTGCCGCCCGGGTGCGCCGTAGGCTCGCCAGGTTGGGCGCCCAGCGCGGCCCCGCTATGAACCCGGTACTCGAACCACTGATCAAGACGGTCCGCAACACCCATCCCAAAGCGGACCTGCGCCTCATCGAGCGCGCCTACGACGTCGCGGCGCACTATCACCGTGACCAGAAGCGCAAGAGCGGCGACCCCTACATCACCCATCCGCTTGCGGTCGCCACCATCCTCGCCGAGCTCGGCATGAACACCGAGACCCTGTGCGGCGCGCTGCTGCACGACACCGTCGAGGACACCCCCTACACCCTCGACGAACTGCGCGCCGACTTCGGCGACGAGATCGCCGCGCTGGTCGACGGCGTCACCAAGCTCGACAAGGTCAAGTACGGCGAGGCCGCCGAGGCCGAGACCGTGCGCAAGATGGTCGTCGCGATGGCCCGCGACATCCGGGTCCTGGTGATCAAGCTCGCCGACCGGCTGCACAACATGCGCACGCTGCGCTACATGCCCCGGCACAAGCAGGAGAAGAAGGCCCGCGAGACCCTTGAGGTCTTCGCGCCGCTGGCCCACCGGCTCGGCATGAACACGCTCAAGTGGGAGCTGGAGGATCTCTCCTTCGCCACGCTCTACCCCAAGCGGTTCGACGAGATCGCCCGGCTGGTCTCCGAGCGGGCCCCGCGCCGCGACGTGTTCCTCCAAGACGTGATCGAGAACGTGTCGACCGACCTGCGCGACGCCCGGATCAAGGCGACGGTGACCGGCCGGCCCAAGCACTACTACTCGATCTACCAGAAGATGATCGCCCGCGATGTCAGCTTCGACGACATCTATGACCTGGTCGGCATCCGGGTCCTCGTCGACAGCGTCCGCGACTGCTATGCCGCCCTCGGCTCGATCCACGCGCGGTGGAACCCGGTCCCCGGCCGGTTCAAGGACTACATCGCGATGCCGAAGTTCAACATGTACCAGTCGCTGCACACGACGGTGATAGGTCCCGAGGGCAAGCCGGTCGAGCTGCAGATCCGCACCTGGGGCATGCACCGCCGGGCCGAGTACGGCGTCGCCGCGCACTGGAAGTACAAGGAAGAGACGGTCGCCGGCCGCAAGGCCGCCGACATGCAGTGGCTGCGCCAGCTGCTCGACTGGCAGAAGGAGACGGCCGATCCGGCCGAGTTCCTGGAGTCGCTGCGCTTCGACCTGTCGGTGTCGGAGGTCTTCGTCTTCACCCCCAAGGGCGACGTCATCGCGCTGCCCCAGGGCGCCACGCCGGTCGACTTCGCGTTCGCCATCCACACCGAGGTCGGGTACCGATGTATCGGCGCCCGGGTCAACGGGCGCCTCGTCCCGCTCGAGTCCACCCTCGACAACGGCGACACCGTCGAGGTCTTCACCTCCAAGTCTCCCGACGCCGGGCCCAGCCGCGACTGGCTCAACTTCGTCAAGAGCGCGCGTGCCCGCAACAAGATCAAGCACTGGTTCTCCAAGGAGCGCCGGGACACCGCGATCGAGTCCGGCAAGGAGTCGATCGCCCGCGCGATGCGCAAGCAGAACATGCCGCTCCAGCGCATGATGTCCGGAGAGGCGCTGCTCGCCCTCGCCCGCGACATGCGCTATCCGGACGTGTCGTCGCTGTACGCGGCGGTGGGCGAGAGCCACGTCTCCGCGCAGAACGTCGTCCATCGCCTGGTGGAGGCGCTCGGCGGGGTCGAGAGCGCCGAGGAGGACCTCGCCGAGATCGCGCTGCCGACCAGGCGCAAGCGGACGCGGTCCACCGGCGACCCCGGCGTCGTCGTCGCAGGCGACTCGGACGTCTGGGTACGGCTCTCGCGCTGCTGCACCCCGGTGCCCGGTGACGACATCGTCGGCTTCGTGACCCGCGGTCACGGCGTCTCGGTGCACCGCGCCGACTGCGTCAACGTGGCCCAGCTGAAGGAGCAGCCCGACCGGCTGATCGACGTCAAGTGGTCACCGGGCGAGGACTCGGTCTTCCTGGTGGCCATCCAGGTGGAGGCCCTCGACCGCCCGCGCCTGCTGTCGGACGTCACCCGGGTCCTCTCCGACCAGCACGTCAACATCCTGTCGGCCTCGGTCACCACCACCCGCGACCGGGTCGCGGTCAGCCGCTTCACCTTCGAGATGGGCGACCCCAAGCATCTGGGCCACGTCCTCAAGGCCGTGCGCTCGATCGACGGCGTGTACGACGTCTACCGCGTCACCAGCGGCACCAACCGCTGAGCGGCACAACCAGCCGGCACCACCGCTGAACCGCGCCGCAGCATCCCGGAAACCGTCCCAAGTCGCGCGGCTCTACCCGTCCTGTACGGCTCTGAAACGTCCATACGGCGACTTTCCGGTGAACGAGCGAGCCCTGCACCCGTCAAGGATGCAGGGCCCGCCTGATCGTTCTGAGCCGCGCAGGAGGATCAGGCCTCCGCGGCCTCCTCGTCCTCGCCGGGGATCACGTCGACCCCGGCCTCCTTGCGCTGCTGCTCGGTGATCGGTGTGGGCGCGGCGGTCAGCGGGTCGTAACCGGACGCGGCCTTCGGGAAGGCGATCACGTCGCGGATCGAGTCCTGGCCGGCCAGCAGCATGACCATGCGGTCCCAGCCGAAGGCGATACCGCCGTGGGGCGGCGGGCCGAACTTGAACGCCTCCAGCAGGAAGCCGAACTTGGACTCCGCCTCCTCCTTGGACAGCCCCAGCACGTCGAAGACGCGCTGCTGCATCTCGGCGCGGTGGATACGGATCGAACCGCCGCCGATCTCGTTGCCGTTGCAGACGATGTCGTAGGCGTTGGCGAGGGCTTCGCCCGGCCGGTCCTGGAAGTCGTCGGCGTACTCGGGCTTGGGAGAGGTGAACGGGTGGTGCACCGACGTCCAGCCGATCCGCTCGCCCTTCTCGTCGTGGACGGCCTCGAAGATCGGCGCGTCCACGATCCAGACGAAGGCCCAGGCGGACTCGTCGATCAGGCCGCAGCGGCGGCCGATCTCCAGCCGGGCGGCGCCGAGCAGCTCGCGGGTGGAGTGCGGGACGCCCGCGCCGAAGAAGACCGCGTCGCCGGGCTTCGCCCCGACCTTTTCGGCCAGGCCTGCCTTCTCCTCGTCGGACAGGTTCTTGGCGACCGGGCCGCCGAGCGTGCCGTCCTCCTGGAGCAGCACGTACGCCAGGCCACGGGCGCCGCGCGCCTTGGCCCAGTCCTGCCAGGCGTCCAGCTCCTTACGGGTCTGGGACGCGCCGCCCGGCATCACGACCGCGCCCACGTACTGGGCCTGGAAGACCCGGAACGAGGTGCCCGCGAAGTATTCGGTCATGTCGGTCAGCTCGTTGCCGAATCGCAGGTCGGGCTTGTCCGACCCGAACCGCGACATCGCGTCGGCGTAGGTCATGTGGGGGATCGGCCGCGGGATCTCGTAGCCGGCGATCTCCTTCCACAGCCGCGCCACCAGGTCCTCGCCGACCTTCAGGACGTCGTCCTGCTCGGCGAACGACATCTCGATGTCGATCTGGGTGAACTCCGGCTGCCGGTCGGCGCGGAAGTCCTCGTCCCGGTAGCAGCGGGCGATCTGGTAGTAGCGCTCCAGGCCGCCGACCATGAGCAGCTGCTTGAACAACTGCGGGGACTGGGGGAGTGCGTACCAGTGGCCCGGCTTGAGGCGCACCGGCACCACGAAGTCGCGGGCGCCCTCGGGGGTGGAGCGCGTGAGCGTGGGGGTCTCGACGTTGAGGAAGTCATGCTCGCGCATGACCTCGTGGACCAGGAACGCTCCCTCGGAGCGGATGCGCATCGCCCTGGCCACCGCGTCACGCCGGATGTCGAGGTAGCGGTACTTGAGCCGGACCTCCTCGTTGACGTTGACGTCGCCCTCGATCGGGAACGGCAGCGGCGCGGCCTCCGAGAGCACCTCGATCTCGGCCGCCGCGACCTCGATCTCGCCGGTGGGCAGCTCGGGGTTCTCGTTGCCCGCCGGGCGGACCCGAACCTCACCGGTGATCCGGACGCAGAACTCCGAACGGAGGTCGTGCGCGGTGTCCTCCTCGCGGAAGACGACCTGGGCGGTGCCCGAGGCGTCCCGCAGGTCGATGAACGTGACGCCGCCGTGGTCCCGGCGCCGGGCGACCCAGCCGGCCAGCGTCACCTGCTGCCCGGCGTGCTCCCTGCGGAGCGTCCCCGCCTCGTGCGAGCGGATCATCGTGAAAGCCTTTCCTTCAACGTCGAAGTGATCTCGGTGAGTGGTACGGCGGTCTGGTCGCCCGCCGCCAGGTCCTTGAGCTGGACGGACCCGGCGGCGATATCTCGCTCGCCGAGGATCACGGCATAGGCGGCCCCCGAACGGTCGGCGTCCTTCATGGCGCCCTTGAGCTTCTTGCCTCCGTACGCCATGTCCGCGGCGATCCCGGCCCGGCGGAACTCGGCGGTCAAGGCGAACAGCTTGCGCTCGGCTTCCTCACCGAGCGCGACGCCGAAGACCTCGCAGCGGGGCGGGGCGGCGAACCCGGCACCCTCGCCGGGCGACTCCGCCTCCAGAGCCAGGATCGTGCGGTCCAGGCCCAGGCCGAAGCCGATGCCCGGCAGCGGGGGTCCGCCGATGTCCTCCGAGAGGCCGTCGTACCGCCCGCCGCCGCCGATGCCCGACTGGGCGCCCAGCAGAGGGTGGTCGAACTCGTAGGTGGTGCGGGTGTAGTAGTCCAGCCCGCGTACCAGCGTGGGGGTGTCCTCCCACTCGATCCCCAGGTCGCCCAGGAGCTCGCGGACCCTGTCGTGGTGCGCCTTGCAGGCACCGCACAGGTGGTCGGCCATCAGCGGCGCGCCGGTCAGCTGCGCCCGCACCGCCGGGCGCTTGTCGTCCAGGACGCGCAGCGGATTGATCTCGATGCGCTCCCGAGTGGGCTCGTCCAGGTCAAGCCCTCGCAGGAAGTCCTGCAGCAGCGCCCGGTAGGCCGGGCGGCACTCCTTGCAGCCGAGGGAGTTGAGGAGCAGGCGCACCTGCCGCAGGCCGAGGCTCTGGTACCACTGCCAGGCGATGGCGATGGTCTCGGCGTCGACCTGCGGGTCCTCGCTGCCGATCGCCTCCAGGTCCAGCTGGTAGAACTGCCGGTAGCGGCCCTGCTGCGGCCGTTCGGCTCGGAACGCGGGGCCCGTCGTCCACACCTTGACCGGCAGGCCGCCCTGCTTGTGCAGGCCGTTCTCCAGCACCGACCGCAGCACGCCCGCGGTGAACTCGGGGCGCAGCGTCAGCGACCGGCCGCCGCGGTCCTCGAAGGTGTACATCTCCTTGCTGACCACGTCGGTCGACTCGCCGACGCCCCGCCTGAAGAGGTTGGTGTCCTCGAAGACCGCCAGCTCCAGATAGCCGTAACCGGCCAGCCGGGCCTGCTCGGCGAACGCCTGCCGGATGGCGGCGAAGAGGTCCGCGCGCGGCGGAACGTATTCACTGACCCCCTTGGGGGCCTGAAAGCTCGAACTCATGATCGTTTGGCTCAGAATCCCTTGTTGGGTCCGTCTGTAGGCGCCAGATCCGCGAGGAACGGATTGGCGGCGCGCTCACGGCCGATGGTGGTCTGCTCGCCGTGGCCGGGCAGGACAGCGGCCTCGTCCGGCAGCGAGAGGCACACCCGCGACAGGCTCTTGAGGATCTCCTCGTACGAGCCGCCCGGCAGGTCGGTGCGTCCGATCGACCCCGCGAACAGCAGATCACCCGTGAAGATCACGTCGGGCAGCTCCTGCGTCGCCGGGGTCCGGAAGGTCACCGACCCGGGCGTATGGCCGGGGGCGTGGTCCACGGTGAACCGCAGTCCTGCCAGCTCGACCACCACGCCGTCCGACAGCTCCTTGACGTCGTCCGGCTCGCTGAACGTCAGCCCCCCGAACAGCTGCTGACCCGCGCCCAGGCCGAAGCCCTTGGCCGGATCGGTGAGCAGGTCGCGGTCGTCCGGGTGGATGTAGGCGGGCACGTCCTTGGCGCCGCACACCGGCGCGACCGACCAGACGTGGTCAAGATGGCCGTGCGTCAGCAGGACCGCGACCGGCTTGAGCCGGTGCTCGCGCAGGATCTCGTCGATCCCGGCCTCGGCGTCCTGACCCGGGTCGATGATCACGCATTCCTCGCCCGCGGCGGGCGCCACGAGATAACAGTTCGCGGCGAACGAGCCAGCGGGGAACCCGGCGACGAGCACGGTCGTCCTTCCTGAGAGCTGGAAACGGCTGAGAACCTGAGATGTGCAGCGCTTCGAGGGTACCGGCGGGGCCGTGGGGCCCGCGAACGAGAGGGCCGATCGCCGTGTCGGCGGCGCGGCGTCGCCGGCGGTGGGCGGCGAGGCCGCGGGATGGCCCATCCGCGTCCCCGGTACCGCTACTATGCGCTGCACGTTCACCTGATCACAGTGGAGGGGCAGGCACGTGGCGGGGAAGGACCGCAAGAAGCAGCTCGCGCGTCAGCGATACGAGCGCCAGGAACAGGCCCGGCTCGCCCGGGAGACGCGCGCCCGGCGCGTCAAGATCATCGGTTCCGTGGCGGCCGTCGCGGTCATCGCGGGCGGCGGTGGTGCCGTGGCCACGTTCGTCGGTGGCAAGGACGACAAGAGCAAGGACAAGGCCAACGCCGACGCCGCGGCCAGCCCGTCGACGCCGCCGACGCAGGCCGCGGCCAAGCCCGGGGAGTGCGCCTACACCGCGGCTCAGGAGGCGGGCGCGCCCAAGGACCTGGGCAAGCCGCCGGTCAAGCCGGCCTACGACGGCACGGTGAAGGCGACGATCAAGACCAGCCAGGGCGACATCGGCCTTGAGCTGGACGGCAAGAAGGCCCCGTGCGCCACGAACTCCTTCGCCTTCCTGGCCAAGAAGGACTTCTGGAACAAGACCTTCTGCCACCGTCTCTCCACCAGCGAGGGCCTGAAGATGCTCCAGTGCGGTGACCCCACCGGCACCGGCAGCGGCGGCCCGGGCTATCAGTTCGGCAACGAGAACACCGACGGCGCCAAATACACCAAGGGCACCTTGGCCATGGCCAATGCTGGCCCCGGCACCAACGGAAGCCAGTTCTTCCTCGTGTACGGCGATTCCGGGCTCAGCCCCGATTACACAGTGTTCGGGAAGATCACTTCGGGTATCGACGTGTTGGAGACCGTCGCCAAGGGTGGCATCGCCAAGGCCGGGCAGGACGGTACGGGCGAACCGAAGAAGAAGGTCACGATCCAGGACGTCTCGATCGCCAAGAAATAGGGCGTTGGGACATTAAGGTGTGGAGGGTCCGGTCTGCATAGGAAACGACCGGACCCGTGATGCGGGAGGCAAGCGTGTCCAGCGCGACCGATCCCTGGGGCCGGGTGGACGAGGAAGGCACCGTCTACGTCAAGACGTCTGACGGTGAACGGGCCGTCGGGTCCTGGCAGGCGGGCGCCCCGGAGGAGGCCCTGGCCTATTTCAAGCGCAAGTACGAGGCGCTGGCCACCGAGATCGGCCTTCTCGAGCAGCGGGTCCGCACGACCGACTTGCAGCCCTCGCAGGCCCAGCAGAGCATTCAGCGGCTGCGTGAGGCCGTGACCGACGCGCACGCGGTCGGTGATCTCGAGGCCCTGGGGCGGCGGCTCGACGGGCTCACCGAGACGGTGGGCAAGCGCCGAGAGGAGGTCAAGGCGCAGCGCGAGCACGCCCGGCACGAGGCGCGCGAGATCAAGGAGCGCATCGTCGGCGAGGCCGAGCGGATCGCCGCCGAGGAGACGCACTGGAAGAACGGCGGCGAGCGCCTGCGCCAGCTCGTGGAGGAGTGGAAGGCCGCCGAGCGCATCGACCGGCCCACCGAGACCGCGCTGTGGAAGCGGCTGTCGGCCGCCCGCAACGCCTTCACCAAGCGCCGCAAGGTCTACTTCGCGACGCTCGACGAGCAGCGTGAGGACGCCCGCCGCGAGAAGGAGCGCCTGGTCGCCGAGGCCGAGGCGATGTCCGGGTCCACCGACTGGAGCGAGACCGCCGCCGCTTACCGCGATCTGATGCGCCGCTGGAAGCTGGCGGGCCGCGCCGCCCGCGACGCCGAAGAGGAGCTGTGGTCGCGTTTCAAGGGCGCCCAGGACACCTTCTTCTCGGCCCGCAGCGCCGCGTTCGCCGAACGTGACGCCGAGCTGCGCGTGCACGCCGAGGAGAAGGAGAAGATCCTCGCCGACGCCGAGCGGCTGCTGCCGATCCGGGACGTCCGCCAGGCACGGCAGGCGCTGCGCGCCATCCAGGAGCGCTGGGAGGCCGCCGGCATGGTGCCGCGCGACCAGCGCGACCGCCTGGAGGGCCGGCTCCGCAAGATCGAGGAGACGATCCGCGGCGCCGAGGAGCAGGAGTGGCGGCGCACCAATCCCGAGGCCCGCGCGCGCGCCGAGGCGACGGTGGCGCAGCTGCGCAACTCCATCGAGCAGTTGGAGAAGCGTCTTGCCAAGGCCCAGGGTGCCGGGCGGGACAAGGACATCAAGGACGCCGAGGAGGCGCTGACCGCCCGCCGCGCATGGCTGGAAGAAGCCGAGCGCACCCTCGCCGAGTTCTCCTAGGAGTTCTCCCAGCCGCACCCGGCTCAGGTAGCGGGTAGCGGTTAGCGGTCGTCCCGGGTTCAGCCGCCCGCTCGCCGGCCAAGGAAGGCCAGCAGCCGGGTCTGCTCATCGGCGCCGGGCGGCGCGGGCAGCGGCGGACCCAGATCCCCGCTCGCACGGAGCTCCTTCGCGATGATCTGTGCCGTCGCGAAACCGTGATGGACCAGGTCCGGGTCGAGCCTGGCGGGCTGGCCGGTTGCCCGGGCCAGATCCCAGGTGTGGATCAGCGGCTCCAGCATGTAACCGCCGAGGAAGTCGCCCAGCGGCAGGTCGCCGAGGCTGCCGAACGGGACGGGCCGCCGCAGCGCGTCCGCAGTGAGGGCGGCGGCGCACTCCTTGCGCGCCGTCCGCCATTCCAGCAGTGCGTCCCCGGCGCAGTACTGGGCGGGCTCGCTGCCGATGTCCGGTTTCGGCGCGCCGGTCGCCATGGCCCGGATCAGGTACTGCCCACCGATCACATGCCCGGTGACGTCGCGTGCCGTCCATCCGGCGCACGGGGACGGCCGGTCCCAGCCGTCCCGCGTGACGCCGCCGACCACGCCTTCGAACAGGTCCAGTGCCCGGTGGTAGCCGCTGAGTTTCTGAGCCATGGTGGTCAGTGACCCGCGCCGCGCCTGACGTGTCAAGCGATATCGGCAAACCTCGGCGGTGCTACCGGCCTCCGGCGCCCCGTTCGCCCAGCATGCGGTTCATGAGATCGATCTCGGACCGCTGGCCGTCGACCATGGTCCGTGCCAGCCGCCGCACCCGTGGGTGGTCGGTCCGGGCCAGCACGGCCTCGGCCATTGTGACCCCGGCACGGTGATGGGCGATCATCAGCCGCAGGTAGCTGATCTCAGCGGCCCGGTCGGAGATTCGTTCGAGCTCCCTCAGCTGCGTCCGGGTGGCCATCCCGGGCATCACCGCGCCGTCCGGGCCCGCCGTCGCGGCGGCGCCGGGCGCCGTCGCGGACCCGTGGCCGCCGTGCCCGTTCATCCAGCGCATCCGCCCACCCGGGTTCGTCTTGGGCAGGTCCCACTCGTCCAGCCAGGCGGTCATCATGCCGATCTGGGCCGACTGGGTGTTGATGATGTCGAACGCGAGCAGCCGGGTGGCCTTGTCCTCGGTGCGGTCCCGGATGATGAACGACATCTCCACGGCCTGCGCGTGGTGGGTGCTCATGTCCCGGGCAAAACCGGCCTCGGGCCCGTCCGAGACGGGATCGCCCGACCGCAGCGCCGACAGCCCGGCGAACACCGCCGCCGCGGCGAGGACGAGCACCGCGAGGACGACGGTCACCCAGCGTCCTCGCGGTGCTCGGACCGCTTCGCTCATGGCGTGTCCTTGGCCCCGTTGCAGGCGGCGCCGGGCTCAGGGGTCTGCGGCCCCTTCACGTACGCCTTCAGGAACGCTTCCACGCGCTTGTCGGAGGCGTCCTGGACCTTGACCTGCTTGCCCCAGGCGCTGAGCGCGATCGGCGAGTCCAGGCCCGGGTAGGGGCTCATCATCGTGTAGTCGTTGCCCTCGACCTTTTCCTTCAGCTTGCTGATCTGATCGGCGGCCAGATCAGGCTTGTAGGTGATCCAGACAGCGCCGTGCTCAAGCGAGTGGACGGCGTTCTCGTTGCGCAGTTCCTTGTCGTAAACGCGGCCATCACAGTTCTGCCAGGCCGCGTCGTGGTCGCCGCCCATCGGGGGAGTGGAGTCGTATTTGACTGGGGTGGGGACGTGGTTGCGGCTCAAGCCGTCCTTCTGCACGAGTCCCTGGATGTCCGCTGACGCGGAGGACTTGCGGGTCTGCAGGAAGGCGAAAGTGATGGCCACGACGGCCACGACTCCGATGACGGTGAAGAAGACGATGCCGCCCCAGGGGACGGTGCGCTCGGTCAGGGCGTTCTGGCGTTGCGTGCGGTTACGGGTGCTCTTAGACATGGGATATCCCTCTTGCTCTCTATGGCTTCTGAACGGCTGAGGACGGTCAGGCCGTCACAGCCGAAGCACCTGCAGAGCGGTCAGTGAGGGAGGCAACGGGGCCCGCTGTGAGGGGCCCCCGAGTATCCAGCCGAGTCGGGCGGGCAGGACTCCGCCCGCACGGGTCGGCTTGGCCGCCAGGGCCAGGACCATGAGGGTGAGCAGTATCGCCAGGGAGAGGGAGCCGCCTCCCGGATCGAGCGGGGGCAGGTCGAGCGGTGCCTTAGCGGCGAGTGGAGCCGAAGCGAGTGGAGCCGAGGCGAGCGGAAAGGTCTTCCCCGGCACCGCCTTGATGGGCGCGGCGGCTGCGGTGTGCTCCGCTTCGTGCGCCAGAGCGTCGGCTACGTCGGACGGAACGCTGGTGAGGTGGGCGGTGCAGACGCGCATCGGGGCGGCATGCCCGAGCCCGTAGGTGAAGACGAGCCCGGCGACGACGAAGAGCGCCACGAACAGCCCTGCCAGTCCGTGCCGTCGGCGTGCCATACCGGTCACCGTCACCCTTGCCGTTCACCCTTCCGGTGGATCGAAAACCCTACTCGCGGACCAGAGATTACGGGAGAAGGTAGTTGATTCTTACAATATGCGGCGATCTGTGCTCCCCCATCTCGCTGTCGCGCTGGCTTTCGCCGTTCAGGCGGCACTGGTCGCCCTGCTGTTCGCCGCGTACGGGTACGGGCGGCATCTGGCGGACGGGCGGCCCGACGAGGCGTTCGCGAACGCCGAGCGTGTCCGGGATCTGCAGCGGGCACTGTGGCTGCCCGACGAGGCGGCGCTGCAGGACGCCGCGCTGCGCTGGGACGGCTGGGCCCGCATCGCCAACGAGTACTACGTGCGCGTGCATTTCCCCGCGACATTCCTCTTCTTGGGCTGGATCTGGTTCTGGCGGCGCGCAGCTTGGCCCCGCCTGCTCGCCGTCGTGGCGCTTTCGCTGGCGGTCGCGCTGGCGATCCACGCCCTCTACCCGCTCGCCCCGCCGCGCCTGCTGCCCGGCGGGGACTTCGTGGACCTGATGAACGTGTACGGCCCGAGCTCGTACGCCACGGAACCGGGCGAGGGGGTGGCCAACCAGTTCGCGGCGATGCCCTCGTTGCACGTCGGCTGGGCCCTCCTGGTGGCGTGGGGTGTGATCCGGTACGGGCGGGGCCGCTGGCGGTGGCTCGCGGTGGCCCATCCGGTCGTGACCCTGCTCGTGGTGGTGCTGACCGCGAACCACTACTGGCTCGACGGGATGGTGGGATCGGCCATCGTGGCAACTGCTCTGGCCGTGACGGTCCGGCTGGAGCCGTGGCGGGGTCCGGCACGGGCTGGAATGTCCGTACGGCGAGATAGTGTCGGAGCGTGACCAGCGCGGAACCGGGCCAGCCCGAGGGCC
Organism: Actinomadura sp. 6N118; assembly: GCF_044326415.1. Classification (NCBI taxonomy): domain Bacteria; kingdom Bacillati; phylum Actinomycetota; class Actinomycetes; order Streptosporangiales; family Thermomonosporaceae; genus Actinomadura; species Actinomadura sp. 6N118. The sequence goes on along the minus strand of NZ_JBIRAZ010000028.1, from coordinate 56,171 downwards.
TTTTCGACGATCCGGTGGGGCAGGGCACCATCGGAAGCGGCTCGGCCGCCGCGGCCCCGGCTCAGGGCACCCAGAGCGGTGAGTCGGGCGGAGGCCTCTCGAGCGCGGTGCAGCCGCTCGCCGTGCGCATGCGACCGCGCGGGCTGGACGAGGTCGTCGGGCAGGCGCACCTGCTCGGGCCCGGGACCCCGATCCGCCAGCTCGTCGAGCGTGACGTCCCGATGTCGCTGGTGTTGTGGGGGCCGCCAGGGACGGGCAAGACCACGCTCGCCACGGTCGTCAGCTCGGTGACCAGGCGCCGGTTCGTGGAGATCTCCGCGGTCACCGACGGGGTGAAGCGGGTCCGTGCCGAGATCGACCTGGCCCGCCGCGAGCTGGGCATGGCCGGCCGCCAGACCGTGCTCTTCGTCGACGAGGTGCACCGGTTCAACAAGGCCCAGCAGGACGCGCTGCTCCCCGCCGTGGAAAACCGCTGGGTCTCGTTCATCGGCGCCACCACCGAAAACCCGTTCTTCTCGGTGATCAGCCCGCTGCTGTCCCGGTCGTTGCTGCTCACGCTGGAGCCGCTCGGCGAGGACGACCTGCGCGAGGTGATCGGACGGGCGCTGGCCGACGACCGCGGGCTGAACGGCTCGGTCGAGCTCGACCCCGCCGCCGAGGATCACCTGATCAGGCTCGCCGGGGGCGACGCCCGCCGCGCCCTCACCTACCTGGAGGCGGCAGGGCTGGTCGTCGCCGATGGGGAGACGATCACGCCCGAGGTGCTGGAGAAGGCGGTCGACCGGGCGGCGGTGCGCTACGACCGGGAGGGCGACCAGCACTACGACGTCATCAGCGCGTTCATCAAGAGCATCCGCGGCAGCGACGTCGACGCCGCCCTTCACTACCTGGCCCGGATGCTGGAGGCGGGCGAAGACCCCCGGTTCATCGCGCGGCGCCTCATCGTCCACGCCAGCGAAGACATCGGCATGGCCGACCCGACGGCCCTCCAGACCGCGACCGCGGCGGCGCACGCGGTGGAGTTCGTCGGGCTGCCCGAGGCACGCATCAACCTTGCCCAAGCGGTGATCCACCTGTCCCTGGCCCCCAAGTCCAACGCCGTCATCACCGCCATCGGCGAGGCGATCGGCGACGTGAAGAAGGGGCTGGTCGGTCCAGTGCCCAGTCACCTGCGTGAGGCGCACTACAAGGGCGCTGCCCAGCTCGGTCACGGCAAGGGATACAAGTACGCGCACGACCATCCCGGCGGGGTCGTCCGCCAGCAGTACGCGCCGGACGCCGTCCAAGACCGCGAGTACTACCGCCCGACCAGGCACGGAGCCGAGGCGCGCTTCTCGGAGGTGCTCGACCGCATCCGCACCGTGCTGCGCGGCAAGGGCACCGGCAAACCCGCGAAGTAGCATGATCCAGCGATCGGCCACCTCGGCCCGGTAATCTGCGTTCAGAACGCCTCGGGCGCCGGGCTCACACCCCGCGCGGGAAGCTCCCGATCGCGGCCGTCCGCGCGTCGCAAACCCTGCGCGGCCAGGGCCGGTGCCCACGGTAAGGTCTGTCAGACCGATCCGGACCTGAGACGACCCGAGACAGCGAACGGAAGCCCTGATGCTTACTGGTGGACAGCTAGCAGGTCTCATCGTGGCCGTGTTCTGGGCGATTCTCGTGGCCTTCATCGCCTTCACCCTGCTGAAACTCGCCCGGCTGCTCGGCGAGGCCAGCAAGGTCGTCTCCGACATCGGCGACCAGGCGGGGCCGCTGATGGACGACATGACGCGCACGGTGCAGCGCGCCAACGAGCAGCTCGGCCGGACCGACGTGATCACCAAGCAGGTCGCCGGGGTCACGCAGAACGTGTCCGCGGTGACCACGGTCATGACATCGGTGGTGGGCGGGCCGCTGGTGAAGGCCGCGGCCTTCTCGTACGGCGTCCGCAAGGCCCTGGGCAACAACCGGTCCGAGGAGCCGCCCGCCGCCCGGCCGCAGCTGCCGGCCCGCAGCTCGGGCAAGGGGCGGCGATGAGACGGCTCTTCTGGCTCTCGGTCGGCGCAGGGGCGGGCGTCTACGCGACCCACCGGGTCAAACGGCGGGTGGAGCGCTTCGCGCGCACCTGGTCCCCGGAGGGCGTCGCGGCCCGGGCGGTGACGGCCGGGCAGGGCGCCGGATATCGGTTGAGGCATTTCGCCTCCGACGTCCGTACTGAGATGGAGGCGCGCGAAGCCGAGCTCCGCGAGGCCATCCGGATGGACCAGGCTCCCCCAGAGCCGCCCGAAGGCACCCCCCGGAGGGTGCTGAGGGCCCGCTACACGATCATCAACGACGACAAGGATGGCCACTGATCATGGAGTCGGCAGAGGTCGCACGCCGCTTCCTCACGTTCTTCGAGGAGCACGGGCACCTGGCGGTGCCCTCGGCGAGCCTGATCGCCGAGGACCCGACGTTGTTGCTGGTCAACGCCGGCATGGTGCCGTTCAAGCCCTACATGCTCGGCCAGCGCACCCCGCCGGCGCCGCGGATGGCCAGTGCCCAGAAGTGCGTGCGGACCCCCGACATCGACGAGGTCGGCAAGACCGCCCGGCACGCCACGTTCTTCCAGATGCTCGGCAACTTCTCGATCGGCGACTACTTCAAGGCGCAGGCGATCCCGTACGCCTGGGAGCTGCTCACCCGCTCCGAGGCCGACGGCGGTTTCGGCTTCCCCGAGGAGAAGCTCTGGGTCACCGTCTTCCAGGACGACGACGAGGCCCAGGACATCTGGCACAAGCAGGTGGGTGTGCCGCTGGACCGCATCCAGCGCCGCGGCATGGCCGACAACTTCTGGTCGATGGGCGTGCCCGGCCCGTGCGGCCCCTGCTCGGAGATCTACTACGACCGGGGTCCCGACTACGGCCGCGAGGGCGGTCCGATCGCCGACGAGGACCGCTACCTCGAGGTGTGGAACCTCGTCTTCATGCAGTTCGAGCGCGGCGCCGGCCAGGGCAAGGACGACTTCCCGATCCTGGGAGAGCTGCCCGCCAAGAACATCGACACCGGCATGGGCCTGGAGCGGATGGCCGCCGTCCTGCAGGGCGTCGACAACATCTACGAGACCGACACGCTCTGGAAGATCCTCGACCGGGCGGCCGGCCTCACCGGGGCCAAGTACGGCCGTGACCACCGCGCCGACGTGTCGCTGCGTGTGATCGCCGACCACGTGCGCAGCGGCACGATGATGGTCTCCGACGGCATCCGCCCCGGCAACGAGGGCCGCGGCTACGTGCTCCGCCGCATCCTGCGCCGCTCCATCCGCAACCTGCGGCTGCTGGGCGGCGAGGAGGCCGGGCTCATGCACGAGCTCGCCGCCGTCGCGATCCAGACCATGGGACAGCAGTACCCGGACCTGATCCGCACCGCCGCCAACATCCACACGGTGATCGACGCGGAGGAGGAGTCCTTCCTCCAGACCCTGCGCACCGGTACCGCGATCTTCGACGCGGCGGTGGAGGAGACCAGGCGCTCGGGCCGCCCGTCGCTGGCCGGCGACCAGGCGTTCAAGCTGCACGACACCTATGGCTTCCCCATCGACCTGACCCTGGAGATGGCCTCCGAGCAGGGCCTGCAGGTCGACGAGGAGGGTTTCCGCCGGCTCATGAAGGAGCAGCGGGACCGCGCCAAGAAGGACGCGCAGGACAAGAAGACCGGCAACCTCGACGTGTCGGCGCTCGACGACCTGCTGACCCGCTCCGGCGGCCAGGTCGAGTTCATCGGCTTCGACAACGTCCTCGGCGAGGCGCGGCTGGTCGGCCTGCTGGTCAACGGCGCCAACGTGCCGGCCGCGGGCGAGGGCTCCGAGGTCGAGGTCGTGCTCGACCGCACCCCGTTCTACGCCGAGGGCGGCGGGCAGCTCGCCGACCACGGCGTGATCAGGCTCGGCAACGGCGCGGTCATCGAGATCGGCGACGTCCAGTCCCCGCTGGCAGGCCTGATCGTGCACCGGGGCACGGTGCGCAGCGGCGAGGCCCAGGCCGGCGACACCGCGTTCGCCGAGATCGACGTGGACCGGCGGCGGGCGATCTCACGCTCGCACACCGCGACCCACATGGTGCACGCCGGCTTCCGCCGCGCGCTCGGCGAGTCCGCCGCGCAGGCCGGCTCGGAGAACTCCCCCGGCCGTTTCCGGTTCGACTTCACCGCCTCCGGCGCCGTCCCGGTCAGCGTGCTGCGCGACGTGGAGGACGAGGTCAACGACGTCCTCGTCAACGACCTCGACGTCCGCGCGTTCACCACCTCCCTCGACGAGGCCCGCGCGATGGGCGCCATGGCGCTCTTCGGCGAGAAGTACGGCGACGAGGTCCGGGTCGTGGAGGTCGGCGACTACTCCCGCGAGCTGTGCGGCGGCACCCACGTCGCCCGCTCCGGGCAGCTCGGCCTCGTCAAGGTCCTCGGCGAGTCGTCCATCGGCGCCGGCATCCGCCGTGTCGAGGCGCTGGTCGGCATCGACGCCTTCCGGTTCCTCGCCAAGGAGAACGTGCTCGTCGCCCAGCTCGCCGAGCAGCTCAAGACCCGCAAGGAGGAGCTGCCCGAACGCGTCTCCGGCATGGTGACCCGGCTCCGCGAGGCCGAGAAGGAGCTGGAGAAGCTCCGGTCCCAGCAGGTGCTGGCGATCGCCGGGTCGCTCGCCGAGGGAGCCAAGGACGTGAACGGCGTCGCCTTCGTCGGCCACCGGGCGCCGGACGGCACCGGCGCCGATGATCTGCGCAAGCTCGCCGTGGACATCCGCGGCCGGCTGGCGGGCCGCCCCGCGGTCGTCATGGTCGTCGGCGTGCCCAAGGACCGCCCGGTCGTGGTGATCGCGGTCAGCGAGGGCGCCAAGGAACGCGGCCTGAAGGCCGGCGCCCTCGTCGGCACCGCCGCCAAGACCCTCGGTGGCGGTGGCGGCGGCAAGGACGATCTCGCACAGGGCGGAGGCGCGAACCCGGAGGCCGTTCCGGACGCGCTGGCCGCCGTGGAACGAGCCGTGGCGGCCATGTGAACGATCCTGGAACCATGAGACACGGAGTGCGGCTGGGCGTCGATGTGGGGACGGTCCGCATCGGCGTCGCCCGCTGTGATCCCAGCGGGATCCTCGCGTCTCCCCTGGAGACCGTGAAGCGTGGCAAGGGCGACCTCGACCGGCTGGCGGAGCTCGTGGCCGAGCATGAGGCGATCGAGGTCGTCGTCGGGCTGCCGACGTCGTTGTCGGGCCGGGAAGGCCCGGCCGCCGAGGCTGCACGGAAGTTCGCTGACAGGCTGGCCGGACGGCTGGCCCCGGAGGTGGTCCGGCTGTACGACGAAAGGCTCACCACCGTCACCGCCGAGAGCGGATTGCGGGCTGGGGGAGTCCATGGTCAGGCGCGTCGCAAGGTCGTCGATCAGGCCGCCGCGGCGGTGTTGCTTCAGGCGGCTCTGGACGGGGAAAGGTTGACGGGACGTCCCCCAGGCGAGATCGTCCGGGGAAGCTCATGAACGAATTGGATCTCTTCTCAGACCCGCACGGCCACGATCCCCATGGCCAGGGCCACGATCCGTACGGCCAGGGGCACGATCCGTACGCGCAGGGGCACGATCCGTACGCCCAGGGCCATCTGGCGGACGAGCGGCTCAGCCGCGGTGCACAGCGGCAGACGCGCAAGAAGCAGAAGCGCCGCAAGCAGAGCGGCCGCGCGGCGGTGTTCTTCGCCCTCGCCTTCATCGTGGCGCTGGTGGGCACAGGCGGGGTCGTCGGCTACGCCTGGCTGGACAAGCGGCTCCATCCGCCGGACTACGACGGCGCGGGCGCGGGGAGCGTCACGGTCCAGATCAAGGAGGGCGACAGCGGCTCGGCGATCGCGGCGACGCTCCAGTCGAAGAACGTCGTCAAGAGCGTGCGGGCGTTCGTGAAGGTGTACGGCAACGAGCCCAAGGCCGGCAAGATCCAGCCTGGCTTCTACCAGATGCGCCTCCAGATGTCGTCCAAGGCCGCGATGGCGCTGCTGCTCGACCCCAAGTCGAGCTCCGGCAACCAGCTCATCGTGCGCGAGGGCATCCGGACCCTGGAGTTGTTCCAGGAACTGCAGAAGAAGACGGGCATCCAGGCGTCCAAGTTCCAGGCCGTGGCGGCCAACACCAAGGGCCTCGGCCTGCCGTCGTACTCCGGCGGCAAGCTGGAGGGCTACCTCTACCCGGGCCGCTACGACATCAGCCCGAACGCCACGGCGCGGCAGATCATCAAGCAGATGGTCGACCGCTACAACAAGACCGCGGCGGACCTTGACCTGGAGGCCAAGGCCCGGCGGGTGAAGCTGACCCCCGCCCAGGTGATCACCATGGCCAGCCTGATCCAGGCCGAGGGCGGCAAGACCGAGGACTTCCCGAAGATCGCCCGGGTGATCTACAACCGGATCAAGATTCGCAGGCCGCTGCAGTTCGACAGCACGGTCCTCTACGTCCTCAACAAGCGCACCCTGAACGTCCGGGAAGGGGACATCACGAGGACGAAATCGTCGCCGTACAACACGTACTACATCCAGGGCCTCACGCCCGGGCCGATCTCCAATCCCGGCAGGGACGCGATCGAGGCCGTCATGAACCCCACGCCGGGCGAGAAGTGGATCTACTTCATCGCTACCGACCCCACCAACCAGGTCACCGAGTTCGCCGAGACAGAAGCGCAGTTCCGGCGCCTGGAGGCCAAGTTCCGGGCATGGCAGAAGCGGAACCCCGGCAACTGATGGTGCACAGGGCCGCGGTGCTGGGCTCGCCGATCACGCATTCGCTGTCGCCGGTGCTGCACCGGGCGGCGTACGCGGCGATGGGGCTGGACGACTGGTCGTACGACGCGTTCGAGTGCGACGAGGCGAGGCTGGCGGGATTCCTCGCCGGCCTCGACCGCGACTGGGCCGGGTTGTCGCTGACCATGCCGCTCAAGCGGACCGCGCTGGGCCTCGTCGACACCGTGTCGGACCTGGCGGTGGCGGTCGGTGGCGCCAACACGATCGTCCTGCGTGACGGCCGGCGGCATGGCGACAACACCGACGTGTACGGCATCGTGACCGCGCTGACCGAGGCGGGTCTCGGAGCGCCCGGCTCGGCGGTGGTCATGGGCGGCGGCGCGACCGCCGCGTCGGCGCTGGCCGCGCTTTCGCAACTGGGGCTGAAGGAGGCCGTCCTGGCCGTCCGCGACCCGGCACGTGCGGGGGAGGCGGCCGGGGTCGGCGAACGGTTCGGGCTGGATGTGCGGGTCATGACGCTGGATCGCGTCGCGGACGCGCTGCCCGCCGATCTCGTGGTGTCCACCCTGCCGGGACGCGCCGCCGACGAGTTCGCCGAACCGGTGGCCGCATCCGGCTCGGCGCTCTTCGACGTCGTCTACGCCCCCTGGCCGACGGCGCTCGCCGCCGCGGTCGAACAGGCGGGTGGGCTCGCCGTCGGCGGTTTCCCGATGTTGCTGCACCAGGCCGTACGGCAGGTGGCGATGATGACCGGACGTGACGACGTCCCGGTCGAGGCGATGCGAGCCGCAGGCCACGCCGAGCTTGCCCGCCGCGCCACGCCGTGAGCGCCCAGCCGTGAGCGTCTAGCGTGCGGTCGGAGGCGGCGGCGGGGGTCTCTTCCGCCGCATGGCCTCCTGGATGACCGACAGCATGATCGGCAGGCTGACGCTGAGCCAGAAGTCCCGCCACTGCCATGTGTCGGTGATGACACCGATGAGGCTGGCCAGGCACACGCCGAGGAGCAGCAGCGTCGTCCAATGCCGCTTCACCTGGGCCGCGAGGTCGATCCGGTGGCGCCGGGGGAGCAAGGCGGGGAGCGCACTGGCCCTGGCGTGCGCACGCTGGATGACCATGGCGTCCGGCAGCCAGTGCAGGACGTCGCCGGGCTGGGCCAGCGGGAGGCGGCTGAGAGCGGTGAGCGCCTCCATGCGCCATGTGAGCATCCACAACGAGGACCGGCCGGTACCGGGATAACCGGCCCAGGGCGGGTCGGCGGCGCCGCCGTCGGCGAGGGTTCGGAACGCGCGGCTGACCAGGCCGCCGGGCACGCCGCGCGGATCGCGAAGCAGCGCCGACAGGGCGATCGGCAGGCCGTAGTGCCACAGGGCGAGCCGCCAGACCGGCTTGGATCCAGGGCCGCTAGGGGAGACGTTGTAGGTCTCGATCCAGATGTGCTCGTCGTCGGTGTCGACATTGCCGCGGAGCCAGTCGTACGCGGCGAGCAGGCGTTCGTCGCTGTGCCCGGGACGCGCCTCGGCGAGGGTGAGGAGCACGAACGCGGTGTGCGTCACCGTGGGCTGGGCGTTCGGGGTCGGACCCCAGGCGGGACGGTGCGCGGTCCGGTCGGCGGTGAGCCACTCGATGCCACGCTCGATGGCGGGATCGTACGGGTTGAGCTGGGTCAGCGCGCGCAGGGCGAGGCAGGTCAGCCAGATCCGGGAGGGGCTGTTGCGCAGCGAGCCCCAGCCGCCGTCGGGATTCTGGTTGCGCACCAGCCACTGGTAGGCCCGCCCGATGTCGGGGGCGTCAGGCCGCAGATCGCAGCGTGCGCGGGCCAGGAAGCGGGCGATCCACGCCGTGGCCTCCACGACCGGCATGCCGAGGCTGGTCTTGGTGGACCAGCCGCCGTCCTTGAGCGGATCGCTGGAGGAGATCTGCCGGGAGGTGAGGTAGGCGAGGGATTCGTCGAAATGCTCGAAGCAACGTTCGGCCTCGACGAAGGCCAGCAGGCCGAGCGCGGTCGCGGTCGTGCCGGGCTCCGGCCGGGTCAGCTCGTGATACCAGCCGCCCCCCACTCCGGGGAGCGGGTTGGTGGTGTACGAGTCCCGCAGGACGTCCAGGCAGTCGTTCAGGCGGGCGCCGAGCACGGCCGTGTCGATGACGGGGGGCCCGGTCGCCCGGGGTGCCGGTTTCGATGGTGCTGCTTCTGCTGTGATGGGGGTGATGGGAAGGTTCGTCACTTTGTCCCGCTCTCTAGGGCTTATGTTCCCGTTCCGCCATGAATCTGCACCCCTTCTGCTGGGTGGCTCTATCCATCCGGTACATCACATATGTCATGAGCTGGGCACCCTGTGTAGCGACGGCCCACCTGAAATCAACCGGAACGGGTGTGGCGGGCCGTGCCCCCTGGAGGATGTGATGCGCATGGACGCAGTGCACGACTGCGTGCTGTGTCCGCCACTGCGGTTCCGCTTCAACGCGATGGTGGACCTTCCCGGCGAGGCCGCGGTGCTCGCGGCCGACGACGACTTCTTTCTGATGCCCGACCTCGCCCCGATCGTGGAGGGGCACCTGCTGCTGGTGACGACGGCACATCACCAGTGCGCGGGTGCGTTCGGGCGGGCGATGTGGGCGCGTGCCCAGGTATGGCGCGACCGCGTGGTGCGGACGTACCGCGAGGTGTACGGCCGCGACGACCTGCTGCTCTTCGAACATGGGCCGGGGACGGCGCAGGGTGGCGGCGCGTGCATCGACCACGCGCACTGGCATCTGCTGCCGTCGGGTTCCGGCGTGCGCGCGATGGTCGAGGAGCGCGGCCTGCCTGGAGAGCCCGCGTCGTACGAGGCGGTGCGGCGGTTCTTCCGCGGCCACCGCTCGTACCTGCTGGTGGAGGAACAGGGAACCGCCACCGTCCACCCGGGCGACGGCGTGCCGAGCCAGTTCCTGCGCTGGGCCGCCACCGTCGCGCACGACGCGGCCTTGACCGGCGGGCCCTGGCGCTGGCAGGAGAGTTTCGGGCTGCCCGGCAGCCGGGCGCGGTTCTTCCGCACGATCGAGGCGTTTCAGCCGAGCGAGCGCGCCGACAACCACCAGTAGAGCTCGCAGGACGCGAGCCGGTCGCCGAATCCGGCGCGTTCAATCCCCTCGCCATAGCCGGACGCGTATTCGAGCAGGAGCCCTTCGCCGCCCTGCCCCCGCCGGTAGGCCAGGACGTTCTCCAGGTTGGTCTCGCCGAAGCGCAGCAGCCACAACGGCCGCCCGCCGACCGAGCGGTCCAGCAGCGGCAGCAGCTCACGGGTCTCGGCGTGCCTGGCTGTTTCTTCTGGGGGGCGACCCCCAGACCCCCGCGGTTCCCCCATCACGCCTTGCTTCGCGGCGGCGTGCGGGGCCCCCAACAGCCGTGCCACGGTCGCGGCCTCGGTGACGATGACGTCGGTGAGGGCGAGCAGCGGCAGCACCTCGCACATCGGCACCCGGCCGTCGATGTCGTGCGGGACGAGGTCGAAGGCGACCAGCGTGCCGCTCTCATTGGCGATCCGGGCGGCCGCGTACGTGGCGGCCCGCGAGATCGGCGACAGCAGCGCGTACCCGTCGAGGAAGACCACGTCCGCCGCCCGGATCTCGGCGGCTGCGCGCCGGACGTCGGCCTCCGACAGGCGCCGGCTCGGGGCGTTCTGAGCCGCGATGAGCAGCCGGACACCCGGTCCCGCCGGAGCGTCGTCGCGCACCATCACCGCCACGCCGTTGGGCATGCCGGCGTCGACGCGGCAGAGATCGCGGACCCCGAGCCTGCTCAGCTCGCGCCGGATCGACTCGGTGTGGTCGTCGTCGCCGATCCTGGTGAACAGTCCGACGTGCCGGAAGTACCCGGTGGCGCTCCGCGCCATGTTGACGGCCGTCCCGGCGACCACCGCGCTCGCGTCCGCATAGGCCAGCCGGTCCGCGGTGAGGTCGGTGAAGCGCATGCCGTGCAGCTCGGCGCGGACCTCCAGCCGCACGTCGCCGATGACGAGCAGGTCGAAGCGCCGGTCGGTCACGCCGTCGAGGCCCGGCCACACCACCGGCGGGCGGGCGGTGGCCTCTCCCGCGTCGACCCCGGCGGTCCCCATGCCGGCGTCAGCGGTGTTCCGGGTAGAGCCGGAGGAAGGCCCGGATGACGGGACGCAGGCTGGGAATCAGCTCGTAGCCGCCGAGCTCGGGGAGCGGCACCCAGGCGGGCTCGTCCAGATGATCGTCGGCCGTCTGGTGCTCGACGCTGGCCTCGGTGGTGACCGGCCGGCACAGCCGCGCCGTCGCCACCACCCGGACCTGGCCCGGACGGTCGCGCGGCCCCGGGCGCGCGTCGGCCATGAACCACTGCCAGAGATGGAACGGCGGGCCAGGATCGATCTTGAGCCCGACCTCCTCCCACACCTCGCGCCGGATGTGGTCGTCGAGATCGATGTCGTCGGCCACCTCCAGCCGGCCGCCGGGGACCTCCCACCGGCCCGGGTGGTGCGGGTCCGTGGCGGACTTGCGCACCAGCAGCAGGCGGCGGCCGCCATCGAGGATGAAGGCCTTCTGGGCGAACTCGAGCCGTATCGGCGGGGCCGTGCGCGGCGCGGCGGTGGGAGCGGCGCCGGACCTGAAAGCGCGCATCGCGGGATCTTTCCGTTCAACCGGCCTTGGCGGCCGGTCGTCCCCTCACGTTAGCAAGCCGCCCGGTTCCACACCCGCCCCGCCTCCGGCACATGCCCGTCACCTCCCGTGGGAATTCACGGGCATGCGTCGTCGTTGATACCGATGGCGTACCCCACGCCCGTTCCGCCGTCCCGGCCTGGCGGCGGATGTCTCAGTAGTGCCCACCAAGTGGTAGTCTTGGTGGCTGACCGGCCTCGTATGGTGTCCAGACGGATACCGGGCGGGGCGCTCAAGCGGAGGCCACCTCCCACCTGACCGGCTGAAGGCCGGTGGGTCTCGGTCCGGCAGACCGGCGCCTAGGCGTCCGGTTCTGTCATCGCCCTCGGCGGCCACCGGCCCCGAGGCGACCGAAGGTGGCCCCGTGTGCGAGTCGTACGGGGCTTTTCTGCATGGAGAGCCTGGGGTACGACCGGTCCTAGAACTTGAGTGACGGCCCCAAGGAGGTCCCATCAGCGCCGAACCGCGTATCAACGACCGCATTCGCGTGCCCGAGGTCCGGCTCGTCGGCCCGAACGGCGAACAAGTGGGCATCGTGCCCATTGCCAAGGCCCTTGAACTGGCGCGTGAATCGGATCTCGACCTCGTCGAGGTGGCGCCTACCGCGCGCCCGCCCGTCGCGAAGCTCATGGACTACGGCAAGTTCAAGTACGAGTCCGCGATGAAGGCGCGTGAGGCGCGGAAGAACCAGGCGCACACGGTCATCAAGGAGATCAAGCTCCGGCCGAAGATCGACCCGCACGACTACGAGACCAAGAAGGGTCACGTGGTGCGGTTCCTCAAGGCGGGGGACAAGGTCAAGGTCACGATCATGTTCCGTGGTCGCGAGCAGTCGCGCCCGGAGCTGGGCTTCCGGCTGCTCCAGCGGCTCGCCGAGGACGTCGAGGAGCTCGGCTTCGTCGAGTCGCGGCCCAAGCAGGACGGCCGCAATATGATCATGGTGATCGGTCCGCACAAGAAGAAGGCGGAGGCCAAGGCCGAGGCCAAGGCCGAGCGCGCGGCCCGTGACGAGGCCGCGGCAGCAGCTTCGGACGAGAACGCCTGACCGGCCCGGCGAGGGCCACCGGCCCGGCCACCAGGCCGAGCCGCATGTGATCCTGCCTCGGCAGGATCGTGACGCACGTACATTGAGCCTGACCAGGCGCGTCGCCATGTGATCCGTGGGATGCGCCCGATCAGGCACGCCTGCCTGCCTCCGCAGGGGGCCCGAGTAGAGGGAGACGACGGCGACCATGCCGAAGACCAAGACCCACAGTGGTGCCAAGAAGCGCTTCAAGCTGACCGGCTCCGGCAAGGTGATCCGCCGCCGCGCCAACAAGAACCACCTGCTCGAGCACAAGCCCACCAAGCGGACCCGCCGCCTGAGCGGCAACGTCGTGGTGAGCCCCGCCGACGCCAAGAACATGAAGAAGCTGCTGCGCAAGTAAGCAGCCGACGACCAGCTATCCGTACGACCGGCCGAGGCCAGAACCCTCGGCCCCCACGAAGGAGTTCATCACGTGGCACGCGTGAAGCGGGCGGTCAACGCCGCCAAGAAGCGTCGGGTCGTCCTGGAGCGGTCGAGCGGCTACCGCGGCCAGCGGTCGCGTCTCTACCGCAAGGCCAAGGAGCAGCAGCTCCACTCCATGACGTACGCGTTCCGGGACCGCAAGGACCGCAAGGGCCAGTTCCGGCGCCTGTGGATCCAGCGGATCAACGCCGCGGCCCGCGCCAACGGCATGACCTACAACCGGTTCATCCAGGGTCTCAAGGCCGCCGAGGTCGAGGTCGACCGGCGCATGCTGGCCGAGCTGGCCGTCAACGACGCCGAGTCCTTCGCCGCCCTGGTGAAGGTCGCCAAGGCCGCGCTGCCCGCCGAGGGCAGCGAGGCCGCCTGAGGCCGGCATCGGGCCGGCAGGCGGACGAGCGACGATGGCGGGCCGCGACGAGCTGACCTCACTGCGTTCACCACGGGTGAAGGCCGCTCGGCGGCTCGCCAAACGCGCTTTCCGGCACCGTGAGCGCCGGTTCCTCGCCGAAGGGCCGCAGGCGGTGCGCGAGGCGCTGGCCGCGGGGGCGGTGGGGCGTAGCCATGGGGGCGAAACACGGCCCGGGGGTCTCGCGGAGCTGTTCACCACCGCCGAGGCCGAGTCCCGCCATCCGGAGCTGGTGACCGCGGCCGAGCAGGCCGGCGTGCCGGTGTCGCGGGTCAGCGGCGAGGTCATGGCCGAGCTCGCGCAGACCGTCACCCCGCAGGGGCTGCTGGCGGTCTGCGAGTTCATCGACGTTCCGCTGGGCACTGCGCTGGAGTCCCGGCCGAGGCTGGTGACGGTGCTCGCCCACGTACGCGACCCGGGCAACGCCGGCACCGTCCTGCGGACCGCCGACGCCGCGGGATCCGAGAGCGTCGTCTTCACCGACGCCTCCGTCGACCCGTACAACGGCAAGTGCGTGCGGGCGTCCGCGGGCAGTCTCTTCCATCTCCCCGTCGTGGTCGGGCCGCGCTTCGAGACACTGATCGCCGACCTCAAGCAGGCGGGACTCACCGTGCTGGCGGCCGACGGCGCGGGCAAGCGCACGCTGGACGAGGCCATCGACGACGGGCTCCTCGCCGAGCCGACGGCCTGGGTGTTCGGCAACGAGGCCTGGGGGCTGCCGGACGAGATCCTGCGGCACGTGGACGACGTCGTGCGGGTGCCCATCTACGGCCGGGCGGAGAGCCTCAACCTGGCCACGGCAGCGGCCGTGTGCCTCTACGCGTCGGCACGGGCGCAGCGGGCCTCCTGAGCGCCGGCACCGCGGCACCGCCGGCACCGCCGGGCCCGGCGCGCCGGACGCCCGGAACGGCCCGCGGGTTCTCGGGCCGGCTGGCCGCTTGCGGTCGTTCCCGGGGTCCTTTCCCGGGCGCTGACCTGGGAGGATGAGACCCTGTTGAGGGTTCGGCTGCAGTTTGCATCATCCCGCTCGTTCCTAAGGATGAGCGGCGGTCCAACCCGATGGGGGATTTACTCGTCCCACCGGATGCCTAGCGTGATGAGCAGGGCGGGGATGAGTCTGCGCAGAGATGAACGGCACAGTGGGACGGCAGAGTGGGGGGCGGCAGAGTGGGGGCCATGAGATGAACGAGAACAGGAAGCCGGGCGGCCGATCGACCGGCCGGCGCGGCCCGCTGCTGCGGTGCCGCGGCACGGAGACGGAGCCCGCCGTGGGGTCCGGCGACACCGTGGAGTCCGGGAGCGCGGGGGAGCCGCTGCCGGGGCTGCGGGTCACGGTCGTGCAGGCGCACGACGAGCTGGCGGTCCTGGCGGTCTGGGGGGAGATCGACCTGCACACCGCCGACACGCTGCGGACGGCACTGCGCGAGCTCGACGCGGCCGGGCACCACCAGCTGGTCGTGGACTTCTCCGGGGTGTCGTTCTGCGACGCCACCGGTCTCGGCGCGCTCGTGGCGGCGCACAACCGTGCCGGCGAGCACGGTGGAGCGCTGCGGCTCGCCGGGGTGCGCCCCGCGCAGCGGCGCCTCCTGCAGATCTCCGGGCTGTACCGCACCCTCGCCTCGCACGAGAACGTTGCCGACGCGGTCACCCAGGTGCGCTCGGTCGCCACAAAAGCCTTTCCCTAGGGAGTTTTCCGGGTCCCGTAAGGTGGCCGGGTCCGGATAGAGTCTCTTCCTGACAGGCCGCGTTCCGACCGGTGTTCTGGAGGCCGTTGTGGGCGGAGAGGACTCCCCGCACGTGCCTCAACGCGTGCCGTCCGACCGGGACGACCCGGCCGGCGGCTCCTCATCGCCGATTGAAGCCAGGGCCGGCGGCTGGGCCGACGACCTCGCCGACGGCCTGCTCGTCGCCGGTCACGACGGGCGGGTCACGATCTTCAATTCGGCCGCCGCGCGGATGACCGGGATCGCGGCGGAGGCCGCCATCGGCCGTGACTTCCGCGACGTGCTCCCGCTGCACGACTCCGAGGGCCGCGACTGGTGGAAGTGCCTGGCCCCCTACGAGGGACTGGCCACGCGCACCCGCCATCCCGAGCGCTCGCTCTACCTGCCCGACGACACCGAGCTGCTGGTCACCGCCGGATACCGGCGCGACCGCGACGGCGCCGTGGAACGCTTCACGGTCTCGCTGCGCGACGCCGCCCACCGCGCCCGGCAGGAACGCGACCGCGCCGACCTGGTCTCGACCGTGGCCCACGAGCTGCGGTCCCCGCTCACCAGCGTCAAGGGCTTCACGGCCACGCTGCTGGCCAAGTGGCACCGCTTCAACGACGACCAGAAGCGGGTCATGCTCGAGACCGTCAACGCCGACGCCGACCGGGTGACCCGGCTGATCACCGAGCTGCTGGACGTCTCCCGCATCGAGGCCGGCCGCCTGGAGATGCACCGGCAGGTGGTCGACCTGGCCGACGAGGTCCGCAAGGTCATCGCGGGCCGGGTCGCGGCGGGGGACGCCGAGGAACGGTTCCGCTTCGACACCCGGGGCGAGCTGCCGGACATGTGGCTGGACCCCGACAAGATCGACCAGATCCTCGGTAACCTGGTGGAGAACGCCGTGCGTCACGGCGCCGGGACCGTCACGATCGTGGTGGAGCCGGACGCACACAAGGAGGGGGCGGCCGTGTCGGTGCGCGACGAGGGTGAGGGCATCCCGCCCGAGGCCGCCGATCGCGTCTTCCGGCAGTTCTGGCGCGGCCCCGGCGGCAACCGCCGCGGCGGCACCGGGCTCGGCCTCTATATCGTCAAGGGCCTGGTCGAGGCCCACGGCGGCGCGATCGCCGTACGCCGCGCCCCGGGCGGCGGCGCCGAGTTCCGATTTACGTTGCCCGCAGGGGCACCGGACCACGCGTCCTGATCGTCGCCGCTCCTCGCGGGCTTCCCAAGCCGCACACCGCCGCGCACTAGACTGCGGGGCGATCCATGCCGAGCCGGAGTTGTCTCACCACCATGTCTGCACCCAACAAGTCCTACGACCCAGTCGAGGTGTCCGCGTTGCAGCCCGAAGCGCTCGACCGGGCCCGCGACGAGGCCCTGGCGGCCATCGCCGGGGCCGGCGACCTCGACGCCCTGAAGGAAGTCCGCCTGGCGCACGCCGGCGACCGGTCCCCGCTGGCCCTGGCCAACCGGGAGATCGGTGCGCTGCCGCCGCAGGCCCGCGCCGAGGCGGGCAAGCGCATCGGCGCCGCCCGCGGCGCGGTCGCCCAGGCCGTCAAGGCCCGCCAGGCCGAACTGGAGGAGGAGCGCGACCAGCGCGTGCTCGTCGAGGAGACCGTCGACGTCACACTGCCCTGGGACCGCGCCCCGCGCGGCGCACGGCACCCGCTGACCACCGTCCAGGACCGGATGGCCGACGTCTTCGTCTCCATGGGCTTCGAGGTCGCCGAGGGGCCCGAGGTCGAGGCGGGCTGGTTCAACTTCGACGCTCTCAACTTCAAGCCCGACCACCCGGCGCGCTCCATGCAGGACACCTTCTTCGTGGAGTCTGAGGAGTCCGACCTGGTGCTGCGCACGCACACCTCGCCGGTGCAGATCCGCGCTCTGCTGTCGCGCGAGCTGCCGGTGTACGTGGTGGTGCCGGGCCGCACGTTCCGCACCGACGAGCTGGACGCCACGCACAGCCCGGTCTTCCACCAGCTCGAAGGCCTGGTGGTCGACGAGGGCATCACGATGGCCGACCTGCGCGGCGGGATCGACGCGTTCGTCAACGGCATGTTCGGCGAGGGCCTGGACGTGCGGATGCGCCCTTCGTACTTCCCGTTCACCGAGCCGTCGGCCGAGGTCGACATGCAGTGCTTCGTCTGCCGCGGTGCCTCGGTCGAGCCGGGCGCCGAGCCGTGCCGCACCTGCGGCTCCGAGGGCTGGATCGAGATCGGCGGCTGCGGCATGGTCAACCCCCGGGTGCTGGTCGCCTGCGGCATCGACCCCGATCGTTACAGCGGCTGGGCGTTCGGGCTGGGTGTGGAGCGCACGCTGATGTTCCGGCACGGCGTCGAGGACATGCACGACATGGTGGAGGGCGACGTCCGCTTCACCCTTCCGTTCGGGATGGAGATCTGATGCGCGCCCCGCTTTCGTGGCTGCGGGAGTACGTGGCGCTCCCCGCCGGGGTCACCGGCCGTGCGCTGGCGGCCAAGCTGATCGACGCCGGGCTGGAGGTCGAGACCGTCGAGCAGGCCGGCGCCGACCTCACCGGGCCGCTGGTGATCGGCCAGGTGCTGGCGATCGAGGAGCTCACCGAGTTCAAGAAGCCGATCCGCTACTGCCAGGTCGACGTCGGCCAGGCCAACGGCACAGGCGAGCCGCAGAACATCATCTGCGGCGCTGCCAACTTCGCGGTCGGCGACCGCGTCGTCGTCATCCTGCCCGGCGGCGAGCTGCCCGGCGGCTTCAAGATCGGCTCCCGGAAGACCTACGGCAAGGTGTCCGAGGGCATGATCTGCTCGGTGCGCGAGCTGGGCATCGGCGACGACCACGCCGGCATCCTCGTTCTCCCGCCCGGGGACGAGCCGGTCGGCACCGACGTGATCGAGCTGTTCGGCCTGCGTGACGACGTGCTCGACATCGCCGTCACGCCGGACCGCGGCTACGCGCTGTCGATCCGCGGCATCGCCCGCGAGGCGGCCACCGCCTACGGCGTTGCGTTCACGGATCCGGCCGCCGCTGCCCCGAGCGCAGCGAGGGGCAGCGGCCCTGTGGTTGCTGGGGGGTCGTCCCCCCAGAGTGAGGTGGAGCTGCCTGCCGACACGGCCGAGGCCTACCCCGCGAGCATCGCCGACCCGACCGCCTGCGACCGGTTCGTGCTTCGTGAGGTGCGCGGCTTCGATCCGGACGCGCAGACCCCGATGTGGATGCGGGTGCGCCTGTTCCGCGCCGGGATGCGGCCGGTGTCGCTCGCGGTCGACGTCACCAACTACCTGATGCTGGAGCTGGGCCAGCCGCTGCACGCGTTCGACCGCGGCAAGCTCACCGGCCCGATCGTGGTGCGCCGCGCCGAGGCGGGCGAGACCCTGGAGACGCTCGACCACGTCAAGCGCAAGCTCGACCCCGGCGACATCCTGATCACCGACGAGTCGGGCCCGATCTCGATGGCGGGCTCGATGGGCGGCCTCAACACCGAGATCGACGAGAAGTCGGCCGACATGGTGATCGAGGCCGCGCACTTCGACGCCATCGGCACCGCGCGGATGGTGCGCCGCCACAAGCTGCACAGCGAGGCGTCCTACCGGTTCGAGCGCGGCGTCGACCGCGAGCTGCCGCTGTACGCCTCGTACCGCGCGGCGTGGATGCTCGCCGACCTGGGCGGCGCCGAGGTCGTGCCCGGCGTGACGCACGCGCAGGCACCGGTCGAGCCCGTCACGGTCACGATGCCCGCCGGTCACCCGGACCGCGTCGCCGGCGTGACGTACGGCCGCGACACCGTTGTGCGCCGCCTGGAGCAGGTCGGCTGCGCCGTCGAGGGCGACGACCCGCTCGTCGTCACCCCGCCCACATGGCGACCCGACCTGAACGACCCCAACGACCTCGCCGAAGAGGTCATCCGCCTTGAGGGCTACGAGAACATCCCGGCCCGCGCGCCGCGTCCGGCCGCCGGTCGCGGCCTGACGCCGCAGCAGCGGCTGCGCCGCCGCGTCGGCCGCGCGCTGGCGGGCTCCGGCTACGCCGAGGTGCTCAACTTCCCGTTCGTCGCGGCGAAGGACTGGGACTCCCTCCAGCTTCCCGCCGACGACGCGCGGCGTGTGGCGCTGCGGCTGGCCAACCCGCTCTCCGAGGACGAGCCGCTGCTGCGCACCACGCTGCTGCCCGGCCTGTTCAAGGCCTTGGGGCGCAACGTGGGCCGCGGCTTCGGCGACGTCGGCCTGTTCGAGCTCGGCCTGGTGTTCCGGCCCCGCCCGGGCGCCCCGGAACGTGCGCCCCGGCTGGCGGTCGACCGCGGTCCGACGCCCGAGGAGATCGCCTCGGTCGACGCCGCGCTGCCCGACCAGCCGCTGCGCGTGGCCGCCGTGCTGGCGGGCGAGCGCGAGCCGTCCGGCTGGTGGGGCAAGGGCAGTCCCGCCACCTGGGCCGACGCCATTGAGGCCGCCCGCACGGTGGCCCGCGAGGCAGGCGTCGAGCTCACCGTCAAGGCCGACCAGCACGCACCCTGGCACCCTGGCCGCTGTGCCGCGCTCTACCTGGGCGAGACCCTGGTCGGGCACGCCGGTGAGCTGCACCCGCGCGTCATCAAGGCGTACGGGCTGCCGCCGCGCACCTGCGCGATGGAGCTGGAGCTGCGCAGGCTCGGCGACCCGGCCAGCCCGACCGCGCCGCACGTGTCGCCCTACCCGGTCGCGACCCAGGACGTCGCCCTGATCGTCGACGGGGCGGTGCCCGCGGATGACGTCGAGGCGGCGCTGCGCACCGGCGCGGGCGAACTGCTGGAGTCGATCCGGTTGTTCGACATCTACACCGGCGAGCAGGTGGGAGAGGGGCGCAAGTCCCTCGCCTACACGCTGCGGTTCCGCGCCCCGGACCGCACGCTGACGGCGGAGGACGCCTCCGCCGCCCGCGACGCGGCCGTGGCGGCGGCTGCCGAGCGCACCGGAGCGGTCCTCCGGGGTGCCTGACCATCCACACGGCAAGGGGCCTCGCACGGATGTGCGGGGCCCTTCGTGCTCTCCAAAATTTTTTCCACTAACACTACTTGCGTTGCATTAGCCTCCTGGGGTACTCTCCAAAAGTCACATCGCCGCCCGGTTGGGGAGTCCTTTGAGGATTTGAGATCGCAGACACCGCGCAGGCTGCTCGCTGACCTTCGGTCAGCTTCGCCACAGCCCTGGTGTTCTCTGGGGGACACCCCCAGTCCCCCGGGCGCTGTAGCCGTTCTCAGGCTCGCGCATGCGATCTCAGCGGACCCCTCTGTCCGGGCTTTTCTCATGTCCGGCGTCCGCACGCGGTGCCAGACCGCGGTGTCTCCACGTGTCCTTTGATCATCTCGACGCGTCATGGAGGAACCGCTCATGTCTCTTTCGATCGTTTGCCAGGACGTCTCGTTCACCTGGCAGGACGGCACGCAGGTGCTGGACGGGCTGGACGTCGCGTTCGGCACCGGCCGCACCGGGCTGATGGGCGTCAACGGATCAGGCAAGTCCACGCTGCTGAAGCTGATCGCCGGTGAACTGCGTCCGGCGGCGGGCACGATCAGTGTCGCGGGGGAGGTCGGCTACCTGCCGCAGAACCTCCCACTCGGCACCGCCCGTACCGTCGCCGACCTGCTCGGGATCAGCGAGGCCCGCACCGCGCTGCTCGCCATCGAGCGCGGGGAGGCCACCGAGGAGAACTTCGCTGCGGTGGGGGACGACTGGGACGTCGAGGAACGGGCCCGCGCCGAGCTCGACCGGCTCGGCCTGGACCACCTCGGCCTCGACCGGACCGTGGCCACCCTGTCGGGCGGCGAGACGGTCATGGTCGGGCTGGCCGCGCTGTTCCTGGCGCAGCCGGACGTCCTGCTGCTCGACGAGCCGACCAACAACCTCGACCTGGACGCGCGGCGCCGGTTGTACGACGCCGTCACCGCCTGGCCGGGCGTGCTGGTCGTCGTCAGCCACGACCGTGCCCTGCTCGACCGGGTCGACGAGATCGCCGACCTGCGCGACGGTGCCGTCCGCATGTTCGGCGGCAACCTGACCGAGTACGAGGAGGCGCTCGCCATCGAGCAGGAGGCGGCCGAGCGCATGGTCCGGACGGCTGAGACGCATATGCGCAAGCAGAAGCGCGAGCTGGAGGAAGCACACGTCAAGCTGGCCCGGCGCGTCCGCTACGGCAACAAGATGTACGAGCAGAAGCGCGAGCCGAAAATCATCATGCAGCAGCGCAAACGCCAGGCGCAGGTCGCGGCGGGCAAGCACCGCATCATGCATGAGGAACGGCTCGCCGACGCCAAGGAACGGCTGACCGAGGCCGAGGAGGCGGTACGAGACGACGCGGAGATCCGGGTCGCCCTTCCCGCGACCGAGGTTCCGGCGGGCCGCACGGTGCTCACGGTCACGGGCCTCACGGCGGCCGAGCCTGAGCCGGGCACGATGGACGAGCTCATCGTCCGGGGCCCGGAACGGATCGCCCTGGTCGGCCCTAATGGGGCGGGCAAGACGACGTTCCTGCGCGCCTTGGTCGGTGACTCGGTGGCCGAAGGTATAGGGGCCCCGCACGCCGCCGCGAAGCAAGGCGTGATGGGGGAACCGCGGGGGTCTGGGGGTCGCCCCCCAGAAGAAACAGCCCCGCACGCCGCCGCGAAGCAAGGCGTGATGGGGAGTCCGCGGGGGTCTGGGGGTAGCCCCCCAGAAGGTGCAGTGAAGGTCGGCGTGAACGGCATGCGGTATCTGCCGCAGCGCCTGGACGTGCTCGACGAGGATCTGAGCGTCATCGACAACGTGCGCACGTTCGCCCCGTCGGCGTCGGTGAACACGATCCGCCGAGGCCTCGCGCGCTTTCTGTTCCGTGGCGCACGGGCAGACCAGCCGGCGGGCACGTTGTCCGGCGGCGAACGTTTCCGGGCCGTGCTGGCCTCGCTGCTGCTCGCCGAGCCCGCCCCGCAGCTCCTGCTGCTGGACGAGCCGACGAACAACCTCGACCTGGCCAGCGTGCGCCAGCTCGGCCAGGCCCTGGAGGCCTACCGGGGAGCGCTGGTCGTGGTCAGCCACGACCTGCCGTTCCTGCAGAGCATCGGCATCACCCGCTGGCTCCGCCTGGACCGCACCACCGGCCTGACTGAGATCGACGAAGAGGAGCTAGCGCAGTACTAGGAGGTTTCCCTGACAACATCAGTGCTCTGAAAATGCGGTGATGTGAGGGATTCGTCGCTGCTACGGTCATGGTCGAATCGAAAGGGGGCGCGACACCAGTGGCGACGAAACTGAATCAGATCATCGCGGTGGAGAAGGGCGTGAAGAGCAAGTCCTTCCAGGACCTCACCGAGGCACACCACTCGGTACAGAAGGCGCCGCTGCTGTCGGGCATCTCGCGGACGTACCAGCCCAAGGACGAGGAGGGCGAGCAGCTGCCGTCCGAGTCGACCCGTGTGCAGGTCAAGGTCGACGACGTGCTGCGCGACGTGAGCACCTCGCTCACCCGGCTCTTCGACGTGACAGCCACCAAGGACTGGGCGAACTGCGTCGCCCGCGCCGACGTGACGGTCGACGGCACGACGCTGGTACGGGACGCGCCGGTCACCTACCTGCTCTTCCTGGAAAAGCAGCTCAAGGACCTGCAGACGTTCGTGCGCAAGCTGCCGGTGCTGGACGCCGCCGAGGCCTGGACGTACGACGCGTCCACCGACGTGTGGCGCACCGAGCCGGTCCGCACGGTCAAGACGAAGAAGGTCCCGCGCAACCACGTCAAGGCCGAGGCGACCGAGAAGCACCCGGCGCAGGTCGAGGTGTACTACGAGGACATCCCGGTCGGATACTGGACTACGGTCAAGTTCTCCGGCTCGCTGCCCGCCAAGCGGGTCAACGAACTGCTGGAGCGGCTGGAGAAGCTGCAGAACGCGGTGAAGTTCGCGCGTGAGGAGGCCAACGGCGCCGAGGTGACCGACCAGCGCGTGGGCGAGGCCGTCTTCGCCTACCTGTTCGGATAACTGCATAGGATCCCCCCGCCGCCGAGCGGGGGGTGCGCGAGGAGCGCAAGCTGAAGCTGAAGCCGAAGCTGACCAGGACGAGTGACAGTGCGGGTTCGAATCCCGCCCCCACCACTTTCGCGGTGGGGTAGCCCAATCGGTAGAGGCAGCCGTCCGCTCAACCTCAGATTCTCGCTCCAGACTCAGCATTCACCGCCGATCGCCGGATCGATCGGATGTGGACGAACCCCCTTGAGATGCTGGTTCGAGTCCGGCTCGCTCCGCTCGTGGGGCGATAGCGTAAAGGTAACGCGCAAGGGCCTTGATAACTGATCCACATCCTTATATGTGCCGGCGTGCGAATTGGGCGGTAAACCTAGGGACCCGGGGGCGGCAAGACCCCCGGGTCCCGCTTTACCGGCGCCTCTCGCCTCCCTGGGCCGTCAGGTGAGGACACGTTTGGTGAACGTTCGGGTCGCGAACCACGTCAGGGCCATCGTGCCGCCGATGAGGGGGAGCAGGAACGCCCACGTGGGCATGTGGCCGACGTCGGGGGTCAGCGCGGCGCGCAGGCCCTCGCTCAGATAGACCAGCGGATTGAAGAGGCTGGCGATCTGCAGCCAGCGCACGTTGTCGAGTGCGGACCACGGGTAGTAGACGCAGCCGAGCATCGTGATCGGCATGAGGATCACCGCGAAGAGGACCTGGGCCTTCTGCGGGTTGATCAGGGTGCCGAGCAGCAGGCCGCCGGAGGCCGCCAGGAGCGCGCCGGTGATCATGACGACCAGGAAGATCGGCCAGTTGGCGACGTGGACCTCGGGTGCCTGGCCGTCGGCGTGGATGAACAACACGGCGGGGAAGACCAGCAGACCGCCGATCAGGCCCTGCAGCGCGGCGGCCACGATCTTCTGGATCGCCAGGAGGGGGATCGGCAGGGGCGCCAGTGCGCGGTCGGTGATCGAGCGCTGCCAGGTCAGCTCCATCATCAGCGGGAAGATGGCCGCCATCATGGCCTGCATCATGATCGAGGAGCCGACCAGTCCGGGCACCAGGATCGTGGCGAACGTCGCGCCGCCCTGGCCCGCCATGCCGCCGCCGATCTTGGGCAGCACGTAGGCGAAGACGAAGACGAACATCAGCGGCTGGGCGAGCACGCGGACGAACGTGGACATGAAGTTCTTGCGCATCACCCGGACCTCGCGGGCCATCATCGCCATGAACGTGCGCGGGATGGTGGGGCGTACGGCGGGCGGCGCGGTCAGGGTCTCCGCCTGCGCTCTCTTGGCATGCGCTGTCTTGGTGGTCACTCGCGGTACTCCCGTCCGGTGAGGGTGAGGAAGACGGTCTCCAGGCTGGGGCGCAGCTGGGACGCGTCGGTCACGCTGACGCCGGCGGAGGTGCCGAGGGCCACGAGTTCGCCGAGGAGGCCGTCGGCCTCGTGGGCGAAGACCCGCACCTGGTTGCCGGACAGCTCCACCTTGGAGATGCCGTCGCGGTCGCGCAGGCCGTTGAGATCCGGGACCGCGCCGTCGTAGGCGACGGTGAGCACGGTGTCGGCGCCGGCGGCACCCTTCAGCTCCTCGACGGTGCCGCTGGCCAGGATCTTGCCGTGGTCGACCACGGCGACCCGGTCGCAGAGCGCCTCGGCCTCTTCCATGTAGTGGGTGGTGAGCACGATCGTCTGCCCGGCCTTCTGGAGCTCGCGCAATATCTCCCAGAGGTTGACGCGCGTCTGCGGGTCCAGTCCGGCGGTCGGCTCGTCCAGGAAGAGCACTTCGGGCCGGTGAACGAGGGCGCGGCAGATCATGAGGCGCTTGGCCTGGCCGCCCGACATCTCGAACGGGTTGCCCTCACGCCGATCGGTCAGGTTGAACAGCTCCAGGAGCTCTTCGGCGCGGCGGCGGGCGTCGCGGGCGCTCATGCCGAAGTAGCGGCCCCGGAACTCGAGGTTCTCGAACGCGGTGAGGTCGTTGTCGAGGGTGTTGTTCTGCGACACCATGCCGATCCGGCGCTTGACCTCGACCGGCTGTTTCTCGACGTCGAATCCGCACACGCGTGCGGAGCCGGAGGTGGGCACCACCAGGGTCGTGAGCATGCCGATGGTCGTCGATTTGCCGGCGCCGTTCGGACCCAGCAGGCCGAAGAACTCGCCCTGCCGGACGTCGAGGTCGATGCCCTGCACCGCGGGCACGTCGCCGCGCGGGCTCTTGTAGGTCTTGTGAAGGTCCACCGCGCCGATGGCGATGTCCGGAGGTGGCTCGGTCACGGGGGGTCTCCTTCGTAGGCTTCGGCCGAGTCGAACTTCTCGATCAGGCGGAGCAGAAACCTGCGGACGGCCGGCTCGTCCTCTTCGTCGACGACGTCGTACATGCTCCAGATGTCGTCCTTCATGGCCGCGCCGGTCTCGCTGACCACCGCGAGCCCGGAGGGATTGATGTGGACGCGCAGGGCACGCCGGTCGCGCTCGTCCCGGCGCCGCTCGACATGGCCGTTGCGTTCCAGCGTGTCGACCACGGTGGTGACGGTCGCGGGGGAGATGAGCAGCCGTTTGGCGAGCTCCCCGGGGCGCAAGCCGTCCTCGCCGGCGAGCGCTCGGAGGACGAAGAACCCGGCGGGGCTCGTCCCGTGCTTCTCGATCAGCCGCCACATCACGGGCCCGGCCAACCGGGACGCCGCGGCGAAGAGGCGGCCGATCGGCCACTCCTCCATGGGGCCGAGGCCGTCCAGGTCGCCGAATCCCAGCTTCTTCGCGTCCACGGCTCTATGCTTAGGCACCAGATATTTAGTTGTCAAATCTTTAGCCCTCGAAGTAACGATGGC
The DNA here is from genome assembly GCF_044326415.1 of Actinomadura sp. 6N118. Lineage (NCBI taxonomy): Bacteria > Bacillati > Actinomycetota > Actinomycetes > Streptosporangiales > Thermomonosporaceae > Actinomadura > Actinomadura sp. 6N118. The sequence goes on along the minus strand of NZ_JBIRAZ010000028.1, from coordinate 30,406 downwards.
TATCCGCCGTGCAGATCCGGGCCAGCCGGAGCGATCAGAGCTCGGCCGCTTCGCCGGCTGTGGTGATGCCGCGGAGGCGGCGGACGGCGAGCTGTGCGATGACGATGTCCTCGGCGCCGCCGACGACTCCGGTCAGTGGCGGCACGCCCTCGGTCACCATGGCGTGGAAGGCGAGCAGTTCGTTCTGGAACGACGGGGTCACGTCGGCGTACCGTGTGCGCCGTTCGGCGCCGCCGTCGCTTTCGACGAGGGTGAGGCGGGTCGCCGCGCCGAGGAGGTAGGGCGTCGGGAAGACCAGCTCGGCGGACCCGGTGGCGTGCTGGATCGCGACGGTCTCCCGGTAGGCGGGGTAGCCGGTCAGCAGGTGCCAGTGGATGGCGTACCGGCCGCCGTCCCGCAGCGGGCCGGTCAGCTCGATCGACCGGTCGCCCGGTGTGCGGCCGGACCAGACGGCGGCGTGGTCGACGTCTGCGGCGCCGCAGGCCAGCAAGCGCAGCAGCGACAGGTCGTGGCTGATGCTGTTCAGGATCGCCGTGTACAGTCCCCGCGCGGCGGGCGGGGCGTCGCCGATGGCCGTCCGCAGGAGGCCGTCGTCGGCGGCGCGCAGCGCGGAGAGGGCGCCGGCGGGCACGTCGTCCGGCGGGGCGGGCAGGTTGGCGAAGGCCAGCTGCGAGGCGTCGCTCGGATGCAGCACCGTCACCTGGATGGCGTGTGCCTCGGGCATCGCCCGGGTAAGCCGCATGACCGCCGGGTCGTACTGCTTCATGTAGCCGACCATCAGTTTCGGCGACGGCCCGGTGTCGAGCGCGGCCAGTTCGGCGGCCTCGGCGCGGGTGTAGGCGAGCGGTTTCTCGCACAGCACGGGGTAGCCGTGCCGCAGTGCCATGGCCGCGGCCGTGCCGTGCGAGCCGGAGGTGAGCAGGACGAGCGCGTCGAACCCGCCCTTCACCAGCATCGTCTCGAGGTCGGTGTGGCACGCGGGCACCCCGTATCTGGCGGCCACACGCGCGGTCAGCGCGGCCGAGAGATCGCAGACCGCGGTGATCTCGAAGTGGTCGCGGAGCCGTTCCAGCAGTGGCAGGTGCACTGTCTGCGCGATGACGCCCAGGCCGGCGACGGCGATCCTGATCCTCACAGGCCGGCTCGCCTCAGCAGTTCGCGGTTGGCGCGCTGGTCGGCGAGGATCGTGTCCAGATCCTGGCCGGTGGCGGGCGCGTCCTGTTCGACGACGACCCAGCCGGTGTAACCGCACTCCTTGAGCGCGGCGGCGAACCCGGGTATGTCGAGGTCTCCGTCGCCCAGCGCGCAGAAACCGCCGCGGCGCACCAGCTCGGTCAGGTCCCCGCCGTCGGCGCGGGTCTGGGCGAGCAGGTCGCGGCGGGCGTCCTTGATGTGCACCTGGGTGATGCGGCCCGCCCACGCCCGCAGGGCCGCCCGCGGGTCCCCGCCGGCGAGCCAGAGATGGCCGGTGTCCAGGCAGATCCCCACGTCGGTGAGGTCGAGGAGACGCTCGACCTCCTCGGCGGTCTCCACGTCGGTGCCGAGATGATGGTGGAAGGCGGGTTCCAGGCCGGCGGCGCGGCAGACGTCGGCGGCGCGCTGGACGCGCGCCGCGAACGCCGGCCACTGCGCGTCGGGCACGCCGGGCTGGACGGGGACGCCGGGGCGGGCGAAACGCCGCGGGTTGCCCGGACAGGCCAGCGTCGGGCGCGGTGCGAACCGCGGATCGTCCGGCGCTGCGGAGGAGAACCACTCCAGCGCGCGGCGGAGCCCGCCGAGGTCCTCCTCGAACCCGCCGGGATCGCCATAGCGCAGGTCCACCCAGCCCCCTGCCAGGCCGAGCCGGTGGCCGGCCAGCCGGCCGGCCAGCTCGTGATCCGCGCCGAGGTAGCCGATGGGGCCGGAGTCGGTGCCGTCGTATCCGGCGTCGGCCATGCTCGCCAGCAGCTCGTCGGGATCGGGCTTCGCCCCGGTCGATCCGTAGATGCCGAAGTTCACCGGGGCACTGGCCACCCGGGTCGCGCCGTTCATCGGGTCTCCAAAGTCCAGGACCATCGATACGTCCCCGCTCCCACCAGGTACGCGGGCTGGGTGTCGGGCCCGCAGGAGGCCGTGCCGAGGCCACGGTGGGCGGTGTCGATGTGCACGACGCACTCCGCCCGCGGTGCCAGCTCGTCGTGGTGGGCCGCGGCGGCGAGGTCGGCCGCGCGGTACCGGGTGATGCTCACCTGGCGTGGCTCGTCGAGCCGTATCCGCAGCGTGTTCGCCTCTCCGGTGAGGGTGAACCGGCGGACGCCGTGCCGGCCTCCGCTCTCCTGCGGCCGCACGTAGGGGGTGAACAGATCGTCGATCCGTGCCCGGTGCCCGGCCACGGGGCCGCCGGCGCAGCGGTCCGGGTAGGTCTCCCACGGTCCCTGCCCGAACCATTCGGCGTGGTCGAACCCGGCGACGGTCTCGAAGACGGTGCCGACGCGGGCGACATCGGCCAGCTCGTCGCCGAGCACGGCGGTCTCCTCGATCAGGATCGCCTCGCCCGCCGGCGCGAGCACCTGCTCATGGGTGATCAGGCCGTCGAGGTAGCGGACACGGACGCTGACGCGGTCGCCGTGGCGGACCACGTCGATCAGTTCGCGGGCGGGATCGGGCAGTCCTCGTTCCGCCCAGCGGGCGGCGACCCCGGCCAGCCGGTCGTTGTCGGTGGGCGCCCGCCACACGCTGAGCCGCGGCGCCGCGGCGAGCAGCGGGTGCAGCAGCAGCCCCGCGCCGTCGAGCTCGATCGGAGCACCGGCGGGCACGCCGGGGGCGGGTCCCGCTCGTGGCGGCCGGTGGCGTTCGCCGAACCGGTGCAGGAGGTCCCGCTGTTCGTCGCGCAGGCATATCTGCGGCAGGCAGACGGTCGTGCCCGCCGGTGCCCACGGCTGGTCTTCACGAACGGTCGTGTGCAGGGTCAGCCAGATCTCGCCTTCGCCGGGCAGGTCGCGCACCAGCTCGGCGGGCAATGCGATGGCCGCCGAGCCGCCCGCGGGGATGTCCGGCAGGTCGGCGGGCACGGCACGGCCAGGCGCGTCCTCCTCCTCGATCCGCCACTCCGCGGCCAGCCAAGCGAGGTCGCGGAAGTGCTGGCGGTTGTGCACCCGGACGCCGTCACCGGACGCCTCCAGCCGGATCGGGGCGGCGAGCTCACGGTGCTCGTACATCACCGGCTTCGGCGTGCGGTCGGGGAAGACCACGCCGTCGATGCAGAAGTTGCCGTCATTGGGCGCATCGCCGAAGTCGCCGCCGTAGGCCCACCGGTACCCGGGTCCCGTCGTCCCGGCGGAGTAGTCCCCGTCGTCTCCCGCAGGCAGGCCGTCGCCGATCCGTTGCAGCAGGCCGTGGTCCCAGAACTCCCAGATGAATCCGCCCTGCAGACCGGGGGTCGACTCGATGGTCTCCCAGTAGTGGGCGAGGCCGCCGTTGCTGTTGCCCATGGCGTGCGAGTATTCGCAGAGGATGAGCGGCCTGGTCTGCCTGCCGGAACGGGCGTAACCGGCGATCTTCTCGGCGGAGGCGTACATCGGGCAGATGATGTCGCTGATCGCGCCGCGGTCGAAGTCGTACTTGACGGCGCCCTCGTACTGGATCGGCCGCGTCCGGTCGAACGCGCGCAGCCAGCCCGCGGCCGCGTCGTGGCCCGTGCCGTAGTCGCTTTCGTTCCCGAGCGACCAGACGATGACGCTGGGATGGTTCCTGTCGCGCCGGGCCATCCGCGACACCCGGTCCAGGAAGGCCGGCAGGTACGCGGGGTCGTCGGCGATCTCGCGGGCGTACCGGTGGCTTTCGATGTCGGCTTCGTCCACCACGTACAGGCCGAGTTCGTCGGCGAGGTCGAGCAGGGCAGGGTCGTTCGGGTAGTGGGAGGTCCGCACGGCGTTGAAGCCGAACCGCTTCATGGTCGTCAGGTCGGCCCGCATGTCGTGGACGGAGACCACCCGGCCCGTCCGCGGATGGAAATCGTGCCGGTTCACCCCGCGGATGTAGATCCGTTCGCCGTTCACCACCAGGTCGCGGCCGACGATCTCGACGTCCCGGAAGCCGACCCGCACGGTCGTCTCGTCGGCGACGGTCCCGTCCGGGCCGTGGACGCGCACGGTCAGGCCGTACAGCGCGGGCGTCTCCGCGGACCACGGACGGACGTCCGGCACGATCGTCCGCAACCGGGTCCGGCCGAGCCACGTCGAGACCTGCCCCCGTTCGGAGAGCAGAGCGGCGTGCTCCTCGTCCACGCTCAGTTCCAGCCCGTCGAGGCTCGCGGAGACATGCCACCCGGCGGGCAGGCGACCCTGCGCCGAGCGCACCTCCGCGTCCACCCGCAGGACCCCGTAGCCGCGCGCCGTGACGTCCAGGTCGGCGAGATAGAGGGGGGCGGTCTCGTACAGGAACACCGGGCGCGTGATGCCGCCGTGCCACCAGTGGTCCTGGTCCTCGATGAACGTGGCGTCGGACCACTTGGCCACGGTGAGCCGGATCGTGTTGGTCTCGCCCGGCCGCACGAACTCGGTGACGTCGAACTCGCTCGCCAGGTGGGAGTCCTTGCCGATCCCGGCGTCGGCGCCGTTGACCTGTGCGATCAAGCAGCTCTCCGCCGCCCCGACGTGCAGCACGACCCTGCGCCCGGCCCAGGCGGCCGGCACGTCCACGTCCCGTTCGTACACACCGGTCGGGCCGGCCAGGGGAGGACGCGGCGGCAGGTCCGGCCACGGCATCTGGTAGTTCGTGTACTGCGGCAAGTCGGCCGTGCCCTGCATGGTCCAGCAACCGGGGACGTCCGCCCGCCCCCATTCGGCGCCGAGCGGGGCGCCGGGTGCGGGCAGGAGCTGGAACCGCCAGCGGCCGTCCAGGGGCAGGCCCGGAGACCGGCGGACGGCGTTCATCGGCAGCCGCCGCCATCCGGTGAGCTCCGGACAGGCCCATGGACGATCAACCACGCAGCGCTCCCTTCATCACGTCCCGGATGAACTGCCGGGCGAACAGGATGAACACCACGACGAGCGGCAGGACGGCGAGCAGCGTCCCGGCCATCACCATGCTGTAGTCGGTGTGGTGGGCGGTGTTCAGCCGGGCGAGAGCCACCTGCAGGGTCACCTTCTCCGGGTCGACCAGCGCAACCAGCGGCCAGGCGTAGTCGTTCCAGGCGATGATGAACGTGTAGATGCCGAGGAAGGCCAGGCCCGGCCGGATGGCGGGCAGCGCGACGTGCCAGTACTGCCGCAGGAACCCGCAGCCGTCGAGGCGGGCGGCCTGGAGCAGGTCGTCCGGCACGGACCCCTGGATGTACTGGCGCATCAGGAAGATGCCGAACGCGTTGGCCACCCCGGGGAAGATCAGCGAACTCAGCGAGCCCGCCCAGCCCAGCTCCACCATGAGGACGAAGCGCGGGATCAGGGACAGCTGCGCGGGCAGCATCAGGGTCAGCAGCAGGACCCGGAACAGCATCCGGCTCCCCGGGAACTCGTACTTGGCGAACGTGAACGCCGCCAGCGAGTCGATGAGGAGCACCAGGAAGGTCGTCGCGCAGGCGACGATGATCGTGTTGGCCAGCGCCCCCATGAAGTCGACGTTGTCGAAGACACGCTGGATGTTGCCGACCAGGTGCGGCCCCGGGACGAGTGCCGGCGGGTTGCGGTACATGTCCTCCGTGGTGTTGGTGGCCATCACCGCCGTCCAGTAGAACGGGAACACCGACACGAGCATGCCGAGCATCAGCAGCATGTGCAGGGCGACCCTCTTGGCCCGCTTCACGGCCCTGGCCCGCTGATTCACCCGCTTGACCCTGTGCGCCTTGTGCGCGGCCCCGGCCCCGGCCCCGGCCCCGGTCACGGGAACGCTCTGGTCGCTCACCGCCTGACTCACCGGTCCCTCCTTCCCGAGCCCGCGATCAGGCGCCAGTTGATGAGGGTGAACAGCAGGATGACCAGGAACAGCGCCCAGGCGATCGCGGCACCGTAGCCCAGCTGGTTGAAGCTGAACGCCTCGCGGTACAGGTACAGGACGGTGGTCAGCCCTGCGTGGCCCGGTCCGCCGTTGTCCGGGTTGGTCGCGTCAACGGTGCCGAACAGCACCTGCGGCTCGGTGAAGGTCTGCATGCCGCCGATGGCCGACATGATGACCGTGAACAGGATGACCGGCCGGAGCAGCGGCAGCGTGATCTTCAGGAAGCACTTCACCGGCCCGGCGCCGTCGATCCGGGCGGCCTCGTACAGCTCCGACGAGATCGCCTGCATGCCGGCCAGGTAGATGATCGCGTTGTACCCCGTCCACTGCCAGGTGATCAGCGCCGAGATGACGAGCTTGATCGCGAAACTGTCGGTCAGCCAGCCGACGGTCCCCACGTTCAGCCATTGGAGGACGACGTTGACCAGGCCGACCTGGTTGGCGAACACGGAGCCGAAGAAGATCGCGATGGCGACGATCGATGTGACGTTGGGGATGAAGAACGCGACCCGATAGAAACCGCCGAAGCGCACCGACGAGTTCAGCATCGCCGCGAGGACCAGGGCCAGCAGGAGCATGGGGACCGTGGACAGGAACCAGATCGCGAACGTGTTCGTCAGCGACTGCCAGAACAGGCCGTCCTTGACCATGAACCGGAAGTTCCGCAGCCCGACGAACTCCATGGGCCCCAGGCCGTCCCACTTGTGGAACGCCAGGTAGAGCGAGAACAGCACGGGGCCCAGCATGAACACGGCGAAGAGCACGTAGAACGGCGAGATCGCGAGGTACTGCCGCCAGTAGGTCCGCAGCGCCCTCTTCTCTTCCGCCCTCTTCTTCAGGGCCCTCTTTTTTATTCGCGGATGCCCCGTGCCGGCCCGGGTCGCGACCATCTAACTCACGCCCTCGCGCTGGGCGACTTGCTTCGCGGTGCTGACCGCGTCGTTCCAGGCCTTCTCCGGGTCCTTCTTCTTCGCCCAGACCTCCTTCAACTCCGACAGGAACGGGGTGGAGACGGCCGCGTCCCCGGGCGCCTCGTAGGCGACGGGGATCTTGTCGGCGGCGGGCGCGAAGATCTCGATGGTCTTCTGGCCGCCGAAGAAGGGGACGGGCGCCGTGAGCTCGGGCAGGGAGTAGCTCGCCGGGGCGGCGGGGAAGTTGCCGTTGTCGACCCAGGTGCGGGCCTCGTTCTGCGGGTTGAGCAGCCAGGTGATGACCTCGAACGCCAGCGCGTGGTCGCCGCCTCCCGCGGGGATGCTCAGGAACGAGCCGCCGAAGTTGGCCGGCCCGCCCGGCATCGTCGCGACCCGCCACTTGCCCTTCGTCTTGGGGGCAGCCTGCACCAGGTCGAGGTAGTGCCAGGCCGCGCCGACCGAACTGGCGGCCGTGCCGTTGTTGTAGGCGGCGTTGGAGTCGGTGGTGCCCGGCTCGGCGTAGGGCGCCACGATACCGAGCTGCATGGCCTTGATCGCCCGGTCCCAGGCGGTGCGGATGTGGGGCTGGTCGGCGATGAAGTGGTTGTTCTCGTCGATGAACAGCTTGGTGCCCTGCTTGACCGTGTAGGCGAACGGTGAGCTTCCGTCGTCGATGAGGTACGAGTCGGGCACGGCCTTCTTGAGCTTCACACCGGCGTCGAAGTAGCCGTCCCAGGTGGACATCGCCGCGGACACGTCCTTGGGCTCGGTCGGCAGCCCGGCCTTGGCGAAGATGTCCTGCCGGTAGAACAGCGCGCAGGGGCCGATGTCGATCGGCAGGCCGAGGAGCTTGCCGTCCTTGGTCGTGGCCTGCTTCAGTTTCCACGCCACGTACTGCGAGGAGATCTTGTCGGCGCCGAGGGTGTTGAGGTCGACGAACTGGTCGGCCTTGGTGCCCTTGAAGAAGGGCATGTCCTCGCCCTTGACACCGGTGATCGAGGGCAGGAACGCGCGGCTGGTCATCGTGGTGAGCAGCTTCTGCTTGAAGGTGCCGCCGATCACCGAGGGCGTCAGCTTGGTCTGGCCGAAGTGGGCGACCCCGTCCTTGAGGACGTTCATGCTGATGCAGCCGTCCCAGACCCAGACGGCCATCTTCTGTCCGGCCAGGCTGTCGGCGCCCTTGCCCGACGAGCCGCCGCCGCATGCGTTCGCGGCGAGTCCCGCGCCGGTGAGCAGGCCGGTCTGGATCAGTCGTCTGCGTGTGAGTTCCATCGTGATGATCCTTCTGGGGAGAGGGTGGCGGGGGCCTGGATGTCCGGTGCCCCGGGCACCGGTGCGGGAGCGGCATCGGGAGCGGCATCGGGAGCGGCGGCGATGACGTCGGGGATGACCTCGGGGATGACATCGTCGAGGAACGCGTAGACGCGGCGGAGCTCGGGGTCGGCCGGGACGGCGCGCCACCATTCGGCGATTCCGGCCCAGCCGGGTGCGGACAGGGACCCGCCGGGACGACGGACCGAGAGCGCGGCCGACAGGTTGGCGAAGCGGAGCCGGTGGGCCAGCGGCCAGCCGGCGAGCGTCCCGGCGACCAGGCTCGCGCCGAACACGTCGCCGGCCCCGGTGGGGTCGACGGCGGCGACCGGGACCCCGTCCGCGGCGGCGGTCTCACCGGTGGAGCCGTCGATGGCGACCGCTCCACCGGCGCCGCGGGTCACGACGGCGAGCGGGACGAGCTCGGCCAGCTTCGCGACCGCCGCCTCGGGGGTGTCGGTCCGCGTGTAGGACATGGCCTCGTGGGCGTTGGGCATGAACGCGTGGCAGTGGGCGAGCTGGCCGAGGGCGTCCGTGGACCACTCCCCGGACGAGTCCCAGCCGAGGTCGGCGAAGACCAGGCCCAGGTCGGATCGTTCCAACCAGGGAATGGGCTCCTGCGCGATGTGGAGCACGGCCGCCCGCGCTCCCGGCGGCGTGACCCGCAGCTCGGGAGGGGCGGTTCCGTGGCTCACCAGGGCACGGTCGCCGTCGTAGGCGAGCGCCACGGTGATCGGCGTGGTCCAGCCGCCGAACCGTCGTGACAGCGACAGATCGACGCCCTCGGTCTCGAGGGCCTCCCAGCAGTCGCGGCCGCTCCGGTCGTCGCCGAACGCGGCCGTCAGCGACGTGCGCAGGCCGAGCCGGGCGAGCGTCACGGCGAAGTTGGCGATGCCGCCCGGACCGGCGCCCATCCCCGTGCTCCACGCCTCGGCGCCCGGCTTGGGCGGCTGGTCGAGTCCGGTGAAGACCAGGTCGTGGAACAGCAGTCCTGACAGGAGGACGTCGACGTCCGCGGACCGTGACGTACCAGGTCTGATCATCAAAGTGACCTTTGAGGAGAGGCAGGACCGTTAGCGGCCTTTTGGTTGGGCATATCGTCCACACCTGCGCAGAGATGCGCAATAGAGTGAGCAAAATTTTTCATTCTTGAGCGAACGCGCTACCGTGCTCCCATGCTTCGGGACCAACGCCATGAGCTGATACTGCGCATCCTGCACACCGATGGCCCGACGACCGTCGAGACGCTGGCCGACCGGCTGGCGACCAGCGGCGCCACCATCCGGCGCGACCTCGCACAACTCGACGAGGACGGCCTGCTGCGGCGGGTCCACGGCGGCGCGGTGCCGACCGAGGACCGGGATGATCCGTTCATTGACGTGGCGGCGGTCCATGCCGCCGAGAAGGACGCGATCGCCGCGCGCTGCGCAGAATTGATCAAGGATGGGGAAACGGTCTTGATCGATATCGGCACGACCGCGCACCGCGTCGCCCGGCGGCTGCGCGGCCGGTCCCTCACCGTCATCACCAGCAGCCTCGCGGTCGTGGAGGAGCTCCAGGACGAGCCCGACATCCGGCTGATGGTGCTCGGCGGAATGCTCTGGCGGCCCTACCGGTCGCTGGTGGGGTTCACGACCGAGGACAACATCCGGCAGATCCACGCCGACCGGCTGATCCTGGGGACCAGCGGGGTACGGCCGAGCGGCCACGTGATGGACACCACCGTGATCGAAGTGCCGGTGAAACGGGCGATGCTCTCGGTCAGCGACCAGGTGATCCTGGTGGCCGACGCCGGGAAGTTCCCGGGCGTCGGCATGGCCAAGGTCTGCGGGCCCGAGGATCTGGACGTCGTGGTGACGAACGCGCCCGTCGACGCGGCCACGGCCGCCGCGCTGCGCGAGGCGGGCACCGAGATCATCGAAACGGGAACCGAGATCATCGAAACGGGCGCGAGGTGATCGAAGTATGAGGCTGACCATCCTCGGCGGCGGCGGATTCCGCGTGCCGCTGGTCTACCGGGCGCTCCTCGCCGACCGGGCGAAGGGCCACGTCACGCATGTCGTCCTCCATGATCTCGACGCGGCGCGGATGGGCGTGATCGGCCGGGTGCTCGCCGAGCAGGCCGCGGGGTTCCCGCACGCCCCGCGGATCTCGGTCACGACCGACCTCGACGAGGCGCTCACCGACACCGACTTCGTGTTCTCGGCGATCCGGGTCGGCGGGCTGGCGGGCCGGGAGGCCGACGAGCGGCTGGCCCTGGGCGAAGGGGTGCTCGGCCAGGAGACCGTGGGCGCGGGCGGCATCGCCTACGGGCTGCGCACGGTCCCCGTCGCGATCGACATCGCCAGGCGGGTCGCCGCCCGCGCGCCGGGCGCGTGGGTCATCAACTTCACCAACCCCGCCGGCCTGGTGACCGAGGCGATGTCCCAGTACCTCGGCGACCGCGTGATCGGCATCTGCGACTCCCCGGTCGGACTCGGCCGCCGCGTCGCCGCCGCCCTCGGGGTCGACCCGGCGAGCGCCTGGTTCGACTACGCGGGCCTCAATCACCTGGGCTGGCTGCGGGCCGTCCGCGTCGACGGCCGGGACGTGCTTCCCGGCCTCCTGCGCGACGACGCGGCGCTGGCCTCCTTCGAGGAGGGCCGCCTCTTCGGCGGCGAGTGGCTGCGCACGATCGGCGCCGTCCCCAACGAGTACCTGCATTACTACTACTTCGACCGGGACGCGGTCGCGGCGGCGCGGGCGGCCCGGCAGAGCCGGGGCGCCGTCGTCCTGGACCAGCAGCGCGACTTCTACGCGCGCACCGCCTCAAGCCCCGGATCCGCGCTCCAGGCGTGGGAGGCGACCCGGCTGAGGCGCGAGGTCACCTACATGGCCGAGAACCGGGAGGCGGCCGGCGTCGGGGAACGCGCGTCCGAGGATCTCGACTCCGGGGGATACGAGAAGGTCGCGCTCGCGCTGATGCGCGCGATAGCGCAGGACGAGCGCGCCACCCTGATCCTCAACGTCCGCAACCGGGACACCCTCGCCGGGCTCGACTCCGACGCGGTCGTCGAGGTGCCCTGCGTGGTCGACGCGGGCGGGGCACGGCCGGTGGCCGGGGACCCCCTGCCGGACCATGCGCTCGGCCTGGTCGCCTCGGTGAAGGCCGTGGAGCGCGCGGTGCTGGAGGCGGCGACCACCGGATCCCGGCAGGCCGCGCTGCGCGCGATGGCGATCCATCCGCTGGTCGATTCCGTCACGGTCGCGCGGCGGCTTCTGGAACGGTACGAGAGCGAGTTCCCCCAGCTGGGCTACCTGCGCTGAAGGCGAGGCACCGATGCATGACGACCGCAAGCAGGTCGAGGACAGGCTGGACCGCGCCCTGCGGGAACGGATCGTCCCCGCGACGTACGCGGAGCGGATCCCGATGGACCTCGAGATCTGGAACGTGCCGGACGAACCGGTGCCGGTCGGCGAGGCGCTCGCCGCCGAGTACGCGCCGTTCGAGCCGGGGACCCGCTGGGGCCGCGCCTGGTCGACCAGCTGGCTGCGGGCGACCGCGACGGTGCCCGCCGGCTGGGCGGGCCGCCGTGTGGAGGCCGTGTTCGACCTGGGGTTCGTCGGAGACTGGCCGGGCAACCAGGCCGAGGCGCTCGTCCACGACCTCCAGGGCCGGCCGATCAAGGGCATCGAGCCGATGAACCAGTACGTCCCGCTCGCCGACGCGGCCGCGGGCGGTGAGCGGGTCGGCCTGCTGGTCGAGATGGCCGCCAATCCCGACATCCTGGCGAACGGCTTCGTTCCCACCCGCCTGGGCGACAAGGCGACGGCGGGTGACGAGCCCCTCTACCGGTTCGGCGCCGCCGACGTGGCCGTCCTCGACCAGGACGTCTGGCATTTGCGGCTCGACACCGAGGTGCTGTCGGAGCTCATGCGTGCCCTGCCGGCCACGGACCCGCGCCGGCACGAGATCCTGCGGGCCCTCGAACGCATGCTGGACGACCTCGACATCCACGACGTGGCCGGCACCGCCGCCCGGGCGCGCGCCAACCTCGCCGGCGTCCTGGCCCGGCCCGCGCAAGCCAGCGCCCATACCATCTCCGCGACCGGCCACGCGCACATCGACAGCGCCTGGCTGTGGCCCATCCGCGAGACCCAGCGCAAGACCGCCCGGACCTTCGCCAACGTCACCGCCCTGGCCAAGGACTACCCCGAGTTCGTGTTCTCCTGCTCCCAGGCCCAGCAGTACGCATGGGTCAAGGACCGCTACCCCGAGATCTTCCAGCGCATGCGTGAGGCGATCAAGGTGGGGCAGTGGGTGCCGGTCGGCGGGATGTGGGTGGAGGCCGACGGGAACCTGCCCGGCGGCGAGGCGATCGCCCGCCAGCTCGTGCACGGCAAGCGGTTCTTCCTCGACGAGTTCGGGGTGGAGACCCGCGGGGTCTGGCTGCCCGACTCGTTCGGCTACACCGCCGCCTATCCGCAGCTCGCCGTGCTGGCCGGCAACGATTGGTTCCTCACCCAGAAGATCTCCTGGAACCAGACCAACAAGTTCCCGCACCACACGTTCTGGTGGGAGGGCATAGACGGCACCCGGATCTTCACGCACTTCCCGCCCGCCGACACCTACAACGGCACGTTCGAGGGCGGTGAGCTGGCGCACGCCGTGGCGAACTACGCCGACAAGGGAGGGGGGACCCGGTCGCTGCTGCCTTTCGGGCACGGCGACGGCGGCGGCGGCCCCACCCGGGAGATGCTCGAGAAGGCCAGGCGGCTGAGGGACCTCGAAGGATCGCCGAAGGTCGTGATCGAGGACCCGAACGGCTTCTTCGCGGACGCCCGCGCCGAATATCCGGACGCCGCCGTCTGGTCCGGCGAGCTCTACCTGGAGCTTCACCGGGCCACCTACACGAGCCAGGCCCGGACCAAGGCGGGCAACCGGCGCAGCGAACATCTCCTGCGGGAGGCCGAGCTCTGGTCGGCGACCGCCGCGGTCGCCGCCGGGCTCGACTATCCCTACGAGGAGCTCGACCGGCTCTGGAAGACCGTGCTGCTCCACCAGTTCCACGACATCCTGCCCGGCAGTTCGATCGCGTGGGTGCACCGTGAGGCGGAGGCCGTGTACGCCCGCGTCCGGGACGACCTGGAAGAGATCATCCGCACCGCGACGGCCGCCGTGTCCGGCGCCGGGCGTACCGGCTGGGTGTTCAACACGAGCCCGCGGGGTCGCGCCGAGGTGATCCGGGTCCCGGCGGAGCTGCCCGTCGATCTGGTGGCCCAACCGGACGCCGGGCTGAACGGCCAGCGGCTGAGCGACGGGTCCGCCGCCGTCTTCACCGAGGTCCCCGGCTCGGGCGCGGCAAGACTGGACGGCAGCGCCGCCCTGGCGGCGGTGCCGGCGGCGGTGACGGTGACCGGCGCGGGGTCCGGCTGGACGCTCGACAACGGCCTGGTGCGGATCGAGGTCGACGAGGCCGGGCTGCTGACCTCGGTCCGCGACCTGGTGGCCGCCCGGGAGGTGCTCGCTCCGGGAACCCATGGCAACCTCCTGCAGCTGCACACCGACTTCCCTAACCACTGGGACGCCTGGGACATCGACCGTCACTACCGGCGGCGGCACACCGACCTCACCGGCGCCGACTCGGTCACCGCCACCGAGCACGGTCCGCTCGTCGGCTCCGTCCGCGTGGAACGCTCGTTCGGCGCGTCCAGGATCGTGCAGACCATCACGGTCACCACGGGCAGCCCGGGGGTGCGGATCGAGACCGAGATCGACTGGCACGAGCGCGAGAAGATCCTCAAGGCGGCCTTCCCGCTCGACGTGCACGCGGACCGGTCGGCCGCCGAGATCCAGTTCGGGCACGTGTTCCGGCCGACGCACACCAACACCAGCTGGGAGATGGCCCGGTTCGAGGTCCCCTGCCACCGCTGGGCCCATGTCGCCGAACCGGGCTACGGGGTGGCGCTGCTCAACGACTCGACCTACGGCCATGACGTCACCCGCACCACGCGCCCCGACGGCGGCACGACCACGACCATGCGGCTCAGCCTCGTCCGCGCGCCCCGCAGCCCCGATCCCGAGGCCGATCAAGGGCGTCACCGGATGACGTACACGCTGCTCCCGGGCGCGGCGACGGCCGACGCCGTCGCCGGCGGCTACGCCCTGAACCTTCCGCTGCGGGTCACCGGCGGCGGTTCCGAGGCGCCGCCGGCCCCGCTGGTGAGCATCGAGGGGAACGCCGCGTCGATCGAGGCGGTCAAACTCGCCGACGACCGGTCCGGTGATGTGATCGTGCGCCTGTACGAGTCGCTCGGCGGCCGGGCGGACACCCGCCTGCGGGCCTCGTTCCCGGTGGCCGAGGCGACGGTCACCGACCTTCTCGAGCGGCCGTCGCCCGGCGAGCCGATCGCGGTGGAGGCCGACGGGAGCATCCCGGTGTCGCTCCGCCCGTTCCAGATCACGACACTGCGGCTGCGGAGGACCAGGTGACGCAGGAGTCTCTGCCCGAAGGCCGGATGGCGATGCCGCCCGCTGTGACGGGCCGGCCGGTGCCCGCATGGTTCACCGACGCCAAGTTCGGCATCTTCGTCCACTGGGGTGCGTACTCTGTGCCGGCCTGGGCGGAGCCCACGGGCGAACTGGGGGCCATGGACCCGGATGAGCAGTTCGCCCACAACCCGTACGCCGAGTGGTATTGGAACACCAGCCGCATAGAGGGAAGCCCCGCCCACGAGCACCAGCGCGCGGTCCACGGGGGCCGCCCCTACGACGACTTCCTCGACGCGTGGAAGGCCGAATCCTTCGACCCGGCCGACTGGATCGACCTGTTCGCCCGCACCGGCGCCCGCTACGTCGTCGCGACCAGCAAGCATCACGACGGCATCGCCCTGTGGGACGCTCCCGGCACCCGCGTCCGCAACACGGTCCGGCGCGGCCCGCACCGTGACCTGATCGCCGATCTCGCCACCGCCACCAGGGCCCGCGGTCTGCGTTTCGGCACGTACTACTCCGGTGGGCTCGACTGGCATGCCGGCCGCAGGGACGTCATCCGCCACGAGGAACTGATCGACGACTGCCGCCCCCACGAGGCCGCCTACGCCGCGTACGCGCTGCGCCAGATCCGCGATCTGATCGTCCGGTACGAGCCGGACGTGCTGTGGAACGACATCGGCTGGCCGGCCGCAGGCATGGCCGACCTGCCCGACCTGTTCGCCGACTATTACGCCACCGTCCCGGACGGCGTGGTGAACGATCGCTGGGACGGTGCCCACGCCGACTTCCTGACCAGCGAATACCAGGCGAGCCGCGAGAACGAGACGGCCTCCCGCTGGGAGCACTGCCGCGGTATCGGCCTCTCCTTCGGCTACAACCGCAATGAGGGCCCAGAACACCTGCTTGACACGGCGGCCGCAGTCCGCCTGCTGGCGGACGTCGTCTCACGCGGCGGGAACCTGCTGCTCAACGTCGGCCCCAAAGCCGACGGCACGCTGCCCGGCGAGCAGCGCGGGGTCCTGGAGGGCATCGCGTCCTGGATGGTCGACCACGCCTCCGCCGTGTACGCGACGAGGCCGCTCGACGCCGCCGTACCGAGCGACGACAGCCCGTGGATCCGCTGGACCCGCGACGACCGTCACGCCTACGCGTTCCTGGCGGACGTCCCGGCCCGTTTCTCCGGCAGAGCCTCGGGGGAGGCTCTGCTGAAGACACGGCCCGGGCTGCTGAACCCCGCCACAGCGGTCCGCCTGGGCGGCCGTCCGGTCGAGGCCCGCGCCGTGCCGAACGGCGTCGTCGTCACCTCCGCCGATCTGGGCACGCCACTGCCCGCGGTCGTCCGCTTCGCCTTCACCGCGGACCCGGCGGAGCGGCCGCTTTTCGTGTTGTGATCAATGCGCGGCACGGATCGCGCTGACCGGGCCGAACGGCTCGAGCAAGACCACGTTCCTCCGGGCGCTGGCCGGCGCGTCCGTCCCTGAGGGAACGACTGTCAAGATCGGGTGGAGGGCGTCCGCCACCTGCCGCAGCGCCTCGACGTGCTCAGCGTCGTGGACAACGTTCGCGCGCGCCCGCACCGGCCAGCCGTCCCGCCCAGCAGCACCGCGCGTCTCAGATCGTGAGAGGCGAGGAAATCCGCTTTGGATATTCATCCACACTCATGCATAATCTTGCTTACCCTCCGGAAGGATGAGCATGGGAATCAGGGCGGCGGTCGCCGGCGCCAGCGGCTACGCGGGCGGTGAGGTGCTGCGCATCCTCGCCGGCCATCCAGGGTTCGAGATCGGTGCGCTCACGGCGGGCTCCAACGCCGGCACCGAGCTGGGGGCGCACCAGCCCCACCTGCGATCACTGCGCGGCCGGGTGCTGGCCGAGACCACCCCCGAGACGCTGGCCGGTCACGACGTGGTCTTCCTGGCGCTGCCCCACGGGCAGTCCGGTCCGATCGCCGAGGGGCTGGGTGCGGAGGTGCTGGTCGTCGACTGCGGCGCCGACTTCCGGCTGGCCGACCCGGCCGACTGGGAGCACTTCTACGGCTCGCCGCACGCCGGCACCTGGCCGTACGGCCTGCCGGAGCTTCCCGGGCAGCGCGACGTCCTGCGCACCACCCGGCGCATCGCGGTGCCCGGCTGCTACCCGACCTCGGTCACGCCAGCGTGGCGATGTTCCCCGCCTTCGGCGCCGGGCTCGCCGAACCGGACGTGGTGGTGGTCGCGGCCTCCGGCACCTCCGGCGCGGGCCGCGCCCTCAAGCCGAACCTGCTGGGCAGCGAGGTCATGGGGTCGGTCGCCGCGTACGGCGTGGGCGGCGGCCACCGGCACACCCCGGAGATGATCCAGAACCTCAGCGCCGTCGCGGGTGAGCCGGTCACCGTGTCGTTCACCCCAACGCTGGCGCCGATGAGCCGCGGCATCCTGGCCACCTGCACCGCCAAGGCGAAGCCGGGCGTCACTGCCGCGGCGCTCCGCGAGGCCTACCAGGACGCCTATGACGGCGAGCCCTTCGTGGGCCTGCTGCCTGAGGGGCAGTGGCCCGCCACCTCCATGACTTTGGGCGCCAACAGCGCGCTCGTCCAGGTCGCCCTCGACGAACGCGCCGGGCGCGTCGTCGTGGTCGCCGCCATCGACAACCTCACCAAGGGCACGGCCGGCGGCGCCGTGCAGAGCGCCAACCTGGCCCTCGGCCTCCCCGAAGAACTCGGACTCACCACGATCGGAGTGGCACCTTGAGCGTCACCGCCCCCCAGGGCTTCCGCGCCGCAGGCGTCGTCGCCGGACTCAAGGACAGCGGAGCCCGCGACCTCGCCCTCGTCGTCAACGACGGGCCGTCCCGTGCGGCTGCGGCGGTCTTCACCCGCAACCGCGTGAAGGCCGCGCCGGTGTTGTGGTCGGAGCAGGTGATCAAGGGTGGGCGCGTGCGCGCGGTGGTGCTCAACTCCGGCGGCGCCAACGCCTGCACAGGGCCCGCAGGGTTCCAGGACACGCACGCCACCGCCGAGACGGTCGCCGAGGCCATCCAGGACTCGGCCGGGGAGATCATGGTCTGCTCGACCGGCCTGATCGGCGAACGGCTCCCGATGGACAAGCTGCTGCCGGGCATCTCGGTCGCGGCTGCGGGGTTGTCGCGCACCGACGGCGGGCTCGCCGCCGCCGACGCCATCCGTACCACCGACAGCGTCGCCAAGATCGCGTTCCGGCAGGGCGCGGGCGGCTACATGATCGGTGCGATGGCCAAGGGCGCGGGCATGCTCGCCCCTTCACTCGCCACGATGCTCGCGGTCGTCACCACCGACGCCGACCTGGACGCGGTCGCGCTGGACCGCGCCCTGCGCTCGGCCACCGCGGTGACGCTGGACCGGCTCGACTCCGACGGCTGCATGTCGACCAACGACACGGTCCTGCTGATGGCGTCCGGCGCCGCCGGGGTGACGCCTGACGAGGTAGAGTTCACCGAGCTGCTCACTGACGTGTGTGCCGACCTGACCCGGCAGCTTCTGGTGGACGCCGAGGGCGCGTCCAAGGCCATCACGATCGAAGTCGTCGGTGCCACCAGCGACTTCGACGCGGTCATGGTCGGCCGTTCCATCGCCCGCAACAACCTGCTCAAGTGCGCCATCCACGGCGAGGACCCCAACTGGGGCCGGGTGTTGTCCGCGGTCGGGACCACCGAGGCGGTCTTCGACCCCGACGAGGTCAATGTCGCGATCAACGGCGTGTGGGTCTGCCGGAACGGCTCGTTCGGCGACGACCGCGACAAGGTGGACCTGCGCCCGCGCGATGTCACGATCACCGTCGACCTGTCGGCGGGCCCCAACAGCGCGACCGTCTGGACGACCGACCTCACGGCGGACTACGTCCACGAGAACTCGGCGTACTCGACATGACGTCCACCGAGCAGACGAGCAGTCAGGCGAACGGGCAGGCGAGCGAGCTGAGCGCCATCTCCGGCGCGAGGATGCGCAAGAACCGGGCCGGCGTCATGTCGAAGGCCGAGACCCTCATCAAGGCCCTGCCGTGGCTGGAGCGGTTCCACGGCACCACCGTCGTGATCAAGTACGGCGGTCATGCGATGACCGACGAGGAACTGCGCCACTCGTTCGCCGAGGACGTGGTGTTCCTGCGGTACGCGGGCCTGAAACCGGTCATCGTGCACGGCGGCGGCCCGCAGATCAACGCGGCGCTCGACCGGAACGGCATCGAGTCGCACTTCACCGCCGGGCTGCGGGTCACCACACCCGAGGCGATGGAGGTCGTCCGGATGGTCCTCGTCGGCCAGGTCCAGCGGGACGTGGTCGGGCTGATCAACCGGCACGGCGCGTTCGCCGTCGGCATGTCCGGAGAGGACGCCAACCTCTTCACCGCCGAGCGCAAGTTCGCCGTGGTGGACGGCGAGCCGGTCGACATCGGGCAGGTCGGCGAGATCGTCGAGATCCAGGTCGGCGCGGTGCGTGCGATGCTCGACGACGGCCGGATCCCGGTGGTCTCCAGCATCGCCCGCGGTGACGACGGCGAGATCTACAACGTGAACGCCGACACCGCCGCGGCCGCCCTGGCCGTCGCGCTGGACGCCACCAAGCTGGTCGTGCTGACCGATGTCGAGGGGCTGTACGCCGACTGGCCCGCCAGCGACGACGTCATCGACGAGATCTCCACCGACGAGCTGGCGGTGCTGCTCCCCGGGCTGTCCGCGGGCATGGTGCCGAAGATGGAGGCCTGCCTGCACGCGGTACGCGGCGGGGTGCCGCAGGCGCACGTCCTGGACGGGCGGGTCCTGCACTCGCTGCTGCTAGAGATCTTCACTGACGAGGGAATCGGCACCATGGTCCTGCCCAGCCCGGGTGGCCCAGTCAAGGAACCAGATGAACCGGTCGATGGAGGGGTGACGGCGTGAGCGCCGAGGACCTGCGGAAGCGGTACGAGGCCGCGTTCATGCCCAACTACGGCGTCCCGCCGCTGGTGCTGACCGTCGGGCAGGGCTGCGTCGTCTGGGACGCCGACGGCAAGGAATACCTCGACCTGATCGCCGGGATCGCGGTCAGCTCACTCGGGCACGCCCACGAGGGGCTTGGCGAGGCCGTCAGCAACCAGGTGATGTCGCTGGCCCACACCTCCAACCTGTTCATCAACGAGCAGGAGGTGCTGCTCGCCGAGAAGCTGCGCGAGCTGCTCGGCGGCGAGGGGAGGGTCTTCCTCGCCAACAGCGGCACCGAGGCCAACGAGTGCGCGCTCAAGCTCGCCATCAAGTACGGCAAGTCCAACGGCCGGACGTACTTCGTGGCCGCCGAGAACGGCTTCCACGGCCGTTCGATGGGCGCTCTGTCGCTCACCGGCAAGCGGTCGATCCGCGAGCCGTTCGGCCCGTTCGCGATCGACGTGCGGTTCGTCCCGTACGGCGACGCCGAGGCGCTGCGAGCGGCGGTCACCGACGAGTGCGCGGCGGTGTTCCTGGAGCCGACGCAGGGCGAGGCAGGGGTCGTGCCGCCCCCGGACGGCTACTTCGCCGCCGTGCGCGAGGTCTGCGACGCGACCGGAGCGCTCTTCGTCGCGGACGAGATCCAGTCCGCCATCGGCCGGACCGGAGCCTGGTTCGCCCACCAGCACGAGGGAGTCCGGCCCGACATCCTCACCCTGGCCAAGGGCATGGGCGGCGGGCTGCCCATCGGCGCGTGCATCGGCTTCGGCCCGTACGGCGAGCTCTTCGCCAAGGGCGACCACGGCACCACGTTCGGCGGCAACCCGGTGGCCTCCGCCGCCGCGCTGACCGTGCTGTGGACGATCGAGAAGGAGAACCTGCTCGACCACGTCACGGCCGTCGGGACGCTGCTCAAGGACGGGCTCGCCGCCATCGACCATCCGCTGCTGGCCGGGGTCCGCGGCCGGGGCCTCTGGCTGGCCGCGGTGCTGGCCCCGGGTGCCGGGCCGGCGGTCGAGGCCGCCGCGCGGGAGGCCGGATTCCTGGTCAACGCGGTGCAGCCGGACGCGATCAGGATCGCTCCGCCCCTCATTCTCACCCGCGAGCAGGCACAGTCGTTCGTGGACGCCTTCCCGGCGATACTTGACGCGGCCTCCGACGCCAACGCAGACGCCCTGAAGGAGAACTGACAGCCATGGTCCGGCATTTCCTGCGGGACGACGACCTCACCCCCGCCGAGCAGGCCGAGGTGCTCGCACTGGCCGCCGCCATGAAGCGGGATCGGTTCGCCCACCAACCGCTCGCGGGACCGCGGTCGGTGGCGGTGCTCTTCGACAAGCCCTCCACCCGTACCCGCATCTCGTTCGCCGTCGGCATCGCCGAGCTGGGCGGCAACGCGCTGGTGCTGGACGCCGGCACCAGCCAGCTCGGCCGCGGCGAGACGATCGCCGACACCGCCCGGGTGCTGGAGCGGCAGGTCAGCGCCATCGTGTGGCGGACCGGCGGGCAGGACCGCATCGAGGAGATGGCTGCGGGCACCACGGTGCCGGTGGTCAACGCGCTCACCGACGAGTTCCACCCCTGCCAGATCCTGGCCGACCTGCAGACGGTCCAGGAGGTCAAAGGCTCCCTGGCTGGGGTCACGCTCGCCTACTTCGGAGACGGCGCCAACAACATGGCGCATTCCTACCTTCTGGGCTGCGCCACAGCCGGGATGCACGTCCGGATCGCCGCGCCGGAGTCCCTTCCGCCGGACCCGGCGATCACGGCGAAGGCCACGGAGATCGCTGCGGCCACCGGCGGCTCGGTGACCGTGACCGCCGACGCCAAGCAGGCGGCCGCCGGAGCGGACGTCCTGGCCACCGACACATGGGTGTCGATGGGCCAGGAGGGCAAGGGCACCGAGCTGTACGAGCCGTACGCGGTGAACGAGGAACTCGTCGCGCTGGCCGCCGCCGACGTCGCCGTGCTCCACTGCCTGCCTGCCTACCGCGGCAAAGAGATCGCCGCCTCCGTCCTGGACGGTCCGCACAGCGTGGTCTGGGACGAGGCCGAGAACCGGCTCCACGCGCAGAAGGCGTTGCTGACCTGGCTGCTGAGGTCGGGAGGCGCGCTGACATGACCACACCGATGACCAAGGCGGCCCGCCACGCGAAGGTGATCGAGCTGCTGACCCGCCATCCCGTGCACTCGCAGGGCGAACTCGCCAAGCTGCTCGCCGACGAGGGCTTGGAGGTCACCCAGGCCACATTGTCGCGCGACCTGGTCGACATCGGTGCCGTCAAGCTCCGCGCCGACGACGGCAGCCTGATCTACGCGGTGCCCGGCGAGGGCGGCGAACGGATCCGCCTGACCCGAACCGGCGCCACCGAGACGTTCGCCGGCCGGCTCACCCGGCTGGCGGCCGAACTGCTGGTCGCCGCCGAGGCCTCGGCCAACTTGGTCATCGTGCGCACGCCGCCGGGGGCCGCCCAGTACCTCGCGTCCGCCATCGACCACGCCGAATGGCCGACGATCCTCGGAACCGTCGCGGGCGACGACTCGATCCTGGTGATCTCCCGTGCTCCGGACGGCGGGGAGGAACTCGCCCAGGCCCTCCTCCGCCTGACCAACAACCGCGAGCGACGAAGCTAGGGCCCCAGCGCGGGCCCGGCCCCAGCTCCCAGCCCTCATGCGTGAGGCATCAGCTTCCAGCCCTCGTCCATGAGGCATCGTCGTACAGCTACGATCTGGCTACGTACGACACATGCGAGATCGCGGCCGAGCAGGCCTGACAGACCGCCTGCCGTCCGGTCGCCCGCGGCTCTCTCCGGGAGTCGCAGGCGATCATGGCCGGTACGCGGTAGAACCGATTCATCAGTGGTGGGAAGTAGAGGATTTCCGTGACCAAGGCACCGACGCGACTGTGGGGCGGCCGGTTCGAAGGCGGCCCGTCGGACGCGCTCGCGCGGCTCTCGGTGAGCGTCCAGTTCGACTGGCGGCTCGCTCCGTACGACCTGATGGGCTCGCGCGCGCACGCCCGCGTGCTCAACCGGGCGGGGCTGCTCACGGGCGACGAGCTGGAGCGCATGATCGGTGCTCTGGACGACCTCGAAGAGGCCTGCAAGTCCGGCGAGTTCCGGCCCACCGTCGCCGACGAGGACGTGCACACCGCACTCGAACGCGGCCTGCTGGAACGCCTCGGCGCGCTGGGCGGCAAGCTCCGCGCCGGCCGCAGCCGCAACGACCAGGTCGCCACCGACCTGCGCCTCTACCTGCGCGACGCCGCCCGCCAGATCGTCTCGCGGGTGGTCGAGCTGGAGACGGCCCTCATCGCCCAGGCCGACCACAACCTCGGCGTCGCCGCCCCCGGCATGACCCACCTGCAGCACGCGCAGCCCGTGCTGTTCTCCCACCAGCTGCTGGCGCACGTGCAGCCGCTCACCCGCGACGTCGAGCGCCTGCGCGACTGGGACAAGCGCGCCGCCGTCTCGCCGCTGGGCTCGGGCGCCCTGGCGGGCTCGTCGCTGCCGCTCGACCCGCAGGCCACCGCCGCGGAGCTGGGCTTCGACTCCGCCGCCGCCAACTCGATGGACGCGGTCAGCGACCGTGACTTCGTCGCCGAGTTCCTCTTCGCCGCCGCGCTGATCGGTGTGCACCTGTCGCGGCTCGGCGAGGAGATCTGCCTTTGGGCCTCGCAGGAGTTCCGGTGGATCGAGATGGACGACACGTACGCCACCGGCTCGTCGATCATGCCGCAGAAAAAGAACCCCGACGTGGCCGAGCTCGCGCGCGGCAAGGCCGGGCGACTCATCGGGCACCTGGTCGGCCTGCTCACCACGCTCAAGGGCCTCCCGCTCACCTACAACCGGGACCTCCAGGAGGACAAGGAGGGCGCCTTCGACGCCGTCGAGACGCTCCTGCTCGTCCTGCCCGCGATGTCCGGCCTGATCGCGACGATGCGGGTCAACACCGAACGCCTGGAAGCACTGGCCCCGCAGGGCTTCGCGCTCGCCACCGACCTCGCCGAGCTGCTGGTCCGGCGCGGCGTGGCCTTCCGCGACGCGCATGAAGTGGTGGGCCATCTCGTGGTGTGGTGCCAGGTCAACGACAAGGACATGGACGAGCTCACCGACGACGAACTGGCGAAGGTGTCCCCGCACCTGACCCCGGACGTCCGCGAGATCCTCAACGTCCCCGGCGCACTGGCCTCCCGTAAGGCCTTCGGAGGCACGGCCCCCGACCGCGTACGCGAGCAGGCCGACACCCTGCGGACCCTGGTCAACGACCACGCCTCCTGGGCCGCCCGAGCCGACACCCCCTGACCCGCCCTGCCACCGCAGGACCGGCATGAGCGTGGCGGGGATTATTGGCCTCACCGTGATGCTCGACGATAGGGGACATCGATCGGCCATCGTAACGAGTTCCCCCGCTTGAAGGCGGGGGCCTTCAGCCCAAGTGGTTGAGGCCCGTTGTTACCAGCCCGAGCCAACACGTATGTAGGAGGTGATCTAGTTGGCTACGTTCCGTTCAGGACAGCAGACCCACCCCGCCGTGCCTCCTCAGCGGCGGGCTCTGGAATCGGCGTCAGCAGACATGCCCGGGAGCAGGCACGAAACGGGGCGCCGGCGCTCTGCCCGTCAGGGTGGGGCATCCGGTGCGGGACATGGGCGAGAGGAAACCAGCGCCGGGTGTTCACCTACGCCCGCTGGGACCCCTGACCGCCAGGTTGGGGAGATGCCGCGTGAGCGGCACCCATCTGTCCGTCATCCGTCGGTGTTCGTGCTGGACTCGCGCGGCATCCCGTTGCAGCCCTGCCATCCCGCCAGAGCGCGGGAGCTGCTGCGTAAGGGCCGGGCGGTCGTCGTCCGACATACCCCGTTCGTCATCGGTTTGAAGGACCGCACGGCCGCCGAGTCGCAAGTGGACGGCGTCGAGGTCGGCGTCGACCCTGGGTCCAAGCACACCGGGATCGCGTTGTTCACCGCCCAAGGCGGGGAGCGGCGCGGCCGCTACAGCATCCAGCTCGACCATCGGGGCGCCACCATCGGCAAGAAGATTGAGCAGCGCGCCGCCTACCGGCGGCGTCGGCGGTCGAAGAACCTGCGGTACCGCGCGCCGAGATTCCTGAACCGCAAGCGGCCGCATGGGTGGCTGGCGCCGTCGTTGCGGCACCGGGTGGACACCACGGTGTCGTGGGTGGACCGGCTGTCGCGCTGGGCACCCGTACGGGCGGTGCATGTGGAGCGCGTCGCGTTCGACACCCACCTCCTCAGCGCCGGGAAGCCGCTGGAAGGCGTGGAATACCAGCAGGGCACCTTGCACGGCTACGAGGTCCGCGGCTACCTCCTAGCCAAGTGGGGACGGACCTGCGTCTACTGCGGCGCCACCGACACCCCCTTGAACATCGACCACATCCACCC
The DNA here is from genome assembly GCF_044326415.1 of Actinomadura sp. 6N118. NCBI lineage: Bacteria > Bacillati > Actinomycetota > Actinomycetes > Streptosporangiales > Thermomonosporaceae > Actinomadura > Actinomadura sp. 6N118. The sequence continues at coordinate 5,423 of NZ_JBIRAZ010000028.1, read as the reverse complement.
CACATCCAAGGGCGGGTCGGACCGGGTGTCGAACCTGACGCTCGCGTGCATCCCCTGCAACCAGACCAAGTCCAACCGGCCGGTCACCGAGTTCCTGGCCGCCAGGCCGAAGGTGCTGGCCCGGGTGCTGTCGCAGGCCAAGGCGCCGCTGCGGGACGCGGCGGCCGTCAACGCGACCCGGTGGGCACTGTGGCGGGCCCTGGACGCCCGCCTGCCCACCCACACCGCATCCGGGGGCCGCACCAAGTGGAACCGCACCCGCAACGGACTGCCCAAGACCCACACCCTGGATGCGCTCGCCGTCGGGAAACTCGACGCCATCACCGAAACGGTGAGCCAGGTCCTGGTCGCGGGCTGCACCGGACGCGGCACCCACTGCCGGACCCGCACCGACAAGTACGGGTTCCCGCGCCTGAGGATGCCCCGCACCAAGACCTTCTTCGGCTACCAGACCGGCGACCTGGTCCGCGCGGTCGTCCCAACCGGTAAGAAGGCCGGAACCCACACCGGACGCGTCGCCGTCCGCGACAGCGGCTACTTCGACATCCACACCCGACACGGCCGCGTAGCAAGCATCGGCCGCCGGCACGTCCGGCTCCTGCAACGAGCAGACGGCTACGCCTACACCACCCAACCCGAACGGACCTCCGAACCGTGATCGGCCACCACGCCACACCAGCATCCGCCCAGAGGACGGGCCGCCGTCCCCTGACCTGCCCCGCAGAAGCTCCGTTTCCTCCCCGGCCTGAAGGCCGGAGTATCCACGGAGAAGACCGATGACCACGGAGCTGCTGCCGAGGGAGTTCTTCGACCGTCCCGTCGAGGAGGTGGCGCCCGCCCTGCTCGGGCAGGTGCTCGCCCACCGGAACGAGGACGGCGAGGTCCAGCTGCGGCTCACGGAGGTCGAGGCTTACGCGGGGCCGCTCGACCCCGCCTCGCACGCCTACCGCGGCCGTACGGAGCGAAATGCGGTGATGTTCGGCCCGCCGGGCTACTCGTACGTCTACTTCACGTACGGCATGCACTTCTGCGTGAACCTCGTCTGTGCCGAGCCGGGGACGGCCTCCGCCGTGCTGCTGCGGGCCGGTGAGGTGATCTCGGGCGTGGAACTCGCCGCGTCCCGGCGCCCGCGTTCGACCGTGCGTGACCTGGCACGCGGCCCCGCGCGGCTGTGCCAGGCCCTGGCGATCGGCCGGGAGCAGTACGGGCTGGACGTCTGCTCCCCGGACAGCCCCCTGCGGACGTTGGCAGGGGACCCGGTCCCGGCCGAGCTGATCAGCACGGGCCCGCGCACAGGGGTGAACGGCGCCAAGGAGACGCCATGGCGGTTCTGGATCGAGGGTGACCCCACGGTCTCCCCGTACCGCGCGCACGTTCCCAGGAAGCGCACGGTGGGGGCCGACGAAGTGATCACCAATGGGCGAGCCTGACGCGCGCCACGGACCCCGGCGACGGTGGCCCCGGGGCCTCGGCGGCGTCGCAGCGGGTCTGATCATCGGAATGATCGGCACCGCGATGGTGGCCTGGGCGGACGGCGAGCTGCGCGACACCAAGGTGATCAGTCAGGTCCGGCAACCCGCCTCGGTCCGTTATTCGGACGGTTCCATCCACCACGCCGGCGTCGTGCGCGTCCGCAGCTGGATCTTCCGCAGGCATCGGCCGTACGAGGTGGTCATCGGCAGGGACCCGGGTCTCTCGTACGGGCACAGCGTCACCTTCGCGGCGACCGGAGAGGGCGCGCCCCGCATCAGCGCTGCCGAGTGGAAGCAGGACGGGGTGCGGATCAAGCTCGACTCGGGACACGAGCTGTTCGTCCCGGCCCAAAAGTTCTTGGGCGGCCGGTGAATACCGTTACCGTGATCAGCGGCTCATCGGGCACCCTGGTGAGAGAACGACGGCAAGGCGGAGACGAGGGAGAACGTGACCGACATCATCGATGATCTCGCGTGGCGCGATCTGATCGCGCAGTCCACTGATCTGGGCGAACTGCGGGCACTGCTCGCCGCGGGGCCGGTCACGCTCTATTGCGGATTCGATCCGACGGCGCCCTCGCTGCACCTGGGCAACCTCATCCAGATCCTGACGCTGCGGCGGTTCCAGCAGGCCGGTCACCGGCCGATCGGACTGGTCGGCGGCGCCACCGGACTGATCGGTGACCCGAGCGGAAAGAGCGCCGAGCGGGTGCTCAACTCCGAGGAGACCGTCGCCGGGTGGGTCGAGCGGATCCGCGGCCAGGTGTCGAAGTTTTTGAGCTTCGACGACAGCCCAGCCGGCGCGCTGATGGTCAGCAACCTCGACTGGACCGGGCCGATGACCGCGATCGAGTTCCTGCGCGACATCGGCAAGCATTTCCCGGTGAACAAGATGCTCGCCCGGGAGACGGTCAAGTCCCGGCTCGACACCACCGGGATGAGCTACACCGAGTTCAGCTACGTGCTGCTGCAGTCGATGGACTTCCTTGAGCTCTACCGGCGGTACGGCTGCCGGTTGCAGACCGGCGGCAGCGACCAGTGGGGCAACCTCACCGGCGGCGTCGACCTCATCCGGCGAGCCGAGGGCGGCGTGGCGCACGCGCTGACGACGCCGCTGCTGACCAAGGCCGACGGCACGAAGTTCGGCAAGACGGCCGGCGGCGAGACCTACTGGCTCGACCCCGAGCTGACCTCGCCGTACGCGTTCTACCAGTTCTGGTTCAACGCCGACGACCGGGATGTGGAGAACTACCTCAAGGTCTTCAGCTTCCGGTCCCGCGAGGAGATCGAGGCCCTGCTGAAGGAGGGCGCCGAACGTCCCGCAGCCCGGGCGCCGCAGCGCGCGCTGGCCGAGGAGCTCACGACACTCGTCCACGGTGCCGATGAGACCGAACGCGTGATCGCTGCCTCGCGGGCACTGTTCGGGCAGGGATCTCTGGAGGAGCTCGACGAGCGCACCCTCGGTGCCGCGCTCGCCGAGGTGCCCCGTGCGGAGATCCTGCCGGGAGAGCTGCCGGCCGTGGCGGACCTGCTGGTCGCCTCCGGGCTGTGCAAGAGCAAGTCAGAGGCCCGCCGCACGATCGTCCAGGGCGGCGCGTACCTCAACAACGCCAAGGTCGAGGCCGAAGACGCCGCGCCGATCGCAGGCGACCTGCTGCACGGCCGCTACCTGGTCCTGCGCCGAGGGAAGCGGAACGTGGGCGGCGTCGAAGTGACCCGCTCCTAGGTAACACAACGAAGACGGGCCGGTCCGACGTGTCGGACCGGCCCGTCCGTGTCTACCGGGACTTCTACGGCATGTCGATGTTCGTCACCGTTCCCACCGGCGACCTTTCGGTTCGAAGGACTTCTGGATCCGCGGGCTTGGATTCATCGAACTGTTCTCCGTCCCGGGTCGACTGACTCACCTCCGGCGTGGGGCTTCCAGGAGGTCCTCCTCGTGCCCGCGGAGCAGGCGGGGGAGGCCCGGGCGATGAGCGTCAGTTTCTCGTGCGTCCTCAGCCAGCTCGACCAGATCGCGTCCCACTGCGAGGACCTCGTGCCGGGATGCACTAGCCGCCCGAAGGAAAGCCATGGAACCCCATCGAGTTGCCCGTCATCACCCTGAGAACGCGCGGATCGTGATGACCGCCGCCCAGCCACTCGATCCGGATAGCGCGCAGGCAGCCGATGACCAGTGATCCCACGAGCACGAACCGGCCGCTGGCCTCACCGTCGGCAGGGCGGCGGCGCTCATCGGGGTCAACGTCGAGACCCTGCACCACTGGGACACCATCGGCCTCATCCGCCCGAGCGGACGCACCTGGGCCGGGTACCGGGCCTACCCGGCGACGACGTCGCCCGGCTTCACCGGTTCCTCGTCTACAAGGAACTTGAGCTTCGGCTCGCCGAGATCGGCCGGATCCTGGCCGACCCGGACGCTGACGAGCGCGATCACCTGCGCTGGCAGCGATCTCAGCTCATGGAGCGAATCGCCCGCTTGGAGCACATGGTGAGCGCGGTCGACCGGATGCTGGCTGCATCGAACGCCGGGATGCGGCTGACACCGGAGGAGCAGGTCGAGACCTTCGGCGATGAGTGGGAAGCCCGCCTGGGTGGAGGTGGAGGATGCCGAGGACCGCTGGGGCGGCACCGCGCAATGGGCGCAGTACGCCGAGCAGGCCAGCCGGATGACACCGGCGGACTGGAAGGAGATCGCGGCTGGGACAGAGGCTCTCAACACCGACTTTGCCGCCACCAAGAAGGCCGAGATCTCCCCGGGCTTCGCAGAAGCGAACGCTCTGGCCGAGCGGCACCGCGCCTTCCTCTCGAGATACTTCGACTGCACCTACTCGACGCAGGTGTGCATAGCGCGGATGTCCGTGGATGATCCCCGCTTCGTGGCGTACTACGACGCGATCGTGCCGGGTCTGACGACGTGACCACGCGAGGTCATCTTGGCGAACGCCAAGTCCCACGGCGTTGACCTGGAATCCGCGACATGGCCGTGGCCCTCCGCGGATCGCCAAGGCTAGCCCGGTTCAGCAGCCACGCGGTCCTCCCAACCATGATCCGCCTGGCCACCGGGGTCCGGGAGGTCCGGCGCCCGTCGGTCATGCCGAAGGAGAGCACGTTGTCCAGCTGGCGTAGATGATCCTGCGCGAGCTGCAGAGCTCCCGGTTGTATCCGCCCTGTGGCGCCCTGTGGCGACGGAGCGACGAGCGAGCCCAGGGGAAGCTGCGCCGGTCAGGCCGACGAGGGCTGGCACAACCACGTGCGGTTGAGCGGGGAATCGACCCGGAAGAGCTCTATGAGGCGTGCAGAAGTCACCGCCGTCGGGCCACGCTCGCATGTACGTCTCATGGCAGAGGAAAACTTGGGTAGATCTGGATCACAATGCGGTCGCGGTGGGTACCGAGAAACGCTCTGAGCGCGGGATAATGGGCCTCTGAACAGGTAAAACGACATCCAGAAGACGGCCGGGCGTCGATTTGACGACCGTGGGGCATCGACCTAATGTCATACCTGCCCCACGGGGGAGCGGGACGCCGAGAGGTGGCCGGCCCCGGGGGGAACCTCCTCTAACTTCAAGGTCGCAGCCCGGCTGCGCCCTCGAATCGGTTGAGAAGGACCCAAGAAGCCCGAAAGCTTGACAAATCGGGCAACCTGGGTAAGCTTGAAGGGTTGCCCCGGAGCCGGGTGCCGCGGGAGCGGTGGTTCGGTGCGGTGGGTGTCCGTTTCTTGAGAACTCAACAGCGTGTTAAAAGCCAGTGCCTTTATAGGCCAGGCCGTCTTTGATGGTCTGGCCTCCCCGTGGCCATGGCCTCCTTTTGGGGGTTGTGGTCGGGGATTTCTTTGAGGCAAAGCGATCTTGTGATCGCATTGCTGGGATTTTTCTCTGAGGTTTGGCTCGCCGGTCTTTTTGGTTGGTGGGTCGTTAGACCTTGATGGAGAGTTTGATCCTGGCTCAGG
>NZ_JBIRAZ010000027.1:0-155711 GCF_044326415.1 Actinomadura sp. 6N118 | reverse complement strand
CCAACGTGACCGGCACAACCCGCGGATGGAAGGCCGCATTGAACGCACTGTCACTGCACTACGGCGACCGCATCACCCTCAACTGACAACGATCACCGCCTCACCCACAAAATTCAGGACAGTCCCCGGATCAGCGGGCCGCTCGGTGCGGGCCTGGGAGGGGCGTTCAGGCCGAACGAACCGTGCATTGCAGATGTCCGCTGATGCTCTGGGTGTACGCCGCGCGGGTGTCTGTGGCTGGCGGGTCATGATGGTGAATGGTGGTCATCCGCGGGTCCTGTCTTGCCCGCTGCTCCGAGGTGTAACACGCAGCTGATGAGGTCGTGGCCTGATGACGCCGTGGGTTCGGGCAGCCGTAGGGCCTGCGGGGTTTTCACCGGGCATGTTTCGGATGTCGTGTAGGCGAAGCATTCGGTGGCCTGAATCCGTACTTTGGGCCGCGCTGCTGTCGGCGCACCGGAGTCAGCTGTGCTGGCTCCGAGTCGAGATCGCTTCCGCGGTTGCGATGGATGGTCAGGAGGTCGTGCCCTGCGAACGTGGAGTGGGTATGGCCGCACGGCTAGCCCATGTCTCGCGTCACCCTTGGCTAGGGCAGCGGCCAAGTCCGTGGGGAAGATCTTCACGGGACCGGTCACGAATGGAGAAGCCATCCCCTCACCTGGGCTCATAGCGTGATGTCACGGCCCGAACGAAGCGGCCGGACGGCGGTCGAGCAGGCCGAAGTCACACGATTTGAGTGAGGGAGCGCACCATGTCCAAGGGCATCCAGACGATCATCTACCCGGTTACCGACCTTGCCGCGGCCAAGGCGATCTACACCGGGCTCGCGGGCGTCGAGCCGTACGCTGACGAGCCCTACTACGTGGGCTACAAGGTGGCGGGCCAGGACATCGGCCTGGACCCCAACGGCCACAAGAGCGGCATGACGGGTCCGGTGGCCTATTGGCACGTGGACGACATCAAGGCCAGCATGCAGGCGGCCCTGGACGCCGGTGCGGAGACCGTCGCGGATGTCAAGAACGTCGGAGGCGGCAGGCTGATCGCCACCCTCAAGGACGCCGACGGCAACCCGTTCGGCCTCCTGCAGGATGCCTGACTCGGCTGAGAGGGCGCGGCCGAACGCAGGGAGAGCACCGATGAAGTTCCTGGCCACGGTTACGCCGCAGGGCAACGCCGCTGGAGTCGAGGTCCCGACAGAGATCGTCGAGGCCCTCGGCTCCGGCAAGCGACCGCCGGTCGTCATCACGATCAACGGCCATACCTGGCACAGCCGGGTGGCGGCCATGCGCGGCAAGCTCCTGATCGGCATCAGCGCCGCCAACCGCAAGGCGAGCGGGATCGCCGAAGGCGACGAGATCGAGGTCGATCTCCGGCTCGACACCGAGCCGCGCGTGGTGAACGAGCCGCCGGATTTCGCTGCGGCGCTGGACGGCGACCCGGCCGCGCGGGCGGCGTTCGACCGCCTCGCCTACAGCCACCGGCGCAAACACGTGCTCGCGATCGAGGCGGCCAAAATCCCAGAGACGCGGCGGCGGCGCATCGATAAGGCGATCACGGCGATTCTCGGCGGCTAGACGCCTGCGGTATTGCGCTGGACGGCGCGCTGTTCCAGATCGAGTTGGGCAGCGCCTGGTCATCTCCCGTTTGCCGTCGCAAGACGATGCTGGCTGGCCATTTGTTCAGCGTCACGGCGGCGCCTGGGATCCAATCCGGCGTCTTCTGCAGGGTCGGATTTGGCCTGCGCTTGCCAGTCCTTAAGCACATGAACGCCAGGTCCAGCTCGGGCATGGCGGCGGCCCACCGCTGGCTGTGGCTTGGCGCAAGTGCCGTCAAGGTGGTCGAAGTCGGTCCGTAGCGCCGAGAGCGGGTGACGGCGCTTAGGGGACGGTGCGGCGGATGGCCTTGTCTACGGCGCGCTGGAACGAGGTGACCAGTGACTGGATCATCAGCGGCTTGAGTTTGGTGGCGAGTTCGAGGAGTTGTTCGCGTTCCTCGGGCGGACGGCCGCGTTCGCGGTACGGGCGGACCACGGTGTCCTGGAAGACGCCTTGCAGTTCGGCGGCCAGGGCGGTGGTGTAGCGCTCCACCGCCTCGTGGGACGCGATGAGAGTGTCGAGTGGCATGGGCAACTCGGCGAGCTCGGCGCTGATGCCGAGGAGCGCGGGGCTGACCACGCGTACGGAGGTGGAGCCGGTTAGTTCGACGACGCCCAGGGCTTCGAGGCGCTTGAGGGCTTCGTCGTCGAGGTGGCGGCCGGCGCGGCGGTCGAGTTCGTGGCGGTCGAGGTCTTCGGACTGCTCGGGGGCCCAGGGGGAGAGGAGCGCTCGCTGGAGGGCCAGGTCTTCGGGCTGGGCGTCGAGCGGGATCTTTTCGAGGTGCCTCTCGATGGCGGCGAGCGTGAGGCCGAGGGATTGCAGTTCGCGGACGAGCTCTAGGCGGGCCAGGTGGTCGGCGCCGTAGAGCCCCGTTCGACCGCGCAGGCGGGGTGGAGGCAGGAGACCGCGTCCGGCATAGAAGCGGACGGTGCGCACGCTGACTCCGGCGCGGGCGGCCAGTTCGTCGATGGTGAGCTCCATCGCACCTCTTTCCTCATGTGACAGTGCCAGTGTTACATTAATCCTGTATCAGCAAGCACTTACGAGGGGACCGCATGGCGCGAGAGATCTTCACCGAGGAGCATGAGGCCTTCCGTGACATGGTGCGGTCCTTCATCGCGAAGGAGATCGCGCCGTACCACGCGCAGTGGGAGAAGGACGAGATCGTCTCCCGGGACGTGTGGCTCGCGGCCGGGCGGCAGGGCCTGCTGGGCATCGAGATGCCTGAGGAGTACGGCGGTGGCGGCAATGACGACTACCGCTACTACACGATCTTCAACGAGGAGCTTGCCCGGGCGATGGCCAGCGGGCCCGGCTTCGCGGTCCACAACGATGTGGTCGGCGGCTACCTCGTCCAGTTGCTGAACGACGAGCAGAAGCAGCGGTGGCTGCCGGGGTACTGCTCGGGCGAGCTGATCACGGCGATCGCCATGACCGAGCCGGCGGCGGGTTCCGACCTGCAGGGCATGAAGACCACGGCGGTCAAGGACGGCGACGACTACATCCTGAACGGCTCCAAGACGTTCATCACCAACGGCATCCTGTCCGACCTGGTGATCGTGGCCGCCAAGACCGATCCGGGAGCGGGGGCGCGCGGCGTCAGCCTCCTTATGGTCGAACGGGGGATGGAGGGCTTCGAACGCGGCCGCAACCTCGACAAGGTCGGCATGCACGCCCAGGACACCGCCGAGCTCTTCTTCGACAACGTACGGATCCCCGCGAAGAACCTCCTCGGTGAGGAGGGCATGGGCTTCATCTACCTGATGCAGAACCTCGCCCGCGAACGGCTGTGCATCGCGGTTTCGGCCGTGTCAGGCGCAGAGCAGGCGTTCGAGACGACGCTGGAGTACTGTAAGACCCGCGAGGCGTTCGGCCGGGCGATCGGCAAGTTCCAGCACAACCGCTTCACGCTGGCGGAGATGAAGACCGAGATCACCGTCAGCCGCGCGTTCGTCGACCAGTGCATCGCCAAGGAGATCAAGGGCGAGCTCAGCGCCGAAGAGGCCTCGATGGCCAAGTATTGGACCACCGAGATGCTCAAGACCGTGGTCGACCGCTGTGTCCAGCTCCACGGCGGCTACGGCTACATGAACGAGTACCCGATCGCCAAGGCCTACCAGGACGTCCGCATCCAAACCATTTTTGGCGGAACGACGGAGATCATGAAGGAGATCATTGGGCGGTCTCTGGGGGTGTAGGGCGGAGCGCCAGGATGTCCAGGGCTGTGTAGGCGCCGGTGATGGCGGTTAGGCCGGCTGCTGATGCGCGGGGGACATCGCCACGGACCAGGTGGGCGATTCCGGCGGCGGTGTCGCAGGCGTCCACCATCAGGCAGAGCTTCCGCCAGCGTTGGCGTGCTGCCGGATCGCTTGCGAGGTAGCCCAGGCCTAGCGCGATGGCCCTGCTTCCGAAGACCCGGATCAGGTATCGCAGCTCGGGTGCGTCCCGGCCGCTCATGCCTGCCAGCTTCAGGTTGAGGCCCGGCGCTGCCAGGGCCAGCGCTCCCCACGCCACGCGGCCGCCTGCCGCCAACTCCATTGCCCGTTCCATGTGGGCGACACTCCCACCCTGGGCTGTCATGGAGCGATTACCCCGGAGGTAATGCTCGGCGGAATCGAGTGGTAATCGTGACCTGATGTCGTGTTTGTTGTCGTTGCCTGCGTTTGTGGCGGATGGAACACTAACTTCTCTTCGAAGATTCGTTCCGAACGCATGTTGCGTGGAGCACGGGGGGCTGGGGAGCCGTGGAGAAGCGCACCAACAGGCCGGTCGCGAGCATCAAGAGACGCTCGATCGACAAGAAGATCGCGATCGCTTCGGCCGTCGCGATCGCCGTCACGCTGTCCGGCAGCATGATCGCGATTGCGCAGACCGGGATGGGCCGTAGTGAAGAGCGCCCCCAGGCTGCGGCCGGCACGCCGACGCCCTCGTCGATCCCGGGCAACTTCCTGCCGGGGCCGGAGTCGATGGCCTCGCCTCCGCCGAACACGCCGCGGACGCGAAAGCCGCCGAGCAACCCGTTCAGCACGGGTAACGAGAGGCCGTCGCCGAACGACCCGGACCTGCGCGGTGACAGGCGTGGGTCCAAGCCGCGGATGCCCAAGTCCAAGGGACTGCCGGGCTTCAAACCGGCCGATGACGGGGCGAAGATCACCAAGCTGGAGAAGGTCGGTACGTCTCTTTATGACGTCACGATCGCCACGCCGGTGCTTGGGGCGGAGGTGAAGACCCGCGTTCTGTTCCCCAAGTCGTGGAAGTCCAAGACCACGAGGACGTGGCCTGTTGTGTACGCCTACCACGGCGGCAACAACCGCTACACGTCCTGGACCAAGGACTCCAACATCCGGCAGGTCGCCGCCGGCCACGACGTGATGGTCGTCATGCCTGAGGGCGGCTCGAACGGCTCGTACACCAACTGGTGGAACGACGGCAAGGGCGGCATCCCGCAGTGGGAGAACTTCCACATCAGGGAAGTCATCCCCTTGATGGAGCGCAACTTCCACGCCGGGTCGTCCCGTGCCGCGATCGGCCTGTCATCCGGCGGGCAGGGCGCCATCACCTATGCCGAACGCCATCCGGGCATGTTCAAGTACGCGGCGTCCTACAGCGGCGCGCTCAACATCACCGCGCCCGGTATGCCAACTGTTTTCATGCAGTTGAACGCGGCCGCCGGCGACGACATCTGGGGCGACCCGGTGGCCGCCCGCGCCAACTGGAGGGCGCACGACGGCGCCGTGATGGTGTCCCGGCTCAAGGGCGTCGGCGTCTACGTCTCCTCGGGCGACGGCCGCGTCGGGCCGTACGACGACCCCGGCATGGACCCCTTGCACGCCGGGAGGGTCGGTGAACAGTTCTCCGGGTATATGGCCACCAGATTCGTGAACGCCGCGAAAGCGGCGGGCGTCCCCATCACGGCCAACCTGTACGGCCCCGGAACGCACAAGTGGGCGTACTGGAAGCGCGAACTCGTCAGGAGCTGGCCTGCCATCACCGCCGCCATCGGCGCCACCAAGACCTGATCTACGCGGTTCGGAGTAGGCGCGAAGCCTCCCCCTGGAGGACGCGGCGCTTGCCTTCCTCGCCCCACGATGAAGCTGTTCACGAGCGGATTGGGGCTTCGGGATGGTGGCAGCGCACGGGCGGCGGGTGGAGCGGGTTTGTTATGCGCTTGGTGCCTTGCTCATCGCGGCGGGGCTCTTCCATCTGGCGGTGTTCGTCGTGGACGGCGGACCCTGGGAAGGGCCGGTCTCCTGGCGGAAGCCGGCCACGTTCGGGTTGTCGTTCGGGCTGACGCTGATCACCGTCACCTGGGTCGCCTCGTACCTGCCGCTCGGTGAACGGCTCCGGAACGTTCTGCTTGGGGTCTTCGCAGCGGACTGCTTCGTGGAGGTCGGCGGCATCACCCTGCAGGCCTGGCGGGGTGTGCCGTCGCACATCAACCGGGAGACGGCGTTCGACTCGGCGGTCTCGACGGTGCTCGCGGCGGGCGGTGGCGTGCTCATCGTCGTGCTCGGCATCATGGCCGTGATCGCTTTCCGGCCCAACGTGGGGGTCTCCGGTGACATGCGGCTGGCGCTGCGGGCCGGATTCGTGACACTCATGATCGGGCTGGCCACCGGAGCCGCCATGATCGCCCGGGGCGTGATCGAGGCCAACACCGGCAGCCAGGAGACCGCCTACGCCGTCACCGGGTTTCTCAAGCTCGCACACGGAGTGAGCCTGCACGGCGTGCTGGTCTTGCCAGCGCTCGCCTGGCTCCTGGCGTTCATCGGCTGGAACGAGATGCGCCGTCTCCGCGCCGTCCGCCTCGCCACGATCGCGTACGGCGTGGCCATTGCGATCGCCCTTGCCTACTCCGTGGTGGCCGCTTGAACGGACTCAGTTTCCGATGAACACGGACGAATTTCTTAACTGCCCGGCGACCCTCCGGCGGTCTGAGTTTCGCCTCCGGCGGCCTGGGGCGTTCCGAACGTGCCGGACTCCCACAGCCGGCGGACATGATCGATCACCGGCGGCCCGACGGCGCGCAGCCCGTCCACATCGCCTGCGGCCACCAGCGGGGTCACCATGGCGCTGACCGCCGCGATGATCATCTGGCAGGTGAAGCGGCCGGCGTCGTCGGTCACCTCCAGGAGGTCGGCAAGCGCGTTGGTGAGCGTGACTTGCACCTCGCTCCGCCGCCGGATGGCGTCTGGCCCGGCCGCGTACACCTCCACCAGGAACAGCCGCGCGAACGGCAGCTCGGCCGCCAGGACGTCCAGGTACGCGGTGACCGCCCGCTCGAAGCGCTCCAGCGGGCTGCCCTCCAGACGCGCCTGTCCGGTGGCCTCGTCCACGCCGACCGACTCCAGCACCCGCCGCAGCAGAAGGTCGCCGGCCCCGGCGAAGGCGGTCATGAAGCAGTCGAGCTTGGAGTCGAACAGCTGGTAGAAACTCTGCCGGGACACCACGGCCCGCTTGAGCACGTCCTCGACGGAGGTGCCCACGTAGCCCTTCTCGGTCATCGCCTCAGCCATCGCGGTGCACAGCCGCGTCCGCTGGATGCGTTCGACCTCTTCGCGAGACAGCGCGTACCGCCCCCGGGGCAGCCGACGCGGCGATGAGTCCGGCATTCGATCACCATAGTTCAGGGCAGGGGCCCAGGCTGTCAGTAGTGCCTTACATGGTGGAATTCAAAGCAACCTGACCCCCGGAGGTGGCCCCATGGCCGATGACGACCTGCACGATTTCGAGACCGCCACGTTCACGCACCAGGGCAAGACCCGGACGGTCTACCGGCAGGGCACCGGCCCGGCGGTGATCGTGATAGCGGAGATGCCCGGCATCACCCCGAAGGTGGCGGAGTTCGGCCGCATGGTCGCCGGCATCGGCTGCACTGCCGTCTTGCCGCACCTGTTCGGGCGCCCGGGACGCGACCCGCACCCCAAAGCGCACGGCTGGCGGGGGACGGCGTCGTACGTGTCCTCCTCGCTGGTGCCGATCTGCATCAGCAGGGAGTTCACGGTCATGGCCACCGGCAAGACCTCGCCGGTGATCGACTGGCTCCGCGCCCTCGCGGCCAGCGAGCACGAACGGTGCGGCGGCCCCGGAGTCGGCGCGGTCGGCATGTGCTTCACCGGAGGCTTCGCGCTCGCCATGGCCACCGACGATCGCCTGCTCGCCCCGGTCCTGTCCCAGCCTTCGCTGCCGCTCCCCATCACTCGCCGGCAGCGTGAGGCCATCGACATCTCGCCTGAGGACCTGGCGAAGGTCAAGGGCAGGTGCGCCAACGGCCTGACCGTCCTGGGGCTCCGCTTCGAGGGCGACACGCTGGCACCGGGCAGCCGGTTCGACTTCCTGCGCCGCGAGCTCGGCGACGCCTTCGTGGCTGTCGAGCTCGACGACGCCTGCGCCAACCCGGACGCCTACACGAAACGTCACTCCGTCCTGACCGAGCACCTCATCGATGCACCCAACGAGCCCACCCGCGTCGCCCTAGACCAGGTTTTGGATCTCTTCCGCACCCGCCTCCTGAAAACGGCCTGACGAGGGTCAGGGGATCGGGGTCGACTTTGTAGGGACGTTGTAGCCGCGTATTCGGAGGTGGGGTGGCTTGCCGCCCAGGTCACGGGTGGCGTAGGTGGCGGTGATGGTGGTGGATTCGCCAGGCCAGAGCGAGACGTAGTTGTCGGAGTAGGTAATCGGCAAGACTTCATTGCCGTCGGCGCCTGCGGTGATTTCGGGGCGGACGAAGAATGCGAGGTTCTTCGGGTTGGTGTTGGTCAGCTTGATGGTGGCCGTCTCTTGTCCGTTCGCGGTGGTTCGCGTGGCGGAGGCGGCGACGCCGGAGTTGGCGGGCAGACTGTTGAGCCCGCTGAAGTCCGCGTACGTCTTGACCTCGGTGTGGTGCCAGTCGGACTTGGGGCCGAGTTCGTCGGGCCTGGTCGAGTTCCAGTAGAGGTTGTCGCTGACGCTCGCGCCGGAGGAGTCCTTCAGCTGGAGACGGATGAAGTAGGTGGACGACAGGCCGCCGACCGCCGGGAGCTTCATGATTTCGGACGAGGCGTTCGCGGGCGCGGTGACGGATTTGGTCGTGCTGTGCTTCTGCGTCAGGTCGGGGATGGTGTAGAAGGTCGCGGTCGCATTGAGGCCGGCGCGTGACGCGAGAGTCGAGTTGACGACGTAGACCTTGCCGGTGTTGTAGTCGTAGGCGATGTGCACGGGCTCGGTGGCCTTCTTGGTGCCGAAATAGCCGCCGCCGGGCTTGAAGAAGTAGTCGTACAGATTCCACTGGACCGACGGCCAGGAGTTGTTGAGCATCCAGAAGATCGTCCCGAACGACTTGGCGTACTTGTGGGCGCTCCAGGCCTCGAAGAAGGCCCTGGTGTTCTCGTAGTTCTGGAGTTCGGCTTTGCGGGCGTAGTCGGCCGCGCTGGTCGCCTTGCCGTAGCGGTTGTCGATCGCCTTGTCGTAATGCGTGGTCGTGTCGAAGGGGGTCGACGGGCGTCCGGCATGGAAGTTCCAGGCGTCAGCCAGAGGCCACTGGTCGGACGGCGCTAGGAACTTCTGCACGCTCTCCAGCGGCGGCGGTGCCTGCGTGCCCTCTTCGCCGGTGGTGCCGAACGCGCTGCCGACACGGGTGGTGTCCCACCACAGGACCGGTGGCTCCCAGACGTAGGGGCCGTCCATCTTCATGCCCGCGTCAGGGTTCGACCAGGTGGCGACGTTGTCCACCGTCGGGTTCTGCCAGTGCAGCTTCGCGGCGATGTTCTTGTACGCGGCGAGGTGAGCCGGCTTCGGCGGCTCGTCGCTGCCGTAGTTCCACATGAACGGGCTCGCGTGGTGGCGAAGTGCACGCATCTGGCTGTCCAGGGACGCCATCGCCACTTCGGTCTGCTCGGCGGTCCACTTGTCATCCTTCTGCCAGGCGCTGCAGCAGACGAAGCCGGGCATGAGCATGATCCCGTTACGGTCGGCCAGGTCGTAGAGCTCCTCGTTGCCGAGGGTGCCCTCCAGGCGGATCGTGTTCAGACCCATGTCCTTGACGTACTGGACGTGGGTCGCGTTGGTCTTGGTGTCCCAGCGCTGGAGCAGGTCCCACACGTAGCCGCCGCCACGGAAGAGCACGTTCTTGCCGTTGACCTTGTAGGCCGCCCATGAGGTGCCGTTGACGGACTTGCGGTAGTCGGTGAACTGCCGGATACCGAAGTCGATCTCCTTGACGTCCGATGTCACTTTGTCGATATCCGCGCGGAGCTTCAGGTGATAGAGGTCGGGCTTGCCGTACTGGTGCGGCCACCAGAGGGCCGGTTTCGTCACGCGGAGGGGCTTGAACGCGATCTCGCGCCGTTCACCGGCGGCGAGTGTGACCGTCTGGTCGAACGTGATCGACGGGTGGCCGGCCTTGCTGATCGTTCCGCCGACCTTGGCCGTCACGGGGGCCCGGGTCGCGTTCACCGCGTCCGCGTAGACGGTCAGGTCGGCTGAGTCTGTGGCGGGCAGGGGCAGGACGGTCCGGACGTACGGGTCGCGCAGGGCGACCGGTCCGGTCGTCTCCAGGATCGTGTCGCCCCAAACGCCCGCGTTCATGTCGGGTGCCTCGTGGTTCCAATCGACCGTGCAGATCGACAGGTCCTTGCAGGCGTGCGCGGGCGGTGTCACGAGGATCGCGAGGGCGTTGGCCTCGCCTGGCCGGATCAGCTTGCCGACGTCGTACTCGTGGTGGGTCAGCGTGCCGACGGCGTTCGCGTCGAGGCGCGTCCCGTTCAGCCAGATCTCCGCGCGGTAGCTGATCCCCTTGAAACGGAGCCAGTACGCCTGGCCGGGGGCGGAGGCGGCCGCCTTGAACTCGCCTCGGAACCACCACTTCTGCGTCGTGAGGTCGGGCACCTTCTTGAGGTTCTGGCCGAAGTAGACGTTCTGGTAGACGCGGTTGTCCACAAGCCCGGCCAGCACGGTGGAGGGGAGCGTGACCGGGTGCCAGCCGACCGTGCCGTAGCCGACCCGGGAGATGGCGCCGCCGGTGTCGGCCAGGCCGGTGGCCGAGCGCAGTGCCCAGCCGGAGGTGAGCTTGGTCGAGCCGACGGTGGCCGTACGAGTGTCGTCGCCGGTCGCGCACGCCCCGACCATGAGGAGCAGCGCCAGCGTCGTCACGAGGATGGAGCCGTACTGGTGGAACGTGGCTCGCGCGCCCCTGCCCGGCCGCGCGCTTCTGACCAGCAGCGCGCTTCTGACCGGCCGCGCGCTTCTGACCGGCTGCGTGTTTGTGACCGGCTGCTTGTTTGTGGCCAGCATGGACGCCTCCAGGGGCAGGCTCTGCGCGGTCGCCCCCGGATCCCGCGCCGGTCTGATCGAGACGATAAACGGCTTCAGGGTTTTCGTAAAGAAAGCTCCCTAACTAATGCCGTAAGCGGTACGTAAGAAGAAATCGGGCCTCCTTCGGCGGCCAGGCGGCGTTGTACCCGGCATGAAGAACATTAAGAACTTCCTCTTCAGTCACAAACTGATCACCGCCTCCGGCGTCCTGGCCATGGGGTTGGTGGCCGCACTCGCACTCGCCGCGTTCCAGCCGTGGAAGTTGTGGGTCGACCAGACCGCCGACGAGGCCGCGCCACCCGCCGCCGCCCCGCCGGTCTCGGGCGCCCCCACGTCCGGTGCGCCCGCGTCCAGTGGAGCCGCGTCCGGTGCGGCTCAGGAGGCGACAGCGCAGACGCGGGAGGTCTTCAGCACCTCAAGCTGGCAGTCGATCTCGCACGGGACCACGACCGGCAAGGTCAAGGTCTACAAGCACGCCGACGGCTCCTACGCGCTGCGGCTGGAAGACCTCGACACCTCCAACGGCCCTGACCTCAAGGTCGTGCTCTCCAAGGGCGGACACGAGACCCAGCAGAGCCTGAGCCCGGACTACCGAAACCTCGGCACCCTCAAGGGCAACAAGGGCAGCTCGAACTACTCCATCGCGGCCGGAGTGGACCTCAGCCAGTACAAGAGCGTGGTCATCTGGTGCAAGCGATTCGACTCCGTCTTCGCCGCCGCCCCGATCAGGACCTGATCGTTCGCCGGCGCCAAGCTGCCCAAGTTGCGACGTCAGACTCTGGCGCCACACTCCGACGTCAGATTCCGACGGCGGGCTCGGTACGCGGAGCGAACGCGTCCAGCGCGGTGGCGGGCGTGTCGGCGAAGATCCGGATCGTCCGTACCTCGGCGGGCCGGCCGAACGGGCGGATGGCGGTGATCGGCTCGGTCAGTTCCAGGACGATGTTGGTCTGGGAGGCCACCGCGATGCCGAGCCGGTCGTCCTCGACGTTGATCAGGCGGTCCTCGTTGTAGTTGCGGACGCCCCGTACCGTGGCGATCTGCTCGCGGGGGATGCGCAGGTCGAAGAACGCGCCGTAGCGGACGCGCACCTCGTCGGCCGTGATGACGTGGGGGCGGGTGATGCAGGCGGCGATGACGGCGAGCACGGCCAGGATCGAGTAGGCGTCGATCGCGAGGAAGACGTTGCGCACCACCGCCGGCGCGCCGAACGCCCGGAGCATGATCTCGACGCCGACCAGCTCGACCACCATCGCGAACAAGAACATCATCATCGTGGCCGTCTGGGCTCCGGAGTACGAGACGGCGGTGGCGCCGGGCGGTACCCCGTGGCGGCGCCGCCCGAGCCACAGGACAAGGCTCACCAGCCCCCTCGTGTCGAACCCCATCAGCCTCCGCACCTTCGCGGGCACCAGTTGGTCCAGTACGGAGCTGAGAGCGCCGCGGCGGTCCGCGCCGCTCCGGCGCGCCGACCGGTACAGCCAGCAGGCCACCGCGCCCTCCAGAAGGAGCACCGCGGTGATGATCGCCTCGGTCGCCAGGGCCACGGAACGGGGAAGCGGGACGCCGGACACGAGCAGGACCACGAACACCACTTCGGCGGGGAGCACGGCGTACAGAACGGCACGGGCGACCCTCAACATCAACTTCTCTCCTTCTTTCATCATGAGCGCAACATCGTCATGAGCACGTGGAAGACCTCTGCCTGTGCGGGGGACAGGGTGAGGGACATCTCGGAGAGCCATTGGCCGTTCTCGTTGACGTCGTTCGGCTGCCCGTCCACGCTCGCGAGCATCAGCGCCTTCATCTCCTCGGGGAGGTGGTCGGCGATCTCGGCAGCGAGTTCGGCGACGCGCGGGTCGTCCGGGGCGGCCTCCGCCAGCTCGTCCATGCGCGCGTAGATGGCTTCGCCGCGGGCCAGCGCCTCGGGCGTGGTGAGCGGCCGCAGCAGCTCGGCGAACGCCTCCCGTTCATCTGGGCCGGCAGTCGTGTCGACGAGTGCCAGCATCTCCCGGTCGAAGTCGGCGAACTTCGAGCCGCCGGCGGGGAGGCCGCGCAGCACCGACGCCATCGCGGGCGACACCGCCGAGTCGGGATGCAGGTCGGCCTCGGCGAGGAGCGCGGCGAGCCGTTCCCGCCGCAGCCGGATCGCCTCCTGCTGGCCGGCCAGATCGGCGTCGAGCTCCAGCAGGACCTCGCGCAGTTCCTTGCCCTGGTCGTCGGCCAGGACATCGCGGATCTCGTCGAGCGCCAGGCCGAGCTCGGCCAGCCGCCGGACGCGAGCGAGGAGCACGGCGTCCCGGAGGCGGTATTCGCGGTAGCCGTTGGACAGCCGCTCGGGCTCGGGCAGGAGCCCCAGGTGGTGGTAGTGCCGGACGGTCCGGGTGGACACCCCGACCAGGGCGGCAAGTTCGCCGATCTTCATGCCTTCATTAGAAACGTTGACGTTGCGTCAAGGTCAAGGCGATCAAGGCGGGCAAGGCGGCCAAGGTCAGGACAGTCGAAAGGCGGGCAGGGGCGGGATTGACGCGACCGACTGACTAGAATTAGGTTCTAGTACCGACCGGTCGGTATCTTGTGAGGAGCGCGTAAATGCAGGCAGCGGCGCGGCAGGCGGCTCGGCAGGCATGGCGGCGGCTGGAGCCGGTGCACAGCATGATCTACTTCGTGCCGGAGGGCGGCCGGCGCTACGCCGAGCTCGGCCTCAAGGGCATGGCGGGCTACTTCGCCTCGCGCGGCGCGGTCTTCGGGCGCGCATCAGCCGAGCTGGTAATCGCCACGTTCTACAACTTCAACCCCGACCTCGTGCGGAAGTCGCTGCCCGCCGCATGGGATGTGGTGACGCCCGAGCAGATCCTCGACGCCAGGCACCGGGCCGCAGGTGAGGCACTGCGCCGCGCCCGGATCCACGAGCTGCCCGGGCTGGACGAGACCCTCGCCCTCGCCCGGCGCGCCGCCGAGGCGGCCACCCAGCACCTCCACGGCCGCCCGCTGTTCGCCGCCCATGTCACCCTGCCGTGGCCGGACGAGCCGATCGACCAGCTGTGGCACGCCCAGACCCTGCTCCGCGAGTTCCGCGGCGACGGGCACATCGCGGCGCTGGCCAGCGAGGGAGTGAGCGGGTTGGAGGCCCTCATCCTGCACGCCGCCAGTGGCGACGTCCCGCCCGCGTTCCTCAAGATCAGCAGGGCCTGGCCGGAGGAGGAGTGGGACGCCACCGAGGAACGGCTGCGTGAGCGCGGCCTCCTCGACGGCGACACGCTGAGCGCCGAGGGCAAGGCCCTCCGCCAGCGCATCGAGGACCTCACCGACACCCTCGCCCTGCCCGCCTACACCGCCCTCGGCGAGGACGGCTGCGAGCGGCTGGCCGAACTGGCCCGCCCGTTCGGCCGCGGCGTGGTCGGCGCAGGCCTCCTCAACATCGGCAGCTGAGACCGCCGGGAGCTGAGCCCCCGGCAGGTGAGCCCGCCGGCAGGTGCGCCCGCCGGGAGCTGAGACCGCTGGGAGCTGAGCTCGCCGGAAGCCGGGGCTGGGGCCGTGGGGCCACCGCTCGCGGCCACCGCTCGCGCTACTTGATGATCACACTCGCTATTTGATGATCACGCGGTCGGTGGGGGCGCCGCTGTCGTCGGTCCAGCCGTCGTGGCCGTCGTCGGCCGTCCAGCCCTTGCCGCCGTGCCTGACCTCGGTGAGCCCGTAGACCTGCGCGTGGGTCACCGCCCACGAGGCGACCGACCAGCCCGTCCGCGTGCTGCTCACCCGGACCGCGTCGGACTCGGCTGGGGGCTTGGTCGGCTCGGTGGCGCTCACGCTGGCCGCCGGGTTCTCGACCTGGAGGCGGCTGCCGAACGCGCGGCGCAGCTCCCGGATCGCCTCCGCCCGCCGCGGCGTGGTCTTCTTGTCCGGCGCGAACCAGCACCGCACCGACGCCGGCGTACGGCCGGTGAACGCCTGTGCCAACAGCTTGCCCTCCGGCTCGTGCTGGGCGTAGGCGGTGCCGTCCGCGCTGCGCTGCACCTTCTGCGCGGCGTCGTGGAGGTCGCGGTCGAGGTAGTCCTTCACCTTGACCAGCGCGTCGAAGAACTTGCTCGTGGACGTCACCGGATCGCGCAGCTTGTGCGGAGGACCCCAACCTTGCGACGGGCGTTGCTGGAACATGCCGACCGAGTCGCGGTCGCCGCCGGGCAGGTTGCGGATGTGCGACTCCTGGATCACGGTCGCGTACGCGATCACCGCTGCCCGCTCGGGCAGTTTCTTGCGGTAGGCCACCGCGGCGATCGTCGCCGCGTTCGCCCCCTGCTCGAGGTCGAGCGGCATCTTGCCCGCCGCCGTTCGCACTTCGCAGTTGGACCCGTGCAGGTAGGGCCGGACACGCGCGAAAATCGCGTACCCGGCCACGCCGAGCACGAGCAGGAGGGCGAGCGTGATCCCCGTCACCCGCGCCCGTCGGTGATCCCATACAGCCACGCGACGACGGTACCGGGAGTTGGGCCCCAGTAAGCTCATGGGCCATGACCGAATCGTTCACCAGCCCGATCTCCGCCGCCATCGACGAGCTGTGGGAGCAGCGCGCCGAGCTCAGCCCGGATGACACCGAGGCGCGCACGGCGATCGTCGCGGCCGTCGACCAGCTCGACGCCGGCGAGGCCCGCGTCGCCCTCATCGACCCGGCGTCCGGCCAGGTCGTCGTCGACGAGCGTGCCAAGCGCGCGATCCTGATGAGCTTCAAGGTGCTGGGCATGGTGCGTTCGCAGGTGGGCGACTTCGCGTACCACGACCGCATCCCGCTCAAGAGCCGCCTGGAGGGCGTGCGCGTGGTCCCGGGCGCGATCGCCCGCTGGGGCTCCTACCTGGCGCCCGGCGTGGTGCTGATGCCCTCGTTCACCAACATCGGCGCGTACGTCGACAGCGGCACGATGGTCGACACGTGGGCGACGGTCGGCTCGTGCGCGCAGGTCGGCAAGAACGTGCACCTGTCGGGCGGCGTCGGCATCGGCGGCGTCCTGGAGCCCCCGAACGCCGTCCCGGTCATCGTCGAGGACGAGGCCATGATCGGCAGCCGGTCGATGATCGTCGAGGGTGCCCGGGTCGGCAAGGGCGCGGTGGTCGGCTCCGGCACCAACCTGTCGGCCTCGATGCCGGTGATCGACGTCGAGACCGGCGAGGAGATCAGCCGCGGCCGCATCCCCGACTGGTGTGTGGCGGTCGGCGGCACCCGGCTCAAGGAGTTCAAGGGCGGCACGTTCGGCATGCCCGCCGTGCTGATCCTCAAGCGCCTGGAAGAGGGCCAGCGGCACAACAAGGCCGAGCTCAACGACATCCTTCGCGATCACGGCATCAACACCTGATCTCGCGCGAGCGCGAAGGGCGCCCGGAGCCGGCTGGCACCGGGCGCCCTTCTCATGCCGCCGGTAGGGTTGGCGGTCATGCGGCTTGACCTCTCTTTGGACGTGGCGGACCTGACGGCGGCGATCGTCGACATCGAGTCGGTGAGCGGGAACGAGAAGGAACTCGCCGACGCGGTGGAGGAGGCGCTGCGCGCGTTGCCGCATCTGTACGTGGATCGCGTCGGTGAGAACGTGATCGCCCGTACCGCACTGGACCGGGCCGAACGCGTCGTCCTGGCCGGGCACCTCGACACCGTGCCGCTCAACGGCAATCTGCCCTCGCGGGTGGAGGGCGGCAGGCTCTACGGGTGCGGGACGACCGACATGAAGAGCGGCGTCGCGGTGGCGTTGAAGCTGGCCGCCACCGTCATCGAGCCGACCCGCGACGTCACGTACCTCTTCTACGACTGCGAGGAGATCGAAGCGGAGCGGAACGGGCTCAGGCGGCTGGCCGAGGCCCGTCCCGAGTTGCTCGCCGGGGACTTCGCGGTGCTGATGGAGCCGACCGCGGCGCTGATCGAGGGCGGCTGCCAGGGCACGATCCGGGTCGAGGTCACCGCGCGCGGGGCGCGGGCACACAGCGCGCGGGCGTGGATGGGGTCGAACGCCATCCACACGGCCGCCGAGATCCTGGACGTGCTGCGTTCGTACGAGCCGACGCAGCCTGTCGTGGACGGGCTGGAATACCGCGAGGGGCTCAACGCCGTCTTCATCCGGGGCGGGGTCGCGGGGAACGTGATCCCCGACGAGTGCGTGGTCACCGTCAACTACCGGTTCGCGCCCGACAAGACGCTGGACGGTGCCGAGGCGTACCTGCGGGAGTTGTTCGAGGGCTTCGAGGTCAAGGTCACCGACGGGTCATCGGCGGCGCGGCCGGGACTGACGCACCCGGCGGCCGCGGCGTTCGTGGCGGCGACCGGGGCGGAGGTCCGCGCCAAGCTGGGGTGGACGGACGTGGCGCGCTTCTCCGAACTGGGCGTGCCCGCGGTCAACTACGGGCCCGGCGAGCCGACGCTGGCCCACACGAAGGACGAGTTCGTCGAGATCCCCTTGATCGCCGACTGCGAGCGCCGCATGCGCGCCTGGCTGACCAGCTGACCAGCTCACCACCAGACCGGCTGACCGGCTGACCGGCTGACCGGCTGACCAGCTGACCGGCTGACCGGCTGACCGGCTGACCGGCTGATGCCCGCCAGCCGGGCGGGCATGGCGAACCGGAGGGTTGGGTGGGCCTTTAGGCCTTCAGGCCCTTGAGGATGACGTCCGCGTAGACGTGGTGTTCGCCGGGGACGGCCCGGGTCGTCGCCATGGCCAGGCCGCACATCAGGGCCTGGAACTGCGAGTAGCCGATGTCGGCGCGGAGCGCGCCTGCCTTGTGGGCGCGGTCGAGCAGCTTGGTCACGTTGGTGCGGAGCTCGTGGTTCTCGATGCCCGTGCCGTTGTCGAGCAGCTTGCCGATGTCGCCGAACACCTCGCGCAGCCCGCGGTTGCGCACCATGATCTCGGCGCTCCGGCGGACGAACATGGCCAGGCCCTCCCAGGCGTCCGGGAGGGTGAGCGCCTCCGCCGCGTTGACGGCTCCCTCGGCCATCCACTCGTTGGTGAGCTCGTCCACCAGGGCCTGCTTGGTGGGGAAGTGGCGGTAAACGGTGCCGACTCCGACCCCGGCGCTCCTGGCGATGTCCTCCATCTGGGCCTCGGTGCCGTGCTCCAGAAAGGCCTCCCGCGCGGCGTCCAGGACGCGCTGCCGGTTGCGGCGGGCGTCGGCGCGCAGCGGACGGGCCGCAGGGGGGCCCGGTGAGGTGGGGGCGCCGGCCGTCACCTTGACGGCCGGGTTGGGCGAATCAGTCATCGGCTCCAGTCAACCACGAGTTGACAATCGGAATCCAGATTCCGTATTCTTCGGCCGCGTTAAGTGGAACCGGAATTCAACTTCCAGTTAGGAGCCGTCCATGCCACCGGACGTCCATCGAAACCACCGTGGGCTTGCGCTCGCCCTGCTCGTCACCGTCCAGTTCGTGCTCGTCCTCGATGCCTCGATCGTGAACGTCGCGCTTCCGGCCATCGGCAAGGACCTGCACTTCGACCAGGCCGACCTGTCCTGGGTCGCCAACGCCTACACGCTCACGTTCGGCGGGTTCCTGCTGTTCGGCGGCCGGATCGCCGACCTCGCCGGGCGCCGCCGGATGTTCGTCGTCGGCCTGGCCCTCTTCACGGCCGCCTCGCTCGCCGGTGGCCTGGCGCCGACCTCGATGGCGCTGGTCGTGGCGCGCGCCGTCCAGGGGCTCGGCGCCGCCCTGGTCGCCCCGGCCGCGCTGTCGCTGATCATGACGCTGTTCGAGCCCGGGCCCGAACGCAACCGGGCGCTCGGGCTCTTCGGCGCCGTCGCGGGAGCAGGTGGCGCGGCGGGGGCGATCCTCGGCGGACTGCTCACCGACTGGTTCGGCTGGGAGGCCGTGCTGTACGTGAACGTGCCGATCGGCGCCGTCGCCATCGGCCTCGCCCCGCTGCTGCTGCCGGAGGCCCGCGACCGCGGCGTGCGCGGCTTCGATCTCCTCGGCGCCGTCTCGGCCACCGGAGGCGTGGCGTTGCTGGTCTACACGCTGGTCGACGCGAACGACGCCGGGTGGTCCTCGGCCCAGACGTACGGGCTGGGCGGGGTGGCGCTCGCGCTCATCGTCGCGTTCTTCGTCGTCGAGGCACGGGTGAAGCATCCGCTCGTACCGTTGAGGATCTTCCGGAACCGGGAACTGCGCGGTGCCAACCTCGTCGCGGTGGCGATGACCATGTCGATCTTCCCGATGTTCTTCGTGATGACGCTCTATCTGCAGCAGGTGATGGGGTACGGGCCGATCAAGGCCGGGCTCGGGCAGCTGCCGGTCGCGATCGCGATGGGCACGGGCGCCGGGATCGGCTCGCAGCTGGTCACCCGGCTGGGCTATCGCGTGCCGCTGGTGGCGGGACTCCTGGTCGCGGCGGCGGGACTTCTGTGGTTCGCCCGGATGCCCGCCCCGGACGGCGACTACCTGGCCGACGTGTTCGGCCCGGCGGTCGTGATGGGTGTCGGCGGCGGCATCGTGTTCGTCGCCACGACGATCGCGGCGACGGCGGGAGCGTCGGCCGCCGAGTCCGGCCTGGCCTCGGGACTGATCAACACGACCCAGCAGGTCGGCGGCGCGCTGGGGCTGGCCGTCGCGGTGGCGGTGTCCACCGCCGTCACCGAGGACGCTTTCGCCTCCGGTGAACGCGTTCCGTCGGTGGCCCTCAACGAGGGCTTCCAAGCCGGGATGCTGGCCAGCGCCGGAATCGCCGCGCTGGGCGCGCTGCTCGCTCTCGTGCTCCTGCCGCGCCGGACGGCGAAGCCCACCGCGCCGGAGCCCGAGCCCGTCCTCACGCCCTGAGGCGTGGTCTGCCGACCGGCGGCGAACCGGCTGCCTCCCGCCCTATGCGGCCGGGCGCCTGCCGGTCAGCGGATCTGTGGCGCTGTTTCTGGCGGAGTGGAGAACGTTCCTGTCCGGCGGATGGTCTGCCAGCGGAGCCGGGCACCCGCGACGGCTGTGACCATCGACTGGATGGTCACCAGGTACATCAGCTGCCGGTAGACGATCTGCTGGAGCGGGAGCACCCACAATGTGCGGAGCGGCTCGCCGTCCAGGCGCAGCGCGTAGGCCCCGGCCAGCGTCTGGAGCAGAGTGAAGAACAGCCATGAGAGCGCGAGCTTGCCCGGGTCCAGGAAGTAGAGGCCGTAGAGCGTGAAGATGTCCACGGCGGGGGCGAAGAGCGGCAGCGCCACCTGGAAGACGGTCAGGTAGGGCAGGCAGCGGCGGCCGAAATGCCCCGAACGGCCACCCTGGAACAGCGAGCCGCGGTGCTTCCACATCGCCTGCAACGTTCCGTAGCACCAGCGGTAGCGCTGGCGCCAGAGCTGGCGGATCGAGGCGGGCGCCTCCGTCCACGCCAAGGCGGACTCCTCGTACACGACCCGCCAGCCCTCGCGGCAGATCGCCATCGTGAGGTCGGTGTCCTCGGCGAGGGTGTCGTCGGAGACGCCGCCGACCGAGGCGAGCGCCCGGCGCCGGAACGCACCGATCGCGCCCGGGATGGTCGGCATGCACTGCAGGACGTCGAACATCCGCCGGTCGAGATTGAACCCGATCACGTACTCGATGTGCTGCCAGCGCCCGATGATCCCACCGCGGTTGGCGACCTTGGTGTTGCCGCTCACCGCGCCGACCTGCGGATTGACCATGGGGGCGACGAGGTTGCCGATGGTGTCGCGCTGGAAGACGGTGTCGCCGTCCACCAGCACCACGACCTCGGCCTGGGCGATCGCGATGCCGGCGTTGAGTGCGCTCGGCTTGCCGCCGTTGGGCTTGCGGATGAGGCGGACGCCGGGGATGTAGGTGAGGGACCCGGCGATCTCGGCGGTGCGGTCGGTGGAGCCGTCGTTGACCACGATCACTTCGATCGGCGCCCGGTAGTCGGTATCGAGGAGGGAACGGATCGTCGCCTCGATGCCCACCTCCTCGTTGTAGGCGGGCACGATCACCGACACTGGAGGGGTGAACGCGGGCTGGTCGCGCCGCGTACGGCGCCTCCGTAGCCGCCGGACCCGCCCGACGTGCACCCGGGCGAAGATCAGCAGGATGGCCAGCCGCAGCGCGGTGAGCACGGCCGCCACGGCGAACAGCAGCGCCAGACCGCCGATGATCCAGGACGAGCCGAGCTGGCCCCAGACCAGGGCCTTGCCGATCACCTTCTCGTCGGCGGCGGCGGGGGTGTTCCCCGGCTGCAGCCCGATCGCCTCGGAGACGGTGGTGAACTGGTATCCCTGGCCCGCCAGCCGCGTCAGGATCGCCTCGACGCCCTGGACGGTCTCGGTGCGGTCGCCGCCCGAGTCGTGCAGCATGACGATCGCGCCGGCTCTGGCTCCGGCGCCCGCCCCGGTGCCTGTCCCGGCGGCGCGTTCGACGATTTTGTCGATGCCGGGGCGGCCCCAGTCCTCGGTGTCCCGGTCGGTGAGCACGGTCAGGTAGCCCTGCTCGGCGGCGGCCTGGGCGGCCCGCCACTGCGGGCCGGTGAGCCCGGACGGCGTGGAGGAGTAGGGCTGGCGGACGAGGCTGGTGCTCCGGCCGGTGGCCCCGGCAAGGGCCCGCTGGGTGAGGTCCAGCTCCAGCTTGACGCGCCAGGCGGGGGCGGAGCCCATGTCGATGTGGGTGTAGGTGTGGTTGCCGATCTCGTGGCCCTCACGGATCATGCGCCGGGCCAGTCCGGGGTTCTTGGAGATGTTCGCGCCGATGGCGAAGAACGTGGCGTGGGCGTTGTGCTTGCGCAGCACGTCGAGCAGCTTCGGCGTCCACTCCGGGTCAGGTCCGTCGTCGAACGTCAGGGCGATCCTGCGGGGGAGAGGACGGGCGCTGCGGAGCTCGCCGTTCGTCAGGTTGAGCACCGAACCGGCGCGGGTGGCCGCAGCCGGTGGCTCACCGGCGGTCTCGCCGGGGCCACCGTTGCCCTCGCCCATCTGGCCGCTGGCGAAACCGTTCACGAGCAGAGCGATGGCGAGGGCCACTCCGCTGAGCAACAGCAGGATCCAGTGACCCTTGGGTTCGCGGTTCTTCACCAGTTTTAGCCGCTCTGTTCTTTCTTCTTCTTGCCGTTAGCCGGGGGTGAGGCCTGCGAATTGCCGGGCCGGGTCGACGTGGGGAGGGGAGTCGGCGTGGCGGCGGGCGGCGGCGTGGGCCCGGCGGTCGGCGGCACCTGGGGATTGGAGGTGGTGGACGGCTGGGGCGCCGTGGACGGGTTGCCGGGCGCGGGTGCTCCGTTCGACGGCAGGCCACCGATCGACGGGACGCCGTTGCCTGGGACCTGGTTCTGGGTGCCGCCGTTCGCCGTCCCCGTCCCGGGGCCGACTCGCCGGGGGGACTGGTCGCGGGTTCGCGACTTGCCGTCCGGCCCGCGCTTGTCGGCGTCGGTCGCCGTGTTTCCGGAGGGCCACGGGGTGAACGGCACCTCGGCGCCCGTGGCCAGGTTCACACCCACCACGGCGAGATATGCGATCAGCGCGATGCCGGCGAGGGCGCCGATGCCGCGGACGGTCAGGGCCCGGCGTCCGCTGCCGTCGACGAAGACGGGTCCCGAGGGCTCCGGGAGAGCCGGTGCGATGGTGACCGTGGTCACAGGCGCTGGCGCGGGTTCGTCGAACCGCCGGGTCGCGTCGTCGTTCCCAACGTGGGTTTCAATGCTCACGCAAACATCAGCGCCGCAACCATCTCCCGCGTCACACCCGGCCCCAAGCGCACGGGTGGGCACACGGTAGGACGGCCGGGAACGGTCGTGGCCATCGCGGGGTCGATCAGGTTAATCGTGGGAGATCGCCCTGGGCCTTGGCTACGGTGAGGTCATGACTTCCGAGTTGAGTCCCCGGAGCCGGCGCCAGGGGCCCGCGATGTTGCGGGGAAGGGCCGTACCGCAGACCACCACCGACCAGCGGTTGCTCGACGACCGCGGGCCCTCGGACTGGGTCCACGCCGACCCATGGCGGGTGCTGCGAATCCAGGCGGAGTTCGTGGAGGGCTTCGGCCTGCTGGCCGAGCTGCCCAAGGCGGTCAGCATCTTCGGCAGCGCCCGCACCAAGCCCGACTCCGAGGAGTACAAGCTCGCCGAACGGGTCGGCGCGCGGTTGGTGGACGAGGGCTACGCGGTGATCACCGGCGGCGGTCCGGGGATCATGGAGGCCGGCAACAAGGGCGCCGACGAGAACGGCGGCCTGTCGGTCGGGCTGGGTATCGAGCTGCCGTTCGAGCAGGGCATCAACCCCCACTGCGACATCTCGCTGGAGTTCCGCTACTTCTTCGTCCGCAAGACGATGTTCGTGAAGTACTCGCAGGCCTTCGTGGTGCTGCCGGGGGGCTTCGGCACCCTCGACGAGCTCTTCGAGGCGATCACGCTCGTGCAGACCAAGAAGGTCACGCGGTTCCCGATCGTGCTGGTCGGCACCGAGTTCTGGGGCGGCCTGGTGGAGTGGGTCAAGACCTCGCTGCTGTCCTCGGGGAAGATCTCGGCCGCCGACCTCGACCTCTTCCACCTGACCGACGACCCCGAGGAGGTCGTCCGGGTGATCGTCGAGGCGCACGAGAAGCACGCGCGGCGGCGCGAGGAGGAACAGGCCGTCCAGGAGGCGGTGGCCGAAGGGCGGAACGGCACCTGATGGGGCTCGCGGTCTGCGTGTTCTGCGCGTCCAGCAGCCGGATCGACGCGAAGTACCTGGACCTGGCCACCCACGTGGGCGAGGAACTGGCCGGCCGTGGCCACACCCTGGTCAGCGGCGGCGCCCAGGTCTCGTGCATGGGCGCGGTGGCCAAGGCCGCCCGGGCCGGCGGCGCCCGCACGGTCGGCGTCATCCCCGAAGGGCTGGTCAGCGTCGAGATCTCCGACGAGGACAACGACGAGCTGATCGTCACGCCCGACATGCGCACCCGCAAGGGCGAGATGGACCGGCGCAGCGACGCGTTCCTCATCCTCCCCGGCGGGATCGGCACGCTGGAGGAACTGTTCGAGGTCTGGACCGCGCGGGTGCTCGCCATGCACGAGAAGCCCGTCGTGATCCTCGACCCGTACGGCGTGTACGACCCGCTGCGCGAGCTCATGACGGGCCTCATGGACCAGGGCTTCGCCCGCGCGAAGATCTTCGACGCCATCGGCTGGACGGGCTCCGTGGACGAGGCGTTCGACTTGCTGGAACGCCCCCAACCCCGCATCGAGCCCACCCCCGAGGACTACGCGGAGGCCGAAATCTGAGCTGTGTGCTGGGGGTTTGTCATCCGACCTCCGGCGGTTCACTTCGCGTTCAGGGGACGCGGCCAGGCTCCGGCGTGATCCCCTCAACGTGAAGGAGTCCCCATGTCCGTGTCCCGTCGCGGGGTGATGAAGGGCGGCGCGGCAGGCGCGCTGTCCATCGCCCTGGCCGGCAGTCTCGAATCGGTCTTCCAGACGTCCGCGGGAGCCGAGGCCTCCGGCTACGGCCCGCTGCTCCCCGACCCGAAGGGGATCCTCGACCTGCCGGAGGGCTTCTCCTACACGACGCTCTCCGCCGAGGGCGACCTGATCACGGACGGCGCCAAGGTGCCGGGCAAGCACGACGGCATGGCGACCTACCCCGGCCGGCGCCACGACACGCTCCGCCTGGTCCGCAACCATGAGCAGACCGCCAGCGGCGTGAAGGCGGTCGCGCCCGCGGAGCTGGTGTACGACCCGGCCGCGTTCGGCGGCACCACCACGCTGGAGGTGGACCGGCACGGCAACCTGGTCGACCAGCAGATCAGCCTCGCCGGCACCGCCACCAACTGCGCCGGCGGACGCACCCCCTGGGGGACCTGGCTGACCTGCGAGGAGACCGAGGGTTTCGCCGCGCAGACCAAGTCGCACGGCTGGGTCTTCGAGGTGGACCCCCGCGGCCGGCGCACCAAGCCCGTCCCGATCACCGGCATGGGCCGGTTCGCCCACGAGGCCGTCGCCATCGACCCGCACACCCACACGGCCTACCTGACCGAGGACGCCAGCAAGCCGTTCGGGCTCTTCTACCGGTTCCGGCCGCGTGCTCACCGCGGCGAATACCACTCCTACCTGGAGGGCGGCCGCCTGGAGGCGATGAACGTCCGGGACCTGCCCGATCTTTCCGCGGTCCAGGAGCCCGGCACCACGTTCCATTGCCGCTGGGTCAAGGTGCCCGACCCCTCAGCGGCCGCCACGTCCACCCGCAAGCAGTTCGAGACCATCACCCGCAGCCAGAAGCTCGAAGGCGCCTGGTGGGGCCACGGCAAGGCCTACTTCGTCGCGAGCTACTCCCGTAAGTCCGACGGTGCCGCCGCCGACCACGCGGGCCAGGTCTGGAAGTACGACCCGCACCAGAACACGATCGAGCTCGAGCTGGTCTTCAAGCCGGGCGGCAAGTTCGACGGCCCCGACAACATCACCGTCTCCCCGTACGGCGGCGGCGTGATCCTCGCGGAGGACGGCGACGGCGAGCAGTTCCTCATCGGCACCACCCGCAAGGGCGAGCCGTTCGCGTTCGGCCGCAACGCCCTCAACGACAGTGAGTTCGCCGGGGTCACGTTCTCCCCGGACGGCCGCACCCTCTACGCCAACCGCCAGTCCCCGGGCGTGACCTTTGCGATCACCGGTCCCTGGCACCAGCTGCACCGCTGACGGATCGTCCCCCCGCGGTCACTGATCGCGGGGGGGCGTAGTCCGTGGTCATGCGCCTTCACCGTCCAGGACATGGCACGATCGTTCATGGAAAGGTGTAGACAGATCGGAGCATGATCGTGGTTGTGGTCCTCGTCCTGGCCGGCCTGGCCGTGCTGGGCGCCGTCGTCGTGCTTGCCATGGGCAGAGGCGGCGAGCTGGCCGCGACCCACCCCGACCACCCCCCGCTCCCGTTCCCCGGCCGCGCCCTCACGGGCACCGACGTGGCCTTGCTCCACCTCCCGCGCGGCCTCTGGGGCTACCAGGTCGGCGCCACAGACGAAGCCCTGCGCCGCCTCGCCTACTCCCTGGCCGAACGCGAAAGCCGCACAGCCGCCCTAGAGCAGCAGCTGGCCGACCTCCACCACCGCCTAGGCCTCGCCCCCGAGCCGCCCGTCGAGTCCACCCAGCCAAGCCTGCCCGCCGACACCCAGCCACAGCCCGCCGCCGACGCGCCGCCCTCCACGGATGCGCCAGAACAGCCGCCCACCGACGACCCGCCGATCGCGGAGCTGCCGACTGCCGCTGACGCGCCTTTCTCCTCGGAATCGCCAGCGGCAGAGCCGCAGCCTTCCGATGCGGGTTCATTCGAGGGAGCGTCTGCGTCATGGTCATCGCCCGGATACACCGAGCCGCCCACCGATGACCAGCCGCCCACCGATGACCAGCCGCTCACCGATGACCCGCCGCCAGCCGCGGAGCCGCCGACTGCCGCTGATGTGACCTTCCCCACGGAGCCGTCGCCCCCCGATGTGCCTTCCTTGGGGAATGTGTCTGCATCAGAGCCTCTGCCGGGCTTTAACGAGCCGGTGGCAGGGGCGCCGCTCGCTGATGCTGAGCGGGGAGTGTGGGATGAGCCGCTCACGGAGCCGCCCGAGCCTGAGCAGCCCGCCGACAAGATCCCGCCGACCGCCACCGATGCGCCTTCGTCCCCGGACCTGCCAGGGCCGCCGCCTGACGACGCAGAGCCGCCCGCTGCGAACGCATCCTCCGTTGTGGAAGCACCCGCGCCAGAGCAGCCGCCTGCCGATGGCCCGACGCCGGTCGCCACACCACCTGACGACGATCAGCCTGGCGACGCGGAGCTCGCCAGCAATGCATCCTCCGCTGCGGAGGCGCCTGGGCCGGGGTCACTGTCCGGTTCTAGCGACACGCCGGAGCAGTCGCCCGGCTTCATAGCGACGCCACCTGAATCGGGGTCACTGCCCGACTCTGGCGAGCCGGCCGCGCCGGAACGGTCGCCCGGCTATGACCAGCCGCCTGCTGGTGGGGAGGCGTCGGTTTGGGCCAAGGCGGAGGCGGCTTATCCCGGGGAGCGGCCGGTGAACAGGGAGGAGCCCTCGTTCGAGGAGGATGAGCTCTTCGAGGCGGAGCTGTTCGACGATCATGAGTCGAACGGGGCTGCGGTCGTGCGCCCGGATGAGCGTTCATGAGAGTCGCGGTCCATGCGGAGGCGTACGCGGCGATGCCTGCCGACACGGTGTTCGGGGTGCTGACCGACTGGCCCCGGCACGGGGAGTGGATGCCGTTCACGCAGGCCGAGGGTGGACACGAGGTCGGCGCCACGCTGAAGGGATGGACGGGCATCGGGCCTGTCGGGTTCCTCGACACCATGGTCATCACCGAGTGGTCCCCGGGACGGCGGGTGGTGGTCCGGCACACCGGGAAGGTGGTGCGGGGCGACGCCTGGTTCGAGGTGACACCGCTCGGGGTGGGGAGCCGGGTGCTCTGGGTCGAGCGCATCGACCTTCCGCTCGGGGTGCTCGGGCGGATCGGATGGCTGGTCATCGGGCCGGTGACGCGGGCTTTCATGCGGCTCGGGTTGCGGAGGCTGGCTGGTTTGTCGGAGGCGGACGGTAGAACGGGCGGATGAGCACTGCGATCCTGGGCGCGGACGGGCTCGCGCGTTGCCCGTGGGGCCTGTCGGCTCCGGACTATGTCGCCTATCACGATGAGGAGTGGGGGCGGCCGGTCACCGACGACCAGGGGTTGTACGAGCGGCTCTGCCTGGAGGCATTCCAGTCGGGGCTTTCGTGGTTGACGATCCTGCGTAAGCGGGAGGGATTCCGCGCCGCGTTCTCCGGCTTCGACATGGCGAAGGTCGCCGCCTATGGGCCGGACGACGTCGCACGGCTGCTGGCGGATGTGGCGATCGTGCGCAACCGGGCCAAGATCGAGGCGGCGATCGCGAACGCGCGGGCCGGGCTGGAGCTGGCGGGGGGCCTGGCGGCGACCGTCTGGCGGTTCGCCGATCCGGATGCTCCGGCGCCGAAGTCCACCGAGGATGTGCCGGCGACCACGGCGGGCTCGAAGGCCCTGGCCAAGGAGCTGAAGAAGAACGGCTTCCGGTTTGTGGGGCCCACGACCGCCTACGCGCTCATGCAGGCCTGCGGGCTGGTCGACGACCATCTGGTGGATTGCCACCGTCGCGGTGCCTATCGGTAGATCTTGTTATTCTCAGCGGTTTCCGGCCATATCTGCGGAGGATCCCTGTGGGCAGACGTCGTCGCGGTGGTGGCGCCGGAGCGGCCGGCGGGGGAATCTTCAAGAAGGTCGCCGGGGATCTGTTCCCTTCTTCGGGCGGGCGGCGCGGCGGCGGCAGCGGAGCCCCGGGCACCGGCGGCCGGGGCGGCAACGGGCGCGGGCGTGACGGCGGGTCGCGGCGGCAGGGCAGTGACCAGTCGCGGGCGCGCACCCCGGACAACTCCTCCACATCGCGTGACCCGATCAACGTCGTCACGGGCGAGGTCCTGCTCACCCAGCTGGACGCGGCGTTCGACGCCGTCCTGCCGTTCAACGTCACGCGCACGCATGTGTCCACGTACGGCGCCGGGCGTCTGTTCGGGCGTACGTGGGCGTCGTCGCTCGACCAGGCGGTGGAGATCGACGCCCAGGGCGTGCACTTCCTCGCGGCCGACGCGACGGTCCTGCGTTTTCCGGCTGCCACGGTGCCGAACGTGCAGTTCCAGCCGGTCGCGGGTGCCAGGCACCACCTCGTTCTGACGTCGGAGGGCGGCTACACGCTCACCGATCCGCTGGCGGGCCGCACGTTGCACTTTCCGCCGCCGGGTGAACGTTACGGCTGGTCGCGCCTGCCCTTGACGGCCGTCACCGACCGCAACGGCAACCGCGTCGACCTGGAGTACGAGGACGGCGTTCTCAGCGAGATCAAACACAGCGCCGGCTATCACGTCACCGTCGAGACCGAGGAGGGACGTGTCACCGCGCTGCGCCTGGCGGACGGCACTCTCCTCGTCCGGTACGGCTATGACGCGGCGGGCAACCTCGCCGAGGTCTTCAACTCGTCCGGACGGCCGCTGCGGCTGACCTATGACGAGCATGCCCGGCTCACCGGCTGGGAAGATCGCAACGGCTTCTGGTACCGCTACACCTACGACGAGCAGGGCCGTGCCGTACGAGGGCAGGGCACCGGCGGTCACCTCGACGCGACGCTCGACTACCGGCCGGACGAGCGCCGCACGATCCTCACCGACGGCGTGGGCAAGGCGACGACGTACCGCTACAACGAGGCCGGGCAGGTCGTGGAGGAGACCGACGCGCTCGGTCATTCCGTCCGGACGGAGAGGGACGCGTTCGACCAGGTGCTCTCCCGGACGGACGCCCTCGGCAACACCTTGCGCTACACCTACGACGACATCGGCAACGTCACGTCTGTGACGTTCCCGGACGGGCGGCGTACGACGGCCGAGTACGACACGCTCGGCCAGCCCGTCCTGGTCAGGCAGCCGGACGACACGTTCTGGGCCATGGAGTACG
This sequence comes from Actinomadura sp. 6N118, assembly GCF_044326415.1. NCBI lineage: Bacteria > Bacillati > Actinomycetota > Actinomycetes > Streptosporangiales > Thermomonosporaceae > Actinomadura > Actinomadura sp. 6N118. Next base: position 126,415 of record NZ_JBIRAZ010000027.1, on the reverse strand, counting down.
ACGGGCGCGGCAACATGACGCGCCTCACCGACCCGGCGGGCACCGTCACCGCGTACGCCTACGACGACCGGGGCGGCTTGACGACGATCACCGGTCCCACGGGCGACCTGATGTACCAGGCGGCGAACGACGCGGCAGGGCGGCCTACCTCGATCACCGACTCGGCGGGCACGACCGTCCAGTACGCGTACGACCCGCTGGGACGGCCGGCGCGGATCACCGACCGGACGGGCTCCACGACGCTGGGCTGGACGGTGGAGGGACTGCTGGAGTCCAGGACGGTCTCCGGCGGGGTCGAGGAACGGTGGACGCACGACGCCGAGGGCAACACGATCGCGTACGCCGACGGCACGGGCCGGGTGGAACGCACCGAGTACGGGCCGTTCGACGTCCCGACCGCGACGATCCGCCCGGACGGAGCGCGGTTCACGCTCACCTACGACGGTGAGCTGCGGCTCGTCCGGGTCGGCACGCCCGAAGGCCTCACCTGGGTCTACGACTACGACGCGGCCGGCCGGCTGCGGACCGAGACGGACTTCGACGGCCGTACGGTGCGCTACGTCTACGACGCGGCGGGCAATCTGGAGTCCCGCACGAACGGCGCCGGGCAGGAGACGACGTTCGTCCGCGACGGGTTCGGCGCCATGGTCGAAAAGCGCTCCGGCGAGCAGGTCACGACGTACGGCTACGACATCATGGGGCGGCTGGTCCGCGCGACGGGCGGCGCCGCCGACCTGGTCCTGGAACGTGACCCGGCGGGACGGGTCGTCGCCGAGGTCTGCAACGGCGCGCGCGTTGAGGTCGCCCGGGACAGCGCCGGCCGTACTGTGGCACGCACGACGCCGACCGGAGTCCGCAGTGCCTGGGCGTACGACCCGCGCGGCCTGCCGGCCAGGCTCGACAGCATGCTGAGCCGTCACACGCAGACGGTGCGGTTCGTTCATGACGATCTGGGGCGGGAGGTCGAACGCCGGATCGGCGCGGGCGCGATCCTGTCGCAGCAGTGGGACGACTCCGATCAGCTCGCCACACAGACGATCTGGGCCGCGCCCGGGCCCGCCGATCAGGGCCGGGCACGGCTGCTCCAGCATCGTTCCTTCAGCTACCGGCCGGACGGCGCCGTCACCGGTGTCGCCGACCGGCTCGCCGGGGATCGTGCCTACGAGCTTGATCCGCGCGGCCGGATCACCGCGGTGCGCGGCCGCGACGCGGTGGGCGGGCGCGACGCGGTGGGTGGCCGCGACTGGGGCGAGCGGTACGGCTATGACGCGCTCGACAACATCACCTCGGCTGAGTGGCCGGCCGGGCAGGACGGCGCGGCGGGCCCGCGCGAGGTCACGGGCACGCTGCTGCGCCGGGCCGGGCGTGTCCGGTTCGAGTACGACGCGCAGGGCCGGCTGACACTGCGCGAGCAGGTCACGCTGTCCGGTCAGCGGCGGCTCTGGCGTTTCCAGTGGGACGCCGAAGACCGGCTGGTCGGCGTCGAAGTCCCGGACGGCTCCCGCTGGTACTACCACTACGACCCGCTGGGACGCCGGATCGGCAAGCAGCACGTGGGCGCGGACGCCGGTGCCGACGGGAGCGGTGTCGACGAGAGCTATGCCTACGCCTGGCATGGCCCCAACCTGGTCGAGCAGGTGCACCGTGTCCGGCCCGCCGGCCAGACGGGCTTCATCACCCGCGCCACGACCTGGGAATACGAACCGGGCACCTACCGGCCGCTCGCGCAGATCGAACGGACCACGACCCCGGGCTCGCAGGAGTGGGTGGACGAGCAGTTCTACGCGATCGTCGGCGACCTCGTCGGCACGCCCGTGGAGCTGGTCGGGCCCGATGGGTCGCTTGCTTCGCACCGCCGCGCCACGCTCTGGGGCGCCGATCCGGCGGGTGGAGAAGGCAACGGCGGCACCGCGCGATGCCCGTTCCGGTTCCCAGGCCAGTACTTCGACGAGGAGTCCGGGCTTCATTACAACTACCAGCGTTACTACGACCCCGCGACGGGCCGTTATGTCTCACCTGATCCGTTGGGCATGGCGCCGCAGCTCAACCCGCACGCCTACGTCGACAACCCGGCCAATTTCGTCGACCCGCTCGGGCTCGCCCCGTACCGGCTGTCCGACCCCAACCCGATGAACCGCCGCGACACCAGGAGGATCGGCCAGGAGTACGAAAAGATCAAGGCCCAGCGCGCCGCCGAGCGCAACGGGATCCCGTCACCGCTGGGCGAGCCCACGCCTCGCCGCTACACCCACTCGGACCAGGCCGCGGGCCGGATCCCCCAGGGGAAGAACGTCGGTGACCAGAAGGAGTTTGCAGGCCGTGAGCTGGGCCCGCAGAACAGGGCAAAGTGGCAGGGCGCCAAGGAGTGGGACGTCCCGGGCACCAATCACCGGATCCTCGAACTGCCGGACGGCAAACTGGGTTACGCGCTCGAACACGACTACGGGTCTCCCCAGCTCTTCCCGGGACCGTGGTACCCGGAGGGCGGCAGAGTGCCCAGACGGCTTGGGGGATGACGGTTGTGGGGGGATGACGGTTTTGGGGGATACGGCATGGCGCGCTATCGGCTGATCGCCGAGACCGAGGACGACGACGGGGTGCTGTGCTCGTTCGACGAGATGACGGGCTTCTTCGAGAGCACCTACGAGGAGGACGGGCGGCGCCGCGTCGACATTCTCGTTCGTTCCTACGAGCCGGGAGACTTCCTGCCTCGCGTGCTCCCGCGCCCGGACGCGGAGACGCAGGACGTCACCGAGTTGGAGGTCCTCGGACGGGACGAGTCGGTGCTCGGGCGCTATCTCTTCTTCGTCAGCCACGCCAAGTTCGTGCCGGAGGGCCTGTTCGTGTCGGCGTTCATGGGCGGGCATCCGCCGCTGCCGGAGGAAGAGGAGATCTGGGAGGTGCATCGGTCAGGGGGGCCGACGTCGCTGAATCTCTGGGCGTCATACGGCCGGTGGGGACGTCGCGCCTGGACGCAGGTGGCGTTGCGGCGGCATGTGCGTTCCGACGAGACTGACCGGCCTGACGGCGCGACGTTCGAGCTCGACGGCACCTTCGTGACCGAGAGCGCGGGCTTCTTCTGCGCGATGGGTGAGGCGGTCAACGGTCCGGGCGGCTACTACGGGATCGGCCTGGACTCGCTGTCCGACTGCTTGTGCGGCGGGTACGGCACGGCAGGCAGGTTCACCTTGGCCTGGAACGACTTCGAGGTCGCGCGCCGCGCCTGGACGCCGGGCGAACCTCCCGACCCCTCTCTCGACGAGGTACTCGATGTGCTGGAACGGGAGGGTGGCGTCACCGTCGAGCGCCGCTGACCAGGGGCGACTCCAGGGCGGTGGAGCTCCGGGGTAGAGCTGGCCATACCCCAAGACGGCGGGCAGGTCTAATGATCTAGGTTCGCGCGGCCGGTTGCCTGGACGGCATGACCACGCTGACCCGTCCACCGGCCATCCCACCGGCCCTCCCGCGCGCCGTCACCGCCCGCGCGGAGCCTCTCCTCTACGGAGGCTTCGCGATCTTCGCTGCCGTGACGGCGGCAGTCACTCATCTCGGCCCGCATCGGGTGTGGGGACTCTTCGCGGCTTCTGCGTACGGCCTCGCGGCGGTCTTCTGGCGAACGCGGGCGGCAGTCTGGCTGGCGTTGGGCGGTGCCGTGGTGCTGCCTCTCGCCGTTCTCGTGCTCGCCGGGCTTGGGCAGCCGGAGGTGGCGGTCGTCCAGCGTTCCGGGGAGCATCTGCTTGCTCATGGCACGCCCTACCTGAGCCCGGGTGAGCTGGCAGGCGGCTCATACGAGGCGTACAACCCCTACCTCCCCGGCATGGCGCTGCTCGGTCTGCCGTCGGCGATCACGGGCATTGACGCCCGGCTGGTGTTCGGCGGAGTGTTCCTCGCGCTGCTGGGGCGGCACGGCCGGATCCTCGCGGCCTCGCCGCTGGTGGCGTTGCCCTTGGTCGTCGGCGGTGACGATCTGCCGGTGATCGGCCTGGTGTGCGTGGGGTTCGCGCTCGCGGTACGGGATCGTCCGGGGCTTGCGGGCCTCGCCATGGGGCTCGCCGCGACGCTCAAGGCCACCGCCTGGCCCGCCGCTCTGGTCTGCCTGGCCTTGATCGCGGTCCGGCGGCGCGGGGCGCTGTGGAGCGGCGTGAGGTGGTACGGGGTGCGGTGGCGCGGCGTGCGGCGATACGGGGTGCGGCTGTACGGGGTGGTGGTCGCGGGGGTCATCGCGATCGGGGTCGGGGTACCGGCGTTGGTGGATCCGGCAGGGATGTTCGAGAACGTCGTCGCGTTCCCCCTCGGGCTCGCCGGCGTGGAGTCGCCCGCCGACAGCCCGCTGCCCGGGCATCTGCTCGCTGAGAGCGGCGCGTACGGGCACGCGGCGGCCGTGGTGGCCCTGGGGCTGGCCGCGCTGGGCATGGGCGTCTCGCTGATCGTCCGGCCGCCCGGCGACCTCAAGGCTGCGGCTTACCGGCTCGCCCTGGGCCTGCTGCTCGCGACCGCGCTCATGCCTGCGACCCGCTGGGGCTACCTCGTCTACCCGGCCGTGCTCGTCTGCTGGGCCTACCTGAACGAGCGCCGGAAGGAGGCGGAGCTGTGCCTCGCTGCCTGATCATCACCAACGACTTCCCGCCCCGGCGCGGCGGCATCGAGACGTTCGTGTACGAGCTGGCGCGCCGGTTCCCGGCCGGGGACGTGGTCGTCTACACGTCGACAGAGCCCGGCGCGGAGGCGTTCGACCGGGGCCTTCCGTTCCCTGTGGTCCGTGATCGTTCCCGGACGCTGCTCCCGACCAGGGCCGTCGCGCGCACCGCGCGCAGGCTGATCGCCGAGTACGGCTGCGACAGTGTGTGGTTCGGCGCGGCCGCACCGCTCGGGCTCCTCGCCGGGCGGCTTGGCGGGTTGCCGTCGGTCGCCACCACGCATGGGCACGAGGTGTGGTGGGCGAGTGTCCCGGGCGCCCGTCAGGTCCTCCGCAGGATCGGGGAGCAGGTAGGAACGGTCACGTATCTCACTGAATACACGCATGCCCGTATCGCCCCTGCGCTCGGCCCGCGCGCCCATACCGCCCGGCTGGTCCCGGGTGTGGACAGCACGAACTTCCACCCGGGCGTTGACGGAACGGTCATACGCGAGCGCTACGGGCTGGGCGATCGGCCCATGGTCCTCAGCGTGTCCCGGCTCGTTCCACGCAAGGGACAAGATCAGCTGATCCGGGCCATGTCTCGCGTCCGCCGGGCGGTCCCGGATGCGACGCTCCTGATCGTGGGGTCCGGGCCGCAGGACTTCTGGCTGCGGGGCTTGGCCGCGGACGACGCGGTCGTCTTCGCGGGCGGGCTTCCGCACGACGAGCTGCCGCCCTTCTACGCGGCCGCTGACGTCTTCGCGATGCCGTGCCGCAACCGGCGGCTCGGCCTGGAAACCGAGGGGCTCGGCATCGTGTTCCTTGAGGCGGCGGCCTCCGGGCTGCCGGTGCTCGCGGGCGACTCCGGCGGCGCGCCGGAGGCGGTACGGGACGGTGAGACCGGCTACGTGGTGGACGGCGGGTCGGTCACCGAGATCGCCGCCCGGCTGATTGAGCTGCTCACGGCCGAGGACGGCCGGATGGGCGAGCGCGGCCGGACGGGCGAGGGCCGCCGGATGGGCGAGCGCGGGCGGGCCTGGGCGGAGGCCGAATGGAGCTGGGACCGCTCGTACGACAGGCTCCGCGGCCTGCTTTCCCGCGCGTCGCCTACGGTCAGGGCATGACCGTCTGGCGCGCCATGGCACGGAACCCGCTGCGGTTCCTGCTGTCGTCGTGGCCGTGGCGTTCGATCGCCTACCTGGCGACCGGGCCGGTGATCGCGGTCGGGTGGCTGACGGTGGTGCTGGTCCTCGGGGCCGCGGGCGTGCTGCTGGCGCCGCTGGTGGTCGGCCTCGGGTTGTTGCTGTTCGTACCGCTGACGGCAATCGGGCTGGCGGCGGTCGAACGGCGGAGGCTGCGCTTGCTGGACGCGCGGCCCGCGCCGTCCCCGCACCGCGAACCGGCCACGCCGGGATGGCGGCCGTGGCTGCGGCTCCGGCTGCGGGAGGCCGCGACGTGGCGGGAGTTCGGGTTCGCGCTGTTGTTCGCGCTGCTCGGCGTGGTGGACGTGGTGGTGCCGTTCGTGATCATCGTGGGGTCGACGGTGCAGGCCGGGTCGGCCTATCTGGTGGCCCATAGTGATCAGCTGCAGTACGGGCCGTACGGGACCGTCGACCGGCCTGAGGAGGCGTGGGTGACCGTCGCCGCCGGCGTGGCGATGTTCGTGGTCGGGTTGTACGTGATGGCGGCTCTGGCCGGGGCCAGGGCAGCACTGGCGCGGGTGCTGCTCGTGCGGCCGGTCGAGGACGAACTGGTCGCGGTACGGGCGTCCCGGGCCCGGATGGCGGACGCGTTCGAGGCCGAACGGCGCCGGATCGAGCGGGATCTGCACGACGGCGCGCAGCAGCGCCTCACCGGGCTGATCATGACGCTGGGCCTGGCCCGGCTGGAGACGCCCTCGGAGCTGATCGACAAGGCCCAGCAGGACGCGCGGGCCGCGCTGGCCGAGCTGCGCGACCTGGTCCGGGGCATCCATCCGTCGGTGCTCACGGACCGGGGGCTGAGGGCGGCCGTGGAGTCGCTGGCGGAGGGGGCGCCGGTGCCGGTGGACGTGGACGTCGAGCTGCCCGGACGGCCGGACGAGGGGGTGGAGTCCGCCGCCTACTTCGTGATCGCCGAGGCCCTGGCTAACGTGGTCAAGCACAGCGGGGCGGAGCGGGCCCGCGTGCTGGCCAGGCACCAGAACCGGCTGCTGGTGGTGGAGGTACGGGACGACGGCAAGGGCGGCGCCCGGCCCGGCGAGGGCAGCGGGCTCCAGGGGCTGGCCGACCGGGTGGCCGTCTACGACGGCACGCTGCGGCTGTCCAGCCCGGCCGGCGGCCCTACGATCCTGCGGGTGGAGATCCCATGCGAGTTGTGATCGCCGAGGACTCGGTGCTGCTGCGCGAGGGCCTGAGCCAGATCCTCGGCCGGTTCGACCACGAGGTCGTCGCCGCCGTGGGCGACGCGCCCGGGCTGGCGGCGGCGGTGGCCGAGCAACTGCCCGACATCGTGGTCACCGACGTGCGCATGCCGCCCGGGTTCCGCGACGAGGGGCTGCGGGCGGCGCTCGCGCTGCGGGCCGAACGGCCGGAGCTGCCGATCCTCGTCCTGTCGCAGTACGTGGAGCAGTCGTACGCCTCCGAACTCCTCCAGACCGGTGGCGGCGTGGGCTACCTGCTCAAGGACCGGGTGGGCGAGGTGACCGAGTTCATCGACGCCCTCGACCGCGTCGCCGCCGGAGGCACCGTCATCGACCCCGAGGTGGTCCGGCGCCTGCTCTCCCGGCGCCGCGAGCACTCGCCGCTCGAACGCCTCACCGAGCGCGAACGCGAGGTGCTGGAGCTGATGGCCGAGGGCCGGTCGAACGGCGCGATCGCCCGGCGCCTCGTCGTCTCCGAGGCGGCTGTGATCAAGCACGTGGGCTCGATCCTGGCCAAACTCGATCTCCCGCCCGCTCCCGACGACCACCGCCGCGTCCGTGCCGTGTTGCTCTACCTGCGTGGCGACCATCCGGGAGGGGCAATGGCGGGCGCCGGGTAGCCGGGCAGCCGGATAGCCGGGTCTGCGGGTGCGCGGGCATAGCCCCGGTTCGCGGGCACAGCCGGGTGCGCGGGCACAGCCGGGTGCGCGGGCTTGGCCGGGTTTGCGGGCTTAGCTGCCTTCGAAGGTCGGCTGCTGCTTGGACAGGAACGCCTCGGTGGCGGCGTGGTGGTCCTTGGTCTTCTCGCAGAGGTCCTGCAGCTCCGCCTCCTTCTCCAGGGAGGAGGCCAGGTCGCTGGTGGACGCGTGGTGCAGGGCCTGCTTGACGGCGCCGTACGACACGGTCGGGCCTGCGGCGAGGCGGCGCGCGAGCTCGACGGCGGCCGGGGCCAGCTCGTCGGCCGGGACCACCCGGTTGACCAGGCCGAGTTCGAGGGCTTCGGGGGCCTTCACGCGGTCCCCGAGGAGCAGCAGCTCGGCGGCCTTCGTCCAGCCCACGCGGCGCTGCAGGGTCCAGGACATGCCGCTGTCGGGCGCCAGGCCGATCGCGGTGAACGCGGTGGTGAACGAGGCCTTGTCGGAGGAGACCACCAAGTCGCAGGCCAATGCGAGGGACGCGCCCGCACCGGCCGCCACGCCGTTGACGGCGGCCACCACAGGCTTGGGCATCTCCGCGATGGCCTGCACGATCGGGTTGTAGTGGCGGCGCACGGTGTCGTTCAGGCCCTTTCCGGAGGCCAGGTTGTCACCGTGCTCGCGCAGGTCCTGACCGGCACAGAAGGCGCGGCCGGCCCCCGTGAGGATCACCGCGCGCACGGCCGTGTCGGCGGCGGCGCGTTCCAGGGCGGCGAGCAGTGCCGACTTCGTCTCGTCCGTCAGCGAGTTCATCGCGTCCGGCCGGTTGAGTGTGATTGTTGCCACACCCTCGGTGAGGTCGTACAGCACGGTCTCAGACATCGTCGTCCTCCTCGTTGCCCCGCGGGATGGGGTCCTTCAGGCAACTTTCGACGAACCGGGAGGCCGCGGGCAAGAGGCGCGCGGCCTCGGCGTCGAAGAACCGCGCCGCTCGGGTGCCGGGCCAGCCCTCGGGCAGGACGTCGGGCGGCAGCCCCGGATCCCGGAAGAGGAACTTGCGCCACTCGTGGACCAGCCGGCTCCGCATCGCGAAGGCCTGCTCGTCGGAGAACGCCTGGTCACGGGCCAGGAGGGCATGGGCGTCGGTCAGCCACCGTTCGTACGCGCGGGCCAGGCCGTCCAGGTCCCAGGCCCGGGCCACCAGGCCGTGCGCGTCACCCTCGTACGCGGAAAGGAATCGTTCGGCCCGGACGGACTCGGCGTTCAAGAGCGGATCCAGCTCGCTCGACGCGCGCGGGCTGATCCAGGTGGTCTCGGACAGCCGGGCATAGCCGAGGTAGCCGAGCCCCGCCACGAGCCGGTCCCGCCGCGCCCGCTCGCGCACCCGTTCGACCACCAGCAGGTGCCAGCGGCCGTCCCAGGGGCCCAGGTCGCGGTAGATCCGGTGCGCGGCCTCGTCGAGCCGCCGCACCGCGCGCGGGGTCAGCGCGTACCCCGGGCCGGGCGGCAGCCGGACCGGCTCCAGCCACTCCTGGCGGACCATCCGGGACACCGCGGTGCGCACAGCCGGAGCGGCGATCCCCAAAGCCGCCAGCAGCCGGACGAGTGCGGCTATCGGGGCCTGCCCACCTCGCTCCCGAAGGTGGTCGCCATAGAGATCGAACAGCGCCGAACGAGCATTCATAGCTGCAGTCTCTCGATCTGGAGGCTGATCGTTACCACTTCGCGCCCGGAAGACGAGATAATGGACCACTACTGATGACGCGGATGCGACAGGCGGCCACGCGGCCAACGGTGCCCGGAGGCCCCACGCGGCCCTAGGCAGGAAGGGGATGCACGCATGGCGGCGATGAAGCCGCGGACAGGAGACGGTCCGCTCGAAGTGACCAAGGAGGGGCGCGGAATCGTCATGCGGGTCCCGCTGGAAGGCGGCGGACGCCTTGTCGTGGAGCTCTCCGCAGACGAGGCCAAGGAGCTCGGCGACGCTCTCAAGGAAGTCGTGGGCTAGGGCCTCTGCCCCAAGTTGTGGTGAAGGTCCCGGCGGCGACGCCGGGACTCTCGCCGTGTTCACCAGCATCCGACAGCCCGCGAAAGTCAGCGCCAGGCAGGCAGCGCCCATCAGATAGCGCCCGTCAAATAGCGCCGGTCAGACAAACGCCAGTCAGACAGACAACGTCAGTCAGACAGACAAGGGAGCCTCCGGTCATGCCCATCGAGACCAAAGTCAGCAGCGTCGGCGGCACTTTGTCCGGGGCGGCTGAGCGTCTTGGGGCCGAGGTGGTGGCCGTTCCGGTGCGCTCGGGGCCGACGGCGCCGGACGCCGAAATCGCGTCTTTCCTGCCGTTCACCTTGGACGAGCTGCTGACGTTGAACGGCGCTAAGGGCGAGCCTGGCGAGGTCATCTCCGCCCCCGTGCGGGTGGGCGGCCGGGTGCTGGAGCTGCTGCTGTACGGGGTGGGCGAAGCCGCTCCCGCGGACCTGCGCAAGGCGGGGGCCGCGCTCGCACGCCGCGGCAGGGGCCGGGCGACGTTGGCCGCTGGAGTCCCCTCGGGTGATCTCGCGGCCTTCGTCGAGGGCGCCCTGCTCGCCTCGTACACGTTCAAGATCGGTCAGCCGCCGAAGAAGGCGCCGCTGGGCACTCTCGCGATCTTGACCGAGGCGGGCCCGGAGGCCGGCGCGGCGGCCGTCGAACGCGGCACGGTGGTCGCCCGGGCGGCGGCGCTGGCCCGCGACCTGGCCAACACCCCGGCGACCGACAAGGGCCCCTCCTGGCTCGCCGAACGCGCCACGGAGATCGCCGCCGAGGCCGGGCTCGCCGTGCGCCTGCGCGGCGAGAAGGAGCTCGCCGAGGGCGGCTTCGGCGGGCTGATCGCGGTCGGCGCGGGGTCGCCCCGCCCGCCGCGCCTGATCGAGTTGAGCCACCGTCCTGAGGGCGGTACCGAGGGCAGTACTGAAAGTGCGGAACGGCACGTCGTGCTGGTGGGCAAGGGGATCACGTTCGACAGCGGCGGCCTCTCGCTCAAGCCCAACGACAACATGAAGACGATGAAGACCGACATGGCCGGCGGTGGCGTGGTCATCGCGGTCATGGGCGCCCTCCGCGCGCTGGGCGTGCGCGCCAGGGTCACCGGACTGATCGCGGCCGCGGAGAACATGCCCTCCGGCTCCTCGATGCGTCCCGGCGACGTGATCACCCACTTCGGCGGCACGACCTCCGAGGTGCTCAACACCGACGCCGAGGGGCGCCTGGTCCTCGCCGACGCCCTGGCGTACGCCGACGCCGAGCTCGCCCCGGACGTGGTCGTCGACGTGGCCACGCTCACCGGGGCCGCCAAGGTCGCGCTCGGCCTGCGGACAGGGGCGCTCTTCGCGAACGACGACGCGCTCGCCTCCGCGCTGGACGCCGCCGGTGCGGCCGCCGGTGAGCCGCTGTGGCGGCTGCCACTGGTCGAGGACTACCGCGAGGGGATCAAGTCGGACGTGGCCGACGTGGCCAACATCGAGCGGCGCGGCTTCGGCGGCGGTGCGATCATGGCGGCGCTCTTCCTGCGCGAGTTCGTGGGTGACCGCACCTGGGCGCACCTGGACGTCGCGGGCCCCGGCCGCGCCACGGGTGACGACGCCGAGCTCACCAAGGGCGCCACCGGCTTCGGTGCCCGCCTCCTCCTCAACTGGCTGGCCCCCACCACCTCCTGACGGCGCCTGCCGGCCTGGGGGCGCCTGCCGGGCTGGACGCACCTGCCGGGCTGAGCGTGCTGGACGCTTGCGTATGTGGGGTCGCCTCTGAGACATGTCGCCGCGTTCCGCCTGGTTGTTGGCTTGAGACACGACAGGAAACCGTCGGGTCTCTGAGAGGAAGCCAACTCATGTTCAAGGTGCTGCAGACCGGCTCGCTCGTCGCCGCGGTGGTCACGATGGGGCTCATGGCGGGGCTCTTCGCATCGTTCTCCTACGCGGTCATGCCGGGGCTGGCCAAGGTCAACGACCGTACGTTCATCGACTCGATGCAGCGGATGAACGTGGCGATCGTCAACGGCTGGTTCATGATCTGTTTCATGGGCGCGCTGGCGTTCGCCGGACTGGCGGCGGCGTTGCACCTGAAGGGCGACGACCGCCCGGCCCTGCCGTGGATCATCGCCGGGTTCGTGCTCTACCTGATCGTGTTGATCATCACCTTCGCGATCAATGTGCCGCTGAACGACAGGCTCGCGGCCGCGGGCGACCCGGCCGAGATCGGGGACCTGGCCGCCGTCCGCACCGCGTTCGAGGGCCGCTGGGTCACGTGGAACATCGTCCGGGCACTGACCTCCACCGGCGCGCTGGGCTGCCTCGCCTGGGCGCTGGTCCTGCACGGCCGCGTCACCGGCAAGGGCTGAGCCGACCGAAATCAAGAGCCGACCGAAACCAAGAACACAAAGTATCCGCCGCCGACCGATCCGTGACGCCTCCGGCGCCGAATAGTGGTCAACGGGCGGCAGGTACGACTACTTGGGGGTGAATCGGTGACACAGGCTTCCGAAACGATCCACGCCCTTGCCGGTGCCTACGCGCTCGACGCCCTTTCGGAAATCGAGAGGCGGCGGTTCGAAGCGCACCTCGGTGAATGCGACGCATGCGACCGGGAGATGCGCGGCCTGCGTGCGACGGCCGCCCGCCTGGGCACCGCCGCCGCCCGGACCGCGCCGCCCGAGTTGCGAGATCGGGTGCTCACCGCGATCTCCCGGACGCGCCAGGAGCGGCCCCGCGCGGCCCGGTGGCGCGGCGGCCCTGCGCTCCCGCCGCGGCTTCTCGCGGTGGCGGCCGCCGCATGCCTGCTGGTAGCGGTGGCCCTAGGCGTGGTCACCGTCCGCGCCGAGGACCGCCTTGACCGGGCTGAGGCCCGGCAGCGCCAGGTGGAGTCGGTCCTGACGGCATCCGACGCGCGTACGGTCACCGCGGCTGTCCGGACCGGCGGCAGGGGCACGGTCGTGATCTCCCGGCGGGCGGACCGGGCCGTCGTGATCATGACGGGACTGCCGGCGGCGCCGCCGTCGCGGACCTACGAGCTCTGGCTGCTCGGGGCCGGAGCGCCACGCCCCGCCGGGCTGACGGCCACGGGGTCCGGCCCGATCGTCGTGGACGGCATCGGCGCGGCCGCCGGTATCGGGATCACCGTCGAGCCGGAGGGCGGGTCGCCGCAGCCGACGACCGATCCCGTCTTCGCCGCCGCGCTCCCGGCGTGACCCTGCTCACGGTGATGACGCAGCTCACAGGTGATGCTGCTCTCAGGTGATGCTGATCACTGCTTGCGGCGGTCGACGACCGGGATCGTGTGGCGGCGGCGCGCCTCGGCGACGATCTCCTTGAGCGAGGCGGTCCAGCTCGCGTCGACGGCGAAGGACCACCGGACGGCCTCCGCGGTCGCCGGCACGTCCGGCAGGGTCAGCGCGACCAGCTGGGGCCGTTCGGCCGTACGGGCGGTTTCGAGCAGGTCGGCGGACGGCAGGAAGACCAGGTAGTCCTGCTCGCCACGCTTGGCGTTCGCCAGGCCGCGGCGGACGGCGCACATCGCGTGGATCTCCGACCACGGCAGCACCTTGTCGGCACGGCGCGGCAGCGGCCAGCGGGCCGGGCGGCGCACGCCCTCGGCGTCCAGCTCCAGCACCGGGCGGCGGCTGAGCAGCGTCCCGGCGGACGTGGACAGCCCGCCGCCGAACAGCGCCAGCCCCGCCACCCCCAGCACGATGAAGAGCACGCTCCCGGTGCTCATCCCGCGCATCAGGCCGCCCGCGACGAACGCCACCGAGGCGATCACCAGGATCAGGCAGGCCGTGATCTGGACGGCGCCGCGCCAGGTCAGGCGGGCCCGTACCGGGAACGCCGGGAGGGCCTGCTCATCGGTGTTCGCCATGGCGGGCTCGGTCGTCGTGCTCAGTCGTCGCGCTTGACGGCGCACAGCAGGCCGTCGCCGACCGGGAGCAGCAGCGGGACGAGACGTTCGTCCTCGCGGATCATCCGGCCCACCTCGCGGATCGCCAGCGTGTCCGGGTCGCGGCGGTCAGGGTCGGCCACCCGGTGATGCCAGAGCGCGTTGTCGAACGCCACCACGCCGCCGGGCCGCAGGAGCCGCAGCGCCGCGGTCAGATATTCGGGGTATTCCTGCTTGACCGCGTCGCAGAAGACCATGTCGTACGCGCCGTCGGTGAGGCGCGGCAGCACCTCCAGCGCGCGGCCAACGATCATCCGGGTCCGGGATGCGCCGAGACCGGCCTCCGCGTACGCCTGCTTGGCCAGCCGCTGATGCTCGTGCTCGACGTCGACGCTGGTCAGGACGCCGTCCTTGCGCATGCCGCGGAGCAGCCAGATCCCCGAGACACCACAGCCGGAGCCGACCTCGACGACCGTCCGCGCGTCGATCATGGCCGCGAGGAAGCGCAGCGCGGCGCCCCCGGCGGGACCGATCGGCACCGCGCCGACCTCCTCGCCGAGTCGGCGGGCGTTGATAATCGGCTCGTCTTCGGGGAGAAATTCCTCCACGTAGGCCAGGGTGGCCTGAATGGCGTCGATGGCTGCCTCCTCGCGGGACCCCCGCCTGGCTCATGCTGGAAAGACCATATCGCTGACCGGGAACCAACTCGCGTTTCGTCGCGTTCTAACTGACAGCCGGTCTACAACCGCCCCAGCCCAGGCGTGACCGTGTCGTTCCAATGCGACAGCGTGAGGCATAGAGAGGAACAACCCGGGACCATGGGAGTCGCAGCACTTACATTCAAGGGCGCTGTGGGGGTCGGCCCCAGGCAGGGGCTCGGTAACGCAGCAGCCAGGGAGAACGCGCCGGACGCGGAGTGGGCGCCGCCGTCATGGGACGAGGTCGTCCGCGAGCACTCCGGGCGCGTCTACCGGCTCGCCTACCGGCTGACGGGCAACCAGCACGACGCCGAGGATCTCACGCAAGAGGTCTTCGTCCGGGTGTTCCGCTCGCTGTCCAATTACACGCCGGGCACGTTCGAGGGCTGGTTGCACCGCATCACCACGAACCTTTTCCTCGACATGGCGCGCCGTCGCCAGCGCATTCGCTTCGAGGGACTGGGAGACGACGCCGCCGAGCGCTTGCAGGGCCGTGAACCCACGCCCGCACAGGCGTTCGACGACCGCAATTTCGACGCCGACGTCCAGGCCGCGCTCGACGCCCTGGCCCCCGAATACCGGGCGGCCGTGGTGTTGTGCGACATCGAGGGGCTGTCGTACGAGGAGATCTCGGCGACACTGGGCGTCAAACTGGGGACCGTGCGCAGCCGTATCCACCGGGGGAGGGCGCAGCTGCGAGCCGCGCTCGAGCACCGCGCGCCCCAGCGGAGACTGCAGCCGGAGGGCGTCTAGCCGCGCCGGATGCGCGACGATTGCGCCTGACCATCACCATGGTCGGGCGTGACTGATCGGAACGACGAGGGAGCCGCGTGAGTTGTCTGGGGGAGCGTCTGACCGCTCTTGTCGACGGTGAGCTGGGCCATGAGGAGCGCGATCGCGCGCTCGCCCATCTCGCGCGTTGCGAGCGGTGCCGGGCCGAGGCGGACGCGCTGCGCCGCATCAAGGGCCGGTTGCGCGGTCTCGCTGACCTTCCGCTGATCGACGGGGACGAATCTCTCCCGTCCGGCGATCTGATGTCCCGGCTGCGCGCGATGGGGGCGGGCACCGGGATGGGACCGGGCATCGGGCCCGGCGAAGGGATGCCGGGCGAGGGTGCACTGGGTGAGGGGGCACTGCGCGAAGGAGCGCCGGGCGAGGGCATCGTTCCGCCGACCGGACGGCCGTCGCCGGTACGTCCGCCGCTGTTGCGGCATGGCGGGCCGCGCGAGAGATCGCCGCTCGTATCGAGGCCGCGGGACAACCGCCCGGCCGGTCGCGCCGCTGCGAGCCGGGGCGCAGGACGCGTCGCGAGCATGAGCGCCGGGGTCGCGCTGGCCCACCGCGCGCCGCGCCGCCGCTACCTGGCCGTCGGCGCCGCGACGCTCTTCATCGGGCTGGGCACCGCCTCCTATGTCGCCGGTGGCGAGCGCGAAGCGCCCACCGTGACCCCCGCGTTCGACCGGTTCGCGGTTGAACATGCGCTGACGTCCGGGGATGTCCCCCTCACCGATCCGGTGAACGAGGACATTCCCGTCCAGATCTCCCCGGAGCCGTGACCTTCGGCACCGGGCACGGTGGACGGCGAGGTGCCCTGATGGCGGGCGGCCTCGTCGGCTCACTCGCGCTGGCCGCGGCGCTGGCTGGAGACGCCTGCGCCACGCGGCGGTCGCGCAGCGACCCCGAGGCCGTACGGCTGCTGCAGGCGGCGGCCGAGGCGGCCCGGCAGGTCCCGTACGAGGGCATGCAGTTCCTCACCACCTGGGGCGGCGACGGCGCCAAGACCTCCTTCGTCAAGGTGGCGCACACGCCGGGCGAGGGCACTCATTTCACCCCTGAGGCGCCGCCGCGCGGCACGCCACCGCCGGCACCCCGGACGGTCACGCCGCCCGGCACGGCCACGATCACGGCGGTCAGCCGCACCTTCCATCCTGACGCTTCCGCGATCAGAGGTGCGCTCACCGGCTTCACGATGGAGATGCTGGCGCTCCTGACCCGCAACTACTCGGTCGTCCGCACCGCCGATGCCGACGTGTGCGGCCGCCGGGCCCGGGTGATCGAGGCGCGCCGACCGGACGGCACCGCCGCCGGGCGGTTCTGGCTCGACACCGAGACGGGGCTCATGCTGCACCGTGAGCTGATCGACGACGCGGGCCAGGCGGTCGCGGTCACCGGCTTCCGCGAGGTGCAGATCACCTCGCCGGGCAGCGGGGAACGGATCCAGCTTCGCGGCGGCCGCTCCATGGGCGAGAGCACGCCGGAGCTCCCGCCTGCCGGTGCCGCCCTGCCCTGGCAAGACCGGCTCGCGGCCAGCGAGATCAGCGTGCTGCGCGACCGTGGCTGGCGCATGCCGGAGGAGCTGCCCGGCCGGCTCACGCTCCACGACGCACGCCGTTCGGCCCCGAAGCCCGACGAGTCCACCGTTCATCTCAGCTATTCCGACGGCTTGGCGGCCGTGTCGGTCTTCGTCCAACGCGGCGGCCTGGACGAGCGCCGCTTCGCCGGATGGCAGCGGACCCAGAGCAACGGGCGCACGGTCTTCCGGCGCGACTCGCTGCAGCGGTGGGCGGTCTGGTCCGGGGACGGTTACGTCTACACGGTCCTCACCGATGCGCCGGCCGGCACCGCCGACTCGGTGATCAAGGCCTTCCCGGACGGCGGGCCGCGTTTCTGGGGGCGGCTGGGCCGAGGCATGCGCAGACTGGGTTCGTGGGCCAATCCCTTCGGGTGAGGTCTTATGCTCACCACATGCGCCGCTGGGCACGATGAACGCGGATGATGAGAACCACTCCGTAGGAGAGATGGGGATGACGGAAGATAGCCGCGAGCCGGTCAAGGCGTCGCCGGGGGACGACCGGGTGGTCGCCGGCTACGGGGCCGAGCGGGCGGAGTCCGCTGGCCCGCAGGACCAGGTGGACGACCTCCAGCAGGCGGCGGCCGGTCCCCAGGCCGACGACACGGCCGAGCCGGACACGGAGCCCAGCTGGACGGACGAGCCGGACACGGAGCCCGGCTGGACGGCCGAGCACGGCGCCGCCGGGTCCGCGGGTGGTGCGCCCGTGGGCGGTGGCTTCGCCCCGCCGGACGCGTTCGCCGAGGACACGTTCGCCAAGGACGCGTTCGCCAAGAACGACATGCCGCGGGACACACGGCCGACCGCAGTTGAGACGCCCCTCCCCGAAGGCCTCGAAGGCCTCGATTCGGCCCGGCACCGTCCCGGTTTCGTACCGCACAACCAGGATCCGCGTGCCGCCGCTGAGAACATGCAGGGCACTCCATACGGCTGGCCGCCGCACTCCAGCCACCAGCCTCCGCCGCCCGGTGCGGGCGGTCCTGTGCCGCCGCACCCGGGAGCCCGGCCGATGGGCCCGCCGCTTCCGGGCGGTCCGCGGCCGATGGGCGGCCCCGGCGGGTTCGGTGCGCCTCCGGGAGGTCCCAACTGGGCCCCCGTACCGCCGCCGCCCATGCCCGTCCGTGGTGGCCCCAGCATCGGCGTGCTGGCCATCATCGGCCTCATCATCGCTCTGGTCGCCGGCGGCGTCGGCGCGGGGGTCGCGGTCATGGCGAGCGATGGCAACGACAGCGGCAGCGTCAGCCTCGGCGGCGGCAGCGGCTCGGGCGCCGGCCCCGCCGTCAAGAACCGCCCACCGGACTCGATCGCCGGGATCGCCCAGAAGGTGCTGCCCAGCGTCGTCATGATCCGGGTGGAGACGCCCGGCGGCGAGGGCGGCGCGGGCACCGGCTTCATCGTCAACGGCGGCTACATCGTCACCAACAACCACGTGGTCTCCGCGGGCGGCGGGGGCGGCAACATCAAGGTCGTCTTCAACGACAAGAAGCAGCTGCCCGCCACGATCAAGGGCCGGGACGAGCGATCGGACATCGCGGTGCTCAAGCCCTCGGGTGCGCACTCGTTGCCCGCGCTCACCATCGGCAACTCCGACGATCTCGCGGTCGGCGACCCGGTGGTCGCGATCGGCTCGCCGCTGGGCCTGCAGAGCTCGGTGACCAGCGGGATCGTCAGCTCGATCAACCGCGCGGTGCCCACCCGGGGCGGCGGCGACGGCTCGGTCCTCAACGCCATCCAGACCGACGCGGCGATCAACCCCGGCAACTCCGGCGGCCCGCTGGTCGACCTCAAGGGCCGGGTCATCGGGATCAACACCGCCATCGCCACCCTCAACGGCGGGCAGGAGAGCGGCAGCATCGGCCTGGGCTTCGCCATCCCGATCAACCACGGCAAGCGCGTCGCCGAAGAGATCATCGCGACCGGCACCGCCAAGCGCACCCAGCTGGGCATCGGCATGGACCAGAAGTTCCCGGGCCCCGGCGTGAAGATCAGCGAAACCGAGGCGAACGGGACCCCGCCGATCGTCAAGGGCGGCCCGGCCGAGCGCGCCGGCCTCAAGCCCGGCGACGTGATCACAAAGATCAACGACCAGCCGATCGAGGACCCGTCCGACCTCGCCGCGCAGATCCGCAGCAAGGCGCCCGGCGACAAGATCAAGGTCACGTACACGCGTGGCGGCAAGGAGACCACGGTCGAGGTCACCCTCGCCGCGGCCTGACGTTCAGATCCGGTTCATCCGAGCTGGAGATACGCTGTGGGGATCCGGGGTTGTACGGCCCGGATCCCCTGGCGCTTGTGGAGGACGGGTTGTTCGACGTCGGACTGGGCGAGATGGCCGTGCTCGTCGTGCTCGCCCTTGTCATCTTCGGTGACAAGCTGCCCCAGGTCGCCGGTCAGGCGGGCCGGGCACTGCGGCAGCTGCGGCAGATGGCCAACAGCGCCAAAGCCGATCTCCAAGACGGCCTCGGCCCGGAGTTCAAGGACTTCGACATCGCCGACCTCAACCCCAAGACTTTCGTCCGCAAACACCTGCTCGAAGACCCCGACGACGAGCCGGGCCACACCAACGGCCAGGTCTTCGACGACGAGCCCTACGCGACGATGGCCGGCGGCCTCGAATACGGCGAACGCCCACCCTTCGACTCCGAAGCCACCTGATCTGGCGTTCGGACAGAGAAGAGTCTGGACAAAAGCTGGATGTAGAAGAAGGGCCCGTCCCCTTGGAGTGGGCCCTTCTCTACGTGGGGTGGGTCACATTTTGTTCTTGGGGGTGATGCCCAGGGACATGCCGGACAGGCCGCGGGAGCGGCCGCCGATCTTGTCGGAGATGGTGCGGAGCTCCTTGCCGGCGCCGGAGTCGGGGTCGGCCAGCACCAGCGGCTGCCCGTTGTCGCTGCCCTCGCGCAGTCGGGGGTCGATCGGGATCTGGCCCAGGAGGGGGACGCGGGTGCCCAGGGTCTGGGTGAGCGCGTCGGCGACGGTCTGGCCGCCGCCCGAGCCGAAGATCTCCTGGCGCTCACCGCAGTGGGGGCAGCTGAGGTAGGACATGTTCTCGATCACGCCGACGACCTGCTGGTGCGTCTGGGCGGCGATCGCGCCGGCGCGTTCGGCCACCTCGGCGGCGGCCTGCTGCGGGGTGGTGACCACCAGGATCTCCGCCGACGGGAGCAGCTGCGCGACCGAGATCGCGATGTCGCCGGTGCCGGGCGGGAGGTCCATGAGCAGGATGTCGAGGTCGCCCCAGTAGACGTCGGCGAGGAACTGCTGCAGTGCGCGGTGCAACATCGGGCCGCGCCACACGACGGGCTGGTTGCCGGCGGTGAACATGCCGACCGAGATCACCTTCACGTCATGCGCCGACGGCGGCATGATCATGTCTTCGACCTTGGTCGGCGGGTGCTTCACGCCCAGCATCCGCGGCACCGAGTGGCCGTAGATGTCGGCGTCGACCACGCCCACCTTGCGGCCCTGGGCGGCCAGCGCGGCGGCCAGGTTGACGGTGACGGAGGACTTGCCGACGCCGCCCTTGCCGCTCGCGACGGCGTAGACCTTGGTGAGGCTGCCGGGCTTGGCGAACGGGATCTCCTTGCCGGCGTCGCCGGGACGGAGCTTGTCACGCAGCGCCTTGCGCTGCTCCTCGCTCATCACGTCCAGCTCCACCTGCACCGAGGTGACGCCGTCCAGCTTGGCGACGGCCTCGGTGACGGTGCGGGTCAGGGTGTCCTTCATCGGACAGCCGGCCACGGTCAGGAAGATTCCGACGTGCACCGAGCCGTCCGGCGCGATGTCGACGCTCTTGACCATGTCGAGCTCGGTGATGGGCTTACGGATCTCAGGATCGTTCACCGTGGCGAGCGCCGCGGTCACCTGCTCGGTCGTCAACTGGGAGGCCATGCCACCCATGGTATGAAGTCCGCGCGGGTGTTCGTTAATCCGGGGCCGGAAACCCCCCGGGGGTGATCTTCAACCGGTTCGGCAGAACGGGATGACCGGGGACGACACGGCCCCCCGGCGGCATCGCGCGGGCACGCGAGGAAGCCGTACGATCGGGGCGTGACAATGCCGTCCAGCACCATTTCGGCCGCCGAGCTGACCGTATGGCGCACCCTGCTCCGTGCCCAGGTCCAGATCTCCCGCCGCATCCAGGCCGATCTGCTGGCCGACCACGATCTCGCGCTCGCCTCGTACGACGTGCTGATGCATCTGGGTGAGGCACCGGAGGGCCGGCTGCGGATGAACGACCTCGCCGACCGGGTGCTGCTCTCCCGCAGCGGTCTCACCCGGCTCGTCGACCGGCTCCAGCGGGAAGGTCTGGTCTGCCGCGAGTCATGCGACAGTGACGCGCGCGGGCTGTTCGCCGTGCTGACCCAGGCCGGTCGCGCCCGGCTGGCCGCGGCCACCCCGACCTACCAACGAGGTGTACGCGAGTACGTGCTGAGCAGGCTCGACCAGGAAGATCTGCGCCAGTTCGGCCACATCCTGGACAAGCTCGCCGACGACCCGGTCGTGGCGGCTCCTTTTCTCGCGCGGCCGTTTCCGTAGAGGCTGTGCCTCTACAGGCTGTGCCTCTACAGGCTGTGCCTCTACAGACTGTGGCTGGAGTCTCTGCGGTCGCCGTCCAGCTCCTTGAGCATCCCCTGCAGTTCCGAACGCAGGAAGTCGCGCGTGGCCACCTCGTTCAGCGCGAGCCTGAGCGCGGCGACCTCACGGGTGAGGTACTCGGTGTCGGAGATGGTCCGGTCGCCGCGCGCCCGGTCCTGCTCGTACTGCACGCGGTCGCGGTCGTCCTGCCGGTTCTGGGCGAGCAGGATCAACGGCGCCGCGTACGACGCCTGGAGCGACAACATCAGCGTCAGGAAGATGAACGGGTACGGGTCGAACTTGAGCGACGCCGGGGCCAGCAGGTTCCACAGGATCCAGACCGCGACGAAGACGGTCATGTAGACCAGGAACCGCGCCGTGCCCAGGAACCGCGCGATGCGTTCCGACAGCCGGCCGAACGACTCCGGGTCGTAGTGCGGCCGCGGCAGCACGGTCCGGCGGATCTCACGCGGCTGCTCAAGACGGGACGGGCTCATGAGGTGCCCTCCGTACCGTTCGGGATCTCGATCTCATCGGGGATGACCGGGAACCCGCCGCTGCGGACCGCCTCCTCCTCGGGGTCGGACGTCTCCTCGGCCGTGGCGTCCATCACGGTCTCCCGCCAGTCCTCGGGCAGCAGGTGGTCGAGCACGTCGTCGATCGTGACGGCGCCGAGGAGGTGCCCGTTCTCGTCCACCACGGCCCCCGCCACCAGGTTGTAGGTGGCGAGGAACGTCGCCACGGCCTCCAGCGACATCGTCGGGCGCAGCGGGTCGAGCTCGCTGTCCACGCTGCCGCTGACCAGGTTCGACGGCGGCTCGCGCAGCAGCCGCTGGAAGTGCACGGTGCCCAGGTAGCGGCCGGTCGGGGTCTCGGTGGGCGGGCGGCACACGTACACCTGCGCGGCCAGCGCGGGGTTGAGGTCGGGGTTGCGGATCTGGGCCAGCGCGTCGGCCACGCTCGCGTCCGGCGACACGATCACCGGGTCGGTGGTCATCAGGCCGCCCGCCGTGTCGTCCTTGTACGTCAGCAGCCGGCGGACCGGCGCGGCCTCCTGCGGCTCCATCCGGGTCAGCAGCTGCTCGCGCTGCTCGGTGGGCAGCTCGCCGAGCAGGTCGGCGGCGTCGTCCGGGCCCATGGCCTCCAGGACGTCGGCGGCGCGGTCGACCTCCAGCTTGCCGAGGATCTCGACCTGGTCGTCGTCGGGCAGTTCCTCCAGCACGTCGGCCAGCCGCTCGTCGTCGAGCGCCAGCGCGATCTCGGCGCGGCGCTTCTCGGGCAGGTCGTGGACGAAATTGGCCAGGTCGGCGGGCTTCATCTTCTCGAACGCGGCGATCACGCCGGCGGCGCCCTGGCCGTGCTCGACAGCGGAGAAACCGGTCACCGCGTCCCAGTCGACGATGAAGACCTCGCCATGCCTGCGGCGCAGCCCGCGGCCGCCGCCGCGGCGCACGGCGACCTTGTTGACCAGCCAGTCCCTCGTACGGGTCGGCTCCATGGCCACATCCACCACGGACACGGCTTCGGCTGTCTCGGTGAGTTTCACCGTCCGGTCCAGCATCTCGGCGATGACGAGCGTCTCGGACTCGCGCTGCTGGAAACGGCGCACGTTCAGCCGCCCGTTGAACACGATCGCATCCGACTCGATGACCGTCACACGCGTGATCGGCAGGAACACCGGCCGCCGCGGTTGTACCTCCACCACCAGGCCGAGCACGCGCGGCGGCCTGGCGCCGAGGCGGAGCGCGACCACCACGTCGCGGACACGGCCGACCTGGTCGCCCGCTGGGTCGAACACGGCGATTCCGGCGAGTCGGGCGATGAACACCCGGGTCGGGGATCCGCTCATGGGAGGCACACTACCCACGATCATGAGGTTGACCCGGACCGGGACAGCGATTGACCAGCAGTTTGGGAGGGCGATGTCACATCCCGTGCGGCTGTCCCGTCGTAGGAATGACCTGGAAAAGGCCCGCTGTCGGGCCGGAGCTGTAAGGGAAGGCCGTTCATGGCTCGCATCTCGCTGGACCCCCCGAGGACGCGCACCTACCGCCTCGGCACGTGGCTGACCCGCAAGAAGTTCGGCAAGGAGCTCGACCCCGGCCGTGCCATGGGCCATCACATGGGAGTGTCGACCGCGTACGGGATCCTCGAAGCCCAGGTGCTGCGGTGGAAGGCCCTGCCGCACCGGCTCAAAGATCTCGCCTGCATGGCTGCGGCGGTCAGGATCGGGTGCTCGTGGTGTGTGGACTTCGGCACGTGGGATGCCAACATGCACGGGACGCCGCTGGAGAAGATCGAGGCGGTGCCGCACTGGCGCGACAGCGAGCTGTTCGAGGAGGACGAACGCCTGGTCCTGGAGTACGCGGAGGCCATGACCGCGGACCCGCCCGAGGTGACCGACGAGCTGACCGAGGCGCTGCGCCGGCATCTGACCGAGAAGCAACTGGTAGAGCTCACCATGATCGTGGCGCTGGAGAACCTGCGGTCGCGGTTCAACGCGGCGGCCGGTCTGACGGGCCAGGGCTTCAAGGACAGGTGCGAGATCCCGGCCGGCGACGCATGAGGGGTCCATGACCCGTTGACGGAGACGCGTGAGAAGCTCGTGTTCGTGAGCGACGTCGCGGCCGAAGTGTTCCAGGAATACCGGAATCTGCTGTTCGCGGTGGCCTACCGGATGCTGGGCACGGCGGCGGACGCCGAGGACGCGGTGCAGGACGCCTGGCTCAAGTGGTCCGCGGCTGACCGTTCGGACGTGGCGGACCCCAAGGCGTACCTGATCCGGATCACGACCAATCTCGCGCTCGACCGGCTGCGGTCCGCGCAGGTGCAGCGCGAGACCTACGTCGGCCCGTGGTTGCCCGAGCCGATGCTGACCTCGCCGGACGCCGCCGAGGGAGCGGAGCTGGCCGAGTCGGTGTCGATGGCGATGCTGGTCGTGCTGGAGACCCTGAGCCCGCTCGAACGGGCCGCGTTCGTGCTGAGGGAGGTCTTCGGCTTTCCGTACGCGGAGATCGCCGAGGCGCTGGACCGGTCGGAGGCCTCCGTCCGGCAGCTCAGCACGCGCGCCCGCAAGCATGTCGAGGCGCGGCGGCCGAGGTTCGAGGCTGATCCGCGGGAGCGGCTCAAGGCCACCGAACGGTTCCTGGACGCGACCATGGGCGGCGACATCAACCGGCTGATGGAGATCCTCGCTCCGGACGTCGCGTTGTGGACCGACGGCGGCGGCAAGGTCAGGGCCGCCCTGCGGACGATCCACGGCGCGGAGAAGGTCGCGCGCTGGCTCGCCGCGGTCGGCGGCCAGCCCTACGCGGGAGTCGACCCGAGCGACTGGCGGGTTCGGACCGTGCTGCTGAACGGGAATCCCGCGCTGGTCATCGACGGGCCCGCGGGGCCGATCACCACGCTCTCGGTGGACATCAACGACCAGGGCCGGGTCGGGGCCATCCATCTGGTGGCCAACCCGGACAAGCTCCAGGCGATCGCGGAGGGCCAGGAACTGCCGCTCTAGCGGCGGGAGCCACGCGGCGCTAGCGGGGGTGCTCCCTCCCCCGAGTGCTCCATCCACCACGTGGGGAGCGTCACTGGTCGACCTTGCGCTTCTTGCCCCCGAACATGCGGGGCGGCGGCCCGGCGGTCGTCGCCGGGGTCGGGACGGGCCGTACGTGCGCGTAGTCGCCGGTATAACCGCCGGGTGACTCGGTGATCTCGTCCGTCGGCGTGAGGCGGATGATGTACGACTCGTTCGCCCACCGTTCGATCTGGCCCTCGTGGCTTGAGGCGTTCAGCCGGTCCTTGGCCATCAGCGGCGCGACGGTGTCCCACAGCTCGGAGCCGGGCTCCACGGGCTCGCACGCCGCGATGAACGAGACGAGCCGACCGCCCTTGTCCTTGCTCCGCAGCGTCACGAGAATCCGATCGGCCTCGGGCAGGCCGGGCAGCGGTTGCTCGCCCTCGCCGCCGGTGAGCACGTACGCGGCGCCGTCGTGCCAGAGGTGCCAGGCCGCGCGCGGCTGTGACAGCCCCGGCAATGCGAGCCACAGCAGCCCCGACTTCTTGGCCGCCTCCTCAACCAGCGCATCACCCATGCCGCCAGCGTCTCACAACGGCGGCGGGAGGCGAACGGCCACGCGGCACGCCCGGTGGATAGCATCCGGGCCATGCGATCGCGACGTACCACGCTGGCAGTTCCGGGCAGCAACCCGCGTTTCATCGAGAAGGCGCAGGGACTGGCGGCCGACGAGATCTTCCTCGACCTGGAGGACGCGGTGGCGCCCGCCGCCAAGGAGGACGCGCGCAAGAACGTGGTCGCCGCCCTCAACGAGGGGGAGTGGGCGGGCAAGGTCCGCGTCGTCCGGGTCAACGATCTGGAGACCGAGTGGACCTACCGGGACGTGATCGAGGTCGTGGAGGGCGCTGGGGCGAACCTCGACTGCGTGATGTTGCCCAAGGTGCAGGACCCGTCCCACGTGCAATGGCTCGACCGGCTGCTCACCCAGATCGAACGCGCGATGGGGTACGAAGCGGGCCGCATCGGCATCGAGGTTCAGATCGAGGACGCGCGCGGGATGGTCAACATCGACGCCATCGCGGCCTCCTCGCCCCGGCTGGAGACGCTCGTCTTCGGCCCGGGTGACTTCATGGCCTCGATCAACATGAAGACCCTGGTGGTGGGGGAGCAGCCGCCCGGCTACACCGAGGGCGACGCCTACCACTACATCCTCATGCGGATCTTGATGGCCGCCCGAGCCCACGACCTGCAGGCGATCGACGGGCCGTACTTCAACGTGCGCGATGTGGAGGCGTTCCGGCGCGTCGCGCAGCGTTCGGCCGCCTTGGGCTTCGACGGCAAGTGGGTGCTGCATCCCTCGCAGGTCGAGGCGGGCAACGAGGTGTTCTCCCCGGCGCAGGACGACTACGACCATGCCGAGCTCATCCTCGACGCGTACGACTACTACACCACGGTGGAACGCCGCGGCGCCGCCATGCTGGGCGACGAGATGATCGACGAGGCGTCCCGGAAGATGGCCCTGGTCATCGCCGCCAAGGGCCGAGCCGCCAGCCTGGAACGGACGAAGATCTTTCAGCCACCCGCCTAGCCAGTCCGGTTCGCCGGTTTCGCCACGTACGATTTCAGGTAAGGGTGGGGCTCTACGAGGAGGTCGCGCGTGTCGGACCCGGCGGACGTCAACGGCTGGGCGCCGCCGGACTCGGGGACGGCGAGCCCGTCCCCTGACCGGGCACCGCAACAGCCTCCGTCCCAGCCCACCCAATATCCGCAGCCCTACGGCCAGCCGTACGCAGGCCAGGCCCAGCCGTACGCCGAGCAGCCTCAGCCGTACGCCGGGCAGGCTCAGCCATACGCCGGGCAGCCTCAGCCGTACGAAACGCCCTACGGTGACCTGCCACAGGCCTATGGCGGACCCGTCTATCCGGGATACGACCCGCCGGTAAAGCGGTCATGGGCCGTGCCACCCCGGGACGGGGTCAGGTACCACCAGGTCGCCCGGAACGAGGTCCACCGCTGGTGGCGGCCGCTGGTCGGCTCGGTACTGATCGTCCTCGCCGCCCTGGGGGCGATGATCGGGCTGATGGTCATCGGGGCGATCGTGTACTCGCTGGTCAACGGCGGGGTGTACGAGCCGAGCGGCGACGGGTTGTTCGGCGACGACACGGCCGACCTGGCCTTCCAGCTCGGCTCCCTGGCCATCCTGCTGCCGCTGGTGCCGCTGGCGGCGTTCTGCGTGCAGCGCCGCAGGCCCGGCACGGTCTCGTCCGTCACGGGCAGGCTCCGCTGGAAGTGGCTGCTGGGCTGTTGCGGCGTGGCGATCGCCTTCTGCGTCGTGTCGGTCGCCTGCTCGTGGGCGGCGTCCCTCGTCGTGACGGACCCCGATCCCGCCAAGACGCCGGAGAAGTGGGTCGGCTGGGACGACTTCCTGCTGCCCGCCGTGATCATCATCGTGCTGGTGCCGTTCCAGGCGGCGGCCGAGGAGTACATCTTCCGCGGCTGGCTGCTCCAGGCGATCGGCTCCTGGACGCTGGAGACCCGTACCGGCAAGGCCGGCCGCGCGTTCAGCGTGATCTTCCGCACGCCCTGGCCGGGGATCGTCATCGGCGGGGCGCTGTTCACGGCGGGTCATGGCTACACGAGCTGGGGCGTTCTCGACGTGTTCCTCTTCGGCGCGATCCTGGGCTGGCTGGTGGTCCGCACCGGCGGCCTGGAGGCGGCGATCGCCGTGCACGTCTTCAACAACCTGATGGCGTTCCTGCTCCCGGCCGCCATCGGCAAGCTGGACATCGAGCAGGGGTCGGTGCCGTGGCAGTACGTCGTGGCCGATGTGGCGCCGATGCTCCTCTACGCCGTGGTCATCGTCTGGATGGTCCGCCGGTTCAAGGTGCAGACCACCACCGCGAGCCCGGTCGAGGAAAGCGACCCTTCGCCGTTCACTCCTGAAGTGATCGGACGCTGAACGACTCGTACCGCACCGTCATCGTCGCCGTGGAGCCCGCCTCCGAGATGGCGGCGGTTCCGCAGGCGCCTGCCCCGTGGGGCCGCGCCTGGTCGTCGTAGGTGGCGACGAGCCGCCCGTTGACCCGCAGCTTCAACCGGGTGACCCCATCCCCGAACCGGCACTCGGCTTCCATCCGGTTCTCCCCGTCGGTGATGCCGGGAGCCTTCTGGAGCGGTCGCAGCTCCTGCCGCGACCCGTTCTGGAACTCCTTCACGATCCCCGCCGTGCGCGCGTTCGTGAGGTAGAAGTCATACCGGTTGGTCGCCTGCGTGACCGGGTTGCCCCCACACCAGATCCCGTACGACCCGGCCCCACCCTGCAGCCGTACCCGCGCCACCACCCGGACATCCCCCATCTCGTTCGCCTTGACCGGCGCCGTGGCGGCCATGCCCCGGTCGGGCGGCAACTGGTGCAGGTACCCGCCATCGAAGTAGCGGGCCACCCCGTCGCTGTGCTCCCGCTCCAGCCATCCGCGCTTGGAGTCGAAGTCATCCTCGAACGAGGCAGACCCCGAACGCCCATTACCCGCGGAGACGACATAGACCACCCCGACCACGACCAACGCGCAGACGACCGCCCCCAACACGAGCCACCCCACCCGAGGCGCCTCAAGCTGCTCCTCGCCCTCCCGCTCAAGAAAATCGAGACGAGTCTCCTCAACCGCAGACTGTTCATACGTAACAGGCTGATCGTCAGGCATGCCCTCGTCATGAGCCGCGAGCTGGTCGCGCGCCCCAGACTGGTCGTGTGGCGCGCTGTGGTCACGCGACGCGGCCTGGTCGTGCGACGCGGCCTGGTCGTGCGCCGCCACCTGATCGTGCGGCCCGAGCTGGCTCTGAGCCTCAGGCTGGTCATGGGGCGCGACCTGATCGCGCGATATGGGCTGGTCGTGCGGTGCGGCCTGGTTCCCCAGGGCGGCCTGGTCGTGCGGCGCTGCCTGGTCCCTCAGGGCGGCCTGGTCGTGTGCCTTGGGCTGGTCGTGCAGCGAGGCCTGGTCGCGCGAAGTGGTCAGATCGTGCGGCGCGGGCTGGTTGTCCGGGTGGGGCTGCCCGTTGGGTACGGGCGCGGCCTCCTCGGGTGATAGGGACGGGGGTTGGGCCAGGGGGTTGGGCTGCGCTTCGTGGGCCACCAGGACGTCGATCAGGTCACGGGCGGTCGGTCGGCGGTCGGGGCGTTTGTCCATGGCCCGGCTGACGATGAGGGCGAGGCTGTCGGGGAGGCCGGTCAGGTCTGGGCGTTCGTGGACGAGGCGGTAGAAGACCTCGGGGGTTGAGCGGCCGAACGGGGGGTGGCCGGTGGCGGCGAAGGCCACGACGGAGCCCCAGGAGAAGACGTCGGAGGCGTGGGTGACCCGCTCGCCCCGGGCTTGTTCGGGTGACATGAACGGGGGAGTGCCGATCGCGACGTCGCCCGTGATGGGGGTGGACTCGGCCAGGCGGGCCACGCCGAAGTCGATGACCTTGGGGCCCTCCGGGGAGAGGATCACGTTGCCCGGTTTGAGGTCGCGGTGGGTGACGCCGGCGCGGTGGATCGCGGTGAGGGCCACGGCGGTGCCGACGGCGACCGATTCGAGCCTGGCGCCGATCAAGGGGCCGTTCGACTTGACGGCCTGCCAGAGGGTGTTGCCCTCGACGTACTCGGTGACGATGTAGGCGAGGTCGCCCTCGATGGAGGCGTCCAGGACCGGGGCGGTGCAGAACGGGGCGACCCGGCGGATCGCCTCCACTTCACGTTCGAAACGGACCTGGAAGCCGGACTCGGCCACCCAGCCGGGGTTCATCACCTTGACGGCGACGAACTCCCGGTCGGGGGCATGGGCGAGATAGACGACGCCCATGCCCCCTGCCCCGAGCCGCCGTACCACCTCGTAGGGACCCACCTGGGATGGGTCAAAGGTCGCCAGTGAAGTGCTCCTTAGGGCTTGTCCGGGTCGGCGGGGGCGACCGGGAAACGTTCGTTCTCGATCGTGATCGCACCGGCGCCCGGATCGAGGATGGGGGCGGTTTGGGAACTCTGGCCGTTGTTGACCATCCCGACCTGGGCTCCGCTCGGCAGGACGATCCAGCCGCCGACGAGCTGCGCGCCCGCGGTCGTCCGGGCGGCCGCGCGGTACAGGCCGGACGGCGCCCTGACCACCGGGGCGCGGAAGCCCATCACGCGTTGCTGGGAGAGGCTGGCGGCACCGATGACGGTGTCGCCCTGGACTGATCCGGTGAGGATTCCTTTCTTGCCTTGCAGGCGGATCAGGCCTTCGGGATAGACCTTGCCGCGCAGCCAGGCCTCCAGGGTGCGCCCGTCGCAGACGTACGCGATCGCGTTGCTGCCCTTGACGGTCAGCGCCACGACGGCGCGGCTGCCGGACACTCTGGAGGCGAAGGTGGCGTTCGCCGATTGCGGGATCGGCGGGGGTGCGGGGGCCGCCGTGGTCGCCGTGAGCGGCGGCGGCGGTGATTCGTCCGGTTTCCGGTCCGAGGAAACGGTCCGGACGAGCACGGTGGTGCCTGTGATGATGAGGATCGCAAGGCCGGCGAAAAGCGCCAGGAGCGGTCCTGTCCTACGCATGGTTTCTCGACCCCTGATGTCGCGTCATTCCACGACACCAGCGATGCGATGGCGGCGCAAGACGCGGCGGTGGCCGAGAGCGGGCGTGATCGCGTTGAACGTTCTGCGAGGTCCGCCGCGTGCAGCCCTACAGAAGACCCCAACTCCTGAGGGCGTCGAGGAGTCCGGGGACGGTGGGGAGAGAGAGCAGCTCGTCGGGCGTCACCCAGCGCGCGTCGGCCGCGTCGTCGCCCGCGCGGAGCGGGGTGGAGGCGGCAGGTCTCGCGGCGTAGTCGTGGATCTCGTACGTGACGCCGCCGGGCCCGGGCCTGTCCACCGTGCCGACCAGCGTTCCGACGGACACGTCCAGGCCCGTCTCCTCCTTGAGCTCGCGGGCCACCGCGGCGGCGTCGGACTCGCCCGGCTCGACCCTGCCTCCGGGGATCGTCCAGAGTCCCTCGCCCGGTGGAGTGCCACGGCGCACGACCAGCAGCCGACCGGTCTCATCGTGGACGATTCCCCCTACGCAGCGCACACGCATGCCCTCATTTTGTCCGCTCTTTGCCGTACCTACCAGCAAGAACTTGACGGGACGAAATCTGCCACGCACCCTTGGTACTCATGAGGGCGGAGCCCACCTGCCCGCGTTGCGGCGGACCACTGCACGCGCCGAACCTCTGGTCGAGCGACTGGAGCTGCGGCGTGCACGGCGTCGTCCTCCCCCGCCAACCTGCCAAGAGACCCGGCCCGGACGGGCTCGCCGCCGTCCTGCGGGACATCAGGGTCCCGGTCTGGACGCCATGGCCGTTGCCCCTGGGCTGGCTGGTCACCGGATTCGTGACGGTGGGTGACGACCGCAGCGGGGGACGCGCCGCGGCGGTCGCCCTGTCCGGTCCCGGGCTGCTCTCCGGCCCGGCCGACATGCTCCTGATCGCTGAGGAGCCGGGCATCGGGCTCGGTGCCTACTACGCCGGGCTGAAGAACGGCCCCGATCCCGGTACCGGCTTCGACAAGGGCCCGCCGCACGCCAAGATCGAGGTGAACGGGCCGACCGCGACCTGCGGCCATTCCGTGCCGATGTGGGCGGTGCCGTCGCCCGAGTCCGATCGTGCGGTCTACGTCGGCGAGGCCATGGCCAACTGGCTGTGGGTGGTGCTCTGGCCCGCGGACGCCGGCGTGTTGATGCTGGAGCGCCCGCAGCTGCTCGATCTGCGTGAGCCCGGCATGGACCTCGACCTGCCGTTCGGTGCCTACAGCCCGCGCCTGGACGAGTAGTAGTCCCCGGCGATGATCTCTGAGCGGCTCCCTGTGGGCCGCTGCGCGCGGTAGGGTGCGGAACGTGGACGCGCGCATCGAGACCGTGGTGACGTCAGGGAAGACGACCCTGGACGGCACCGAGTATGACGTCGAGAACAACACCTACATCGTCGGTGATGACGACGGGGTCATCGTGATCGACCCGGGCTTCGACTCCGAGGCCATCCTCAAGGAGGTCGGAGACCGCGAGGTCATGGCCGTCATCTGCACCGACGGCAACGAGCACCACCTGATGTCGGCGCTCGAAGTGGCCGCCGCGGGCGAGGAGGACGAGGAGTACTGGGCGCCGGTGGCGCTGCACCGCTCCGATCGCCTGCTCTGGCGTGACTACTTCGGCCGCCTCGCCAAGGACGAGGAGGACGAGGCGGACGCCAAGGCGCTGCGGTCCCTCGAACCCGACATCTGGCTCGAGGACGGCGGCACCTTCGAGATCGGCGGTGCCCAGCTGGAGATCATGCAGACCCCGGGCAATACCCCCGGCAGCGTCAGCATCATCAGCGAGCAGCTGGGCGTGCTCTTCTCCGGCGACACCCTGCACCGCGGCCGTCCCGGCTCGATCGGCGGCGCCTACGAGGACCTGCGCAAGCAGCTCAACTCGATCGGCGCCATGCTCACCCCGCTGCCCAAGGACCTGCGCGTCCTGCCGGCACAGGGCGAGGAGACCACGGTCGGCGAAGAGGACGCCCGCTGGGAGAGCTGGGGCGCACTGGCCACCGAACGCGACGACGACTGAGCCGCACACCGACGTTCGGGGACCGACGTGACCGCCGAGCAACTCGGCTTCGAAGGCATGCCGCGACGGCTCTACACCTGCACGCCCTCGCGGCTGAACACCTGGCTTGACTGCCCCCGGCGGTACCGGATGACCTATCTGGACCGTCCGGCGCCGCCCAAGGGGCCGCCGTGGGCCCACAACAGCGTGGGCGCCAGCGTGCACAACGCCCTGGCTGCCTGGTGGCGCCTTCCCCTCCAGGAGCGGACGACCGCCATGGCGGGCGTCCTCCTCATCCGAGGCTGGCTCACCGAAGGCTTCCGCGACCCCTCGCAATCCGCCCAGTGGCGCGAGCGTGCCCGCGAGATGGTCGAACGCTACGCCGCGGGCCTGGACCCGGCCGACGAGCCGATCGGCGTCGAACGCACCGTCGCGACCCGCACAGACCGGATCGCGGTCTCGGGCCGCATCGACCGGCTCGACGACCGCGGATCGGAGCTCGTGGTGGTCGACTACAAGACCGGCCGCCACATCCTCACCGCCGACGACGCCCGCGGCTCTCTGGCCCTGGCGATCTACGCCGTGGCGGCCTCCCGCGTCCTGCGCCGTCCCTGCCGCCGCGTGGAGCTGCACCACCTTCCCACCGGTGAAGTAGCCGTCTGGGAGCACACCGACGAGTCACTCGCTCGCCACATCCGCCGCGCCGAGCAGATCGCCGCCGAGGCATCCGCCGCAGACGAGGCGTACAAGACCAAAATCCCCCGCCCCCGCCAGGGTGACGCCACCTCCGTAGACCACACCCCATACGACGAGGTCTTCCCGCCCAGGCCAGGCAACCTCTGCGCCTGGTGCGACTACGCCCGCCACTGCCCCGAAGGCCGCGCCGCAGCCCCCCGCAAAGACTCCTGGGCAGCCCTCCCAATAGAAGGCCCCTGATTGGCCGCCTTGCTGGCGACGTCGCGGAATTCCTTGGCCACCCGACATCCCCCGCTCAAAACAAAGATCACGGCCCAGCTAGGAGGATCATGACAATCCCCCTGCCCCAGCCCGCACGCGAGCGCGCGAACGGGTCGTGAAGCGAGCCGAAGGCGAAGCTTCACGAGAGATCGCGAAGCGATGCCGCGCTCGCCGATTGCACGATTGACCCGCGAGCCGCCAGGCGAGCGGGTCAGGTCGTGGAATCAATAAACACAGGCCAGCGGCGGGGGTCCCTTAGTCCGTAGAGGCCTTTGCTCAGGTCGTAGCCGTCGGCGGCCAGGCGTTGCCGAGCGCGTTCCAGCATGTCGCGGGTGGGCTTCATGAAGGCGTAGTCGTGCAGGCGCTCTGGGACGGTGCTCATGGCCGTGCGGAACGACCTTAGGGCGGCCGTTACGGCGGGCTGGGGGACCTCGGGCAGGGCGCCGTACATCTGGCGTGCCCAGTCCGGCAGCGAGTAGTAGCAGAGCGCGCCGAACGGGAAGTAGCCGGGCTTGCCGGGGGTCAGGAATTTCAGGTTGTCCGGCATGGCCGGCCACATCAGGAACTTCACCGTCGCCGCGGCCTCCTCCGTGACGCGGAGGTGCGGGCGCATGGAGGCCAGATAGTCCTCCATCTCGGCCACGCTGCCAGGCACGTCTTCGGCATGCAGACCTACGTACGTGGCGGTGCGGCGCTGCTCATCGAGGTAGCGGTCGGCCATCGCGTCGGTCAGCGGCAAGCCGGACCTGCGGGCGACCTCCAGGTAGGAGTAGACCTCGGCGCAGTGAACCCAGCGCAGCAGCTCAGGCTGGTCGAGGCGTTCCTTCTTGCCGGTGTCGTGGTTGAGGATGCGCAGGCTGCGATGGATCCCGCGGACCTTGGCGGACAGCTCGTCGATCTCCTCGTGGCTGCCGAACGTGGCCACGCCCACGAAGTCGGCGGTGCGCTGGAGGCGTCCCAGCGGGTCGTCCTGGAAGTCGGAGTTCTGCCAGACGCCCCACATCGCCATCGGGTGCAGTGCCTGGAGCATGAGGCTGCGGACTCCGCCGATCCACATGGACCGGTCGATGTGGACACGCCAGGTGACGCTCTCGGGTGGCGCAACGGTCGCCGACATTCCCCACCTCGCAGGTGTGTGAGACAAACTTAAGTAAGTGTGTCATTACATCGCGAGGTGTGCATCATCGCCTGGACGTGAGCAGGATCACGTCAGAAGACGCGGCGTTCGGCCTGGTTCCAGAAGTCGGTGAGGGCGCTCGCCGTGGTCTCCGGGGCCTCCACGGCGGGCGAGTGGGCCGCGCTGGGGATCACGACCTTGGCGGCGTCGAGGCGTTCGGCCATGGTGGCCTGCACGCGGGGATCCCAGACGTCGTCGTCCTCCCCGTACAGCACCAGGACAGGCACGCCCGCGTCCTCGATGGCCTTGGCCAGGTCGTCGACCCGGTCCGGGGCCGACAGAAGCTCGCCTGCCATGCCGACCAGTCCCTGTGGGCAGTTGCCCAGCGTGCGTGCCTCCAGGAACGCGAGGATCTCCTTGGGGACGCCGCGTGCCACCGCGTCCGGGCCGATGCTCACGGCCCAGATCTGGGCCAGGCCGAGCTCCGGGATGGCGTCCCGGAGCGCCTCGGCCTTGGCCGCGGCCGGGCCGGTGAGGCCACCTGGACCCGAGCTCATCAGCGTGTACGAGACGGGCCGGATCCGCCCCGAGATCAGCGGTTCGCGGGTGACGAGGCCGCCGAACGAATGGCCGACGAGGTGCACCGGGTCGGGCCCCAGCGCCTCGGCCAGCGCCGCGATGTCCTCGCCCAGCGCCGTCCGGGTGTAGGCGGTGGGATCGTCCGGATTGCCCTTGCTCTCGTACTGTCCGCGCATGTCGACGGCCACGACGCGGCGGCCGGCCCGGGCGAGCGTCTCCAGGACGGAGATGAAGTCCTCTTTGCTGCCGGTGAAGCCCGGGACGAGCAACGCGGGACAGCGCTCCGCCACGCCGGAGCCGGGCAGCGCCTCAAGCGCGGCGAACGGGCCGCGCGTGGTCTCGACAAAGGTCCGCCGCACACCGGTTGGCAGCTTCAGGAACCGGGGGGTGCTCATCGTTTCCCGGCCCCCTCACGGGACTGCGCCGGGGAATCGGACAAGCTCAGGAACCGGGGCTTACTCACAGGGGGCCAGCGTACTAAATACGCAGGACCGGACACCGGTAAAGGTTCTTTGGTGGTAGCGTCACGATCATGGTGACGGCGATCTCCGCGCACCGCCGGGACGAGGCGGGACGCGCCGGGCTCCATGAGGCGGTGGCCTCCGGCGCCGAGTACGTCGAGATCGACGTCCGCCGCACCGGAGACGGCGAACTGGTCGTGCATCACGATCCGGACGTGGCCGGGCAGAGGCTGAGCCGCCTCCCGTTCGAGCGGCTCGCCGATCTGGCCGGCCGGCCGGTGCCCCTGGTGTCCGAGGCCGTGGAGATCATCGCGGCGGGCGGGGTCAAGGGGCATCTCGATCTGAAGGAACGCGGCTGCGAGACCGAGATGGTCGAGCTGGCGCTGGAGGCGTTCGGCCCGGACGACTTCGTGGTGACCACCAGGGACGCCGCCTCGATCGGCTTGATCAAGAAGGCGTACCCCCGGGTCGTGACCGCGCTGTCGATCGGGCGCAGCTGGTGGGAGTGCGGCGTGGTGAACGACTTCGCGCCGATCCGCCGGATCAGGCAGAGCGGTGCCGACATGGTCGCCCTCAACTTCCGGCTGGCCAGGGTCGGGGTGCTGGGCCAGTGCGCCCGTGCCGGGTTCCCGGCCATGATCTGGACCGTGAACGGCGAGCCCCTGATGCGCCGCTTCCTGGGCGATGCAAGGGTGGCCGTGCTGATCACCGACCACCCCCGCCGCGCTCTGACCCTCCGCGCGGACGCCTGACCCGGACGCCAGACGGTCAGGTGCTCTTGGCCAAGGTGAGCAGTTGTGCGTGCAGGTCCCGGATGCTTGTGGCATGCAGGTCGAACGTGTCGTCCGGGCCAGGCGGGTCGCCGTCAGGGCGAGGCACATACGCAGTGCGCATGCCCGCAGCTGCGGCCGCTCGCAGATCCCAAGCATGGGCGGCCACCTTGAAGGGCGGGTCTGAACCGGCGGGCACGCTCGCCATGGCCAGCTCGTAGATCCCTGGAGCCGGCTTGTAGGTGCCCGCGTCCTCGCCGGAGAGCACCTGGTGCCACCGCAGCCCGGATCTGCCACTGAGCCCGGTGAGGACACGGCGGCTGGCGTTCGACAGACCGAGCACCATGAAATCGGCAGAAAGAAGGTCAAGGCCGTCAACAGTGTCCGGCCAGGGCTGCAGCCACTCGGATGCGTCGGCGAGGCCGGCGACGGAGCCGGGAGGCAGAAGACCCTCACCGGCCAGCCAGGTCAAGGCGCCGGCATCCAGTTCGTGGCTGGGGGCGAACGCACGGCGGCCATCGATGATCTCGCGCTCCTGCGCGGAGACGTGGTCAATCCATAGACGGACGACGTTCGCGGCGGCCCCGCTCTCGATCCCGGCCACCGCGGACACCCGTCGTGCGAGGCTCCCAGCGTGATCCACCAGGGTGCCCAGAACATCAAAGACAACGGCCGGCGGATTCGTCCCCTTCCACGCATGCTCCATGATCACATCGTAGTCACGCCCGCCACGGGCCGGTCAGCCGGACAGGCTGGTCAGCCGGACAGACTGGGGCGGCCGTTCTCGACATGGCCCATCAGGCGGCGCCGGAACGTGGCGTCCCCCGAGACCTTGATCTCGACGTCGTACCAGCCGTGATCGGTGTTCCAGCGGACCTTGCGCTGCTTGCCCGGCTTGACCTTCACCTGGCGGTCGCGCTTGGCGTAGGCGAGGGCCTTGAGGGTGAACGTGACCTCCTCGTCGCCCGTGTTCTTCAAGAAGATCCAAACGTCGCGGCCACCGTTCGCCTGCGGTAGGGACGTGACGTCGGCGCCGCCACGGGCGGTCCCGGCGAACTCGCGGCGGAAGCCGTTCGGGCCGATGAGGACGAGGTCGTACGCGTCGCCGCCCGGCTTGATCTCCTGCTCGAGCTTGCGGGCGACGTCGAAATGCCGCGGCTTGGGCAGCTCTCCGGCGTACGGGTAGAGCGAGAAGTGCACGCTCTCGATGCCGGTGTTGGTCAGCGACAGCCGGAGGGTGCCCTTGGCGACGCTGAGGGAGGCCTCGGGCTGGTAGGGGAGCGGACGCGCCCGCCGGGTGCCCGGCTCGGGCGCCGGCATCTTCTGGTCGGCGGGCGGCGTGGGCTTCCAGCGTCCGGTGAAGGCGGGCACCGCGCTGGGCTGCTCGACCGAAGGCCGGCGGCCCGCGGAGGCGAAGTCGAACGCCGAGGTCAGGTCGCCGGAGACCGTGCGGCGCCAGTCACCCATGTCGGGAGCCCTGACCCCGAGCCACTTCTCCATGAACTGCGTCATCGACGTGTGGTCGAAGACCTGCGAGCACACGTATCCGCCGACCGTCCACGGCGAGACGACCGTCATCGGGACGCGAAAGCCGAATCCGATCGGATCCCCGTTGTAGTACTCGCCGGTCACACTCTCTGGCGGTACCGGCGGTGGCACGTGGTCGAAGAGCCCGTCGAACTCGTCGTAGGTGATGAAGAGGGCGGTCGTGGCCCAGATCTCCGGATCCGAGGCGATCGCGTCGAGGATGTCGTACGTGATCCGGGCACTCTGGATCGGCGAGGACGCGCTCGGGTGCTCGGAGTCGGCCGCCGAGGGCACCAGATAGGAGACCGCGGGCAGCTTCCCGGCCTTGATGTCGGCGCGGAAGTCCGCAGCCAGCCCACCGGCAGGAACGCGACGCAGCCCGCGCTCAAAAAGCCCGCGCTCGGCCGGGGGCAGCTTGGCGACGCCCTCGTCCAGCCGCGCCTGCATCTGCTTGCGCTTGGCCTCGTCCGCCCGCAGGAAGGCGGAGTAGAAGCTGTCCATGCTCTTGAAGTCGCCCTGCAGCACCTTACGGGCGATCTCCTTGAACTTGACGAAGAACTCCAGGTTGTTGTCCTGGTAGTTGTCCCACTCCTGGTAGACCTTCCAGGACACCCCGGCCTTCTCCAGCTCCTCGGCGTACGTGGTCCAGTCGTAGCCCGCGTGGGTGTCCTCGCTGTACGCGTCGTTCTCGATCGCACGCTTCGTACTGCCCGGCTCATAGCCGGTGTGACCGGAGACGAAGTAGTTGCGGTTCGGGCTTGTCGAGCTGGGCACCGAGGAGTGATAGGCATCACAGATCGTGAACGTGTCGGCCAGCTCGTACTGGAGCGGAATGTCACGGCGTTCCACGTAGGCCATGGTCGCCGGGGTCTTGGCCGGGATCCAGCCGCTGTTCCAGCCGTCCGCCCGTGCCTCATGACCGTCGGACCAGCCGTGCGGCAGCGAGCCCATCCACTGCAGGTCCTTCTTGGCCAGCTCGGCGGCGGTGCGCAGCGGGAAGGGCAGCACGGCGCCGGTGCCGGCGCCGTCCGGCTGCTCAAAGATCGATTTGCCGGTGGGGAGCGTGATCGCGTTGCGGTCGCCGAAGCCCCGCACGCCGCGCAGCGCGCCGAAGTAGTGGTCGAACGACCGGTTCTCCTGCATCAGCAGGACGACGTGCTTGATCGCCTTGAGCCCGCCGGGGCGGACGGGCCGTGCCAGCGCCTGGTGCACCGAGGGAGGCAACACCGACGCGACGGCGGCGCCACTGGCGACAGTGGCGCTGGAGGCGAGGAACTTACGGCGAGAGGGACCGTGACCTGTGCTCATGCCGAGAACAGTCGACCGGGCCGGTTAAGGGACGAAGGCGATCATCCGTCCACCCGGTGACGGGCACACGAGACCTTCCCAGAGCACGAGGCCTTCACAGAACACGAGGCCTTCCCAGAGCACGAGGCCTCCCAGAACGCTGACCGGCGGAGAAACAGAACAACTGCAAGATCACGTTTCTGGGTGGGCGTGATCTTGCAGCTGTCAGGTGGACCGGGCGGGCGTCAGGCCGACTTGGCCTCCGCGGTCTCAGAGGTGGCCTCGGCCATCGGCTTGCCGTTGCGGGTGCGACGGCGGGAGCGAGTCCGGGTGCGGGCGGGCTTGTCGCCCTCCGCGGTGGTCACCGTCTCCGGCGCGGGCACGATGCCGGCGTCGGCCTGCTTCGTGCCGGTGGCGGCGTCCTTGCCACCGTCCGCAGCGACACCTTCGACGGGCTTGCCGCCGCGCGTGCGGGAGCGGGAA
Organism: Actinomadura sp. 6N118; assembly: GCF_044326415.1. Classification (NCBI taxonomy): domain Bacteria; kingdom Bacillati; phylum Actinomycetota; class Actinomycetes; order Streptosporangiales; family Thermomonosporaceae; genus Actinomadura; species Actinomadura sp. 6N118. Next base: position 86,964 of record NZ_JBIRAZ010000027.1, on the reverse strand, counting down.
CGGTTGCGCCGGGGCCGGCGGGTCCGCTCGCCCTCGTCACCGCGGTCACGGTCACGGTCCCGGCCGCCCCGCTCACGGGAGCGGGTCTTGCCGGTCTCGCCGATGTCCTCGAGCTCCTCGGCGTCCAGGCCGGCGCGCTCACCGCGCTGCTCCTTGGGCAGCTTGCCCTTGGTGCCGGCCGGGATGCCCAGCGCCGCGAAGAAGTGCTCCGAGGTGGAGTAGGTCTCCTCCGGTGCGGCGAACGGCAGGTCGAGGGTGCTGTTGATCAGCTTCCACCGGGTGAGGTCGGCCCAGTCGATCAGCGTGACCGAGACGCCCTCCTTGCCCGCGCGGCCGGTGCGGCCGATGCGGTGCACGTAGGTGTCGGCGCTGTCGGGGCACTCGAAGTTGACCACGTGCGTGACGTCGTCGACATCGAGCCCGCGGGCCGCCACATCGGTGGCCACCAGCACGTCGATCTTGCCGTTGCGGAACGCGCGGAGTGCGCGCTCGCGCTGGCCCTGGCCGAGGTCGCCGTGCACGGCCGCGGCGTCGAAGCCGCGCTGGACCAGGTCGGACGCGACCCGGTCACAGGCCCGCTTGGTCTGGCAGAAGACCATGGTCAGCCCGCGGCCCTCGGCCTGCAGGAGACGGGCCACCATCTCCGGCTTGTCCATCTGGTGGGCCTGGAAGACGTGCTGCGCGACCTGCGGAGTGGCCTCCGACTCGGCGTGCGACTCGGCGCGGACGTTGGTCGGCCGGGTCAGGTACTTGCGGGACAGGGCCACGATCTCGCCCGGCATGGTGGCCGAGAACATCATGGTCTGGCGCTGCGCCGGGACACGCTCGATGATGCGCTCGATGTCGGGCAGGAAGCCCAGGTCGAGCATGCGGTCGGCCTCGTCCAGCACCAGCACGCCGACCTGCGAGAGGTCGAGATGCCTCTGCTTGACCAGGTCGAGCAGCCGGCCGGGCGTGCCGACGACGACGTCGACGCCCTCGCGGAGCGCCTCGATCTGGGGCTCGTACGCGCGGCCGCCGTAGACCGACAGCACGCGGGTGCCGAGCTTGCCGCCGGCGACCAGGAGGTCGTCGGTGACCTGGAGAGCCAGCTCACGGGTGGGCGCGACCACCAGGGCCTGGGGCTTCTTGCCGCCGTGCGTGATCCGCTGCAGCAGCGCGACGCCGAAGGCCAGGGTCTTGCCGGTGCCCGTACGGGCCTGTCCGATGATGTCGTGGCCGCCCAGCGCGATCGGCAGGGCGAGCTCTTGGATGGGGAATGCTTCCACGATGCCCTCGGTCTCGAGCGCATCGGCTATCTCGGGTACGACCCCGAGTTCACGAAAGGTAGTCAGGACTTTCAGCCTCCATAGTGCGGGGTCCTCGCTCCCGGTGGCGGCGCTGCTCCTGGCCCGCCTCCGCCGGTATCCGGCCGTTCGCCGGTCTCCGGTGGATCGGGCCGCCTAGGGACACGATCCGTACCGGCAGGGCCCCATCTGCTGGGGCGTTCCCGCCGGTCGCTTCTCGTGGCCGCGCGCTCGCGCGGGAGGGACCAGCCGTCAATCAATTCTTCGGCGACCGCAGTCAGGGGTTGAAAGCAGTCACATTGCGTGGCTGCGTGCGGTCACACTCCGCGACGCAGTGTACCGGCCGTTGATTCCATACACCAATAGCCGATCACTGGTCTCAACGGTTCCCATATCCGATCTATTCCATGCGCTGCGCTGGGTACCCGTGCGGACGGGCGGGCAACCCTCTCTGATCGTCCGCATGCGGCCACAGATCCTGCCATCCTGGGGGCGCCGGAATTGGGTGGGATACGTAGTCCCAGGGCGGAGGTACAGACGGATGCGCGCGGGTTTGAAGAACGCGGGTTTGAAGGACGTCGTGGCCCTGGCGGCCGTGACCCTCATGGTGGCCGGAGCCGCCGGATGCTCGTCTTCGGACGACAAGGGGGGCGGCGGTGATCCGGTGAAGGGCACCATCGTCCTGACCGACAACTCCGCGTACGCCGACAAGCTGGTGAAGTTCCAGGAGGCCGAGTACGTCAAGATCGCGGGGCTGCCCGACCAGGCGGCCGCCAAGACGGTCAACGACGCGCTGCGCGGCCCGCTCGACTGGTCGGTCAAGTGGGCGTCCGCCACCCTGCTGCCCGAACAGCGCACCGAGTGCAAGGGCCGGTCGAGCGTCATCCAGACCAAGGTCCGGCTGGGTCTGCGCAAGGGGGAGATCATCTCGGCCTCCAACAGCATCCAGATGATCCCCTGTTTCGAGGGGGAGGGCGGGTTGCCGAACGTGCCCGTGACCGTGGACGTCAAGGCGGGCAAGGCGCTCACGGCCGACGACGTCTTCGATTCCAAGACCCTGGAGAAGAAGGGGCTGAAGAAGCTCTGGGACGCGCTCTCCGGTCCCAAGGACGACTGGAAGGACTGCGAGCTCGACGACATCCAGAAGAAGGACTTCTCCCCTGGCAAGCGGGACGGCGACCCGATCGAGTCGCCCGCCCCCGCCGGGGTCCTGTTCACCGAGCAGGGCATGGAGCTGATCTGGTCGACCACGGGCACCAGCTGCAACAACTTCACGTTCACCGCGCCGTACGACAAGGTCAAGGACATGATCAACAAGGACCTGTATCCGCGGCTGCTGGCGGGCGCGGCCGCCAAGTGACCTGGCGGGTCGAAGGCTTCACGGAGCTCCGCGAGCTGGGCAGGGGCGGCCAGGGCCGGGTGGTGCTCGCCCGGCACGACACCGCGGGCACACCGGTCGCGATCAAGTACCTGGACCGGCGGCAGGGCGATCAGCGGGAGCTGGAACGGCTGCGCGGCGAGGCCGTGATGCTCGGCCGGGTCACCGATCCGCACGTGGTCCGGCTCTACCGCTTCGTCATGAACGACTCCGGTGCCGCCCTGGTGATGGAGGCGGTGAACGGGGTCTCGCTGCGGGAGATCCTCAAGGAACACGAGGCCCTGGAGCCCGAGGCCGCGCTGAGCGTCCTCAAGGGCTCCCTGCTGGGCCTCGCGGCGGCCCACGGCGTCGGAGTCGTCCACCGCGACTACAAGCCCGCCAACGTCGTCGTACAGCCGGACGGCCTCAGCAAGCTCATCGACTTCGGGATCGCGGCGTCGGCGGGAGACGGCGCGACGGGTGGCACGCCCGCCTACATGGCGCCCGAGCAGTGGCACGGCAGGCCCGCGACACCGGCCACCGACGTCTATGCCGCGACCTGTGTGTTCTTCGAGTGCGTCACGGGCCGCCGGCCTTACCTCGGTGACGGGCTCGCCGCCCAGCACCGGGAGGCGCCGATCCCCGTGGAAGACGTCCCGGAAGGGCTGCGCGAGCTCCTGGCCCGGGGCCTGGCCAAGACGCCGGAGGAACGCCCACCGGGTGCCGCGGCGTTCCTGAACGAGCTGGAGACGGCCGCGAACGCCGCGTACGGCCCCGGCTGGGAGGACCGGGGTGTCCGGGCGCTCGCGGTGGCCGCCGTCGCGCTGGCGGCGCTCCTGCCGGTGGGCGCGGCCGTCCTCGGATCCGGCGCGGCGGGCGGCGCCGTCGCGAGCGGGGCCGCTGCCGGAGGAGCAGCCGGCGGCGCTGCTGGTGGCGCTGCTGCGGGCGCCGGCGCCGGGGGTGCGGGTGCTGGCGGTCTGGGCGCGGGCCTGCTGGCCACCACCGGGGCCAAGGTCGCGGCCGCCGTGATCACCGCGTCGGCCGTCGCGGCGGGCGGTGCGGGCGTCTACGCCGCCAACGACGGCGGCTCGGGCGGCGGCTCGCGGCCCACCACCAAGGACACTCCGCTCGCCTTCCGGCCGGTCAGCGAGACGCGGACGCTGGCCTCACCTGCGATCACCTATACGCTCCGGTTCCCGCAGGTGGACGGGCTCGGGAACGCGGCGGTGCAGGCCGGGGTCAACAAGGCGCTGCGCGCCCCTGTGGACCGGTGGATGGCCTCCGCCCACAACGACATCCGGGCGTTCGGCGACACGGCCGGCAGCCACCGCCCGTCCTCGGCGTACGAGACCGGGCTCTCGGGGCCGCGGCTGATGTCCGTCCGCTACACCTTCGCGGACACGCAGCGGAACACGGGCCATCCCGACGTGATCACTGTCGATCTGGCAACCGGACGCGAGCTGACGAGCCGTGACCTGCTCCGGCCCGAGGTGATGGGCCTGGCGGGGACCAAGGCACTGATCCGCCGGCTCATGAGGAACGGCCTCGCCGCCCAAGAGGGGTGCAAGGGAAGCAGCGGGGATCCCGAGTCGGAGTGGGACATCCCGGCCGACCGCCTGGCCGGAAAGGGTGTCTTCTCGCTCCTGCTGACCAGCCGGCGCGTCGAGATCAGCGTCCCGATGTTCATGCTCGGCTACGACATGGCCTGCCACCGGTCCGCCCCGTTCGCCAAAATCCCTTACACCCAGCTGCGGGACGTGCTGCGTCCCGAGATCCTCCAGCGCATCGGCGCATGAACGTCGGCGCCTGAAGGCGCATGAGGGCGCATGAAGGTCGGCGCATGAAGAAGGCCCCCGCCGCAGGGGGTGGGGGCCCTCAGTTCAGTGCCGGTTTTCACCGGGTCAGAAGGTCCGTCGCCGGGCGCCCCAGCGGGTCCGTCCACCGCCACGCGTCTGCATCGCGGTGAGCGCGAACACGCCGGCTGCGGCGATGATCAGAGCGAAGACGAGCGCGACAAGGGTGCCCGCGCCCAGCGCGTCGGCCACCACGCCACCGAGGATCGCACCGGCGACACCGACGAGGATCGTCAAGAGGAAGCCGATGGGGTTCTTGCCGGGGACGAGGAGCCGGGCGACGGCTCCGATGATGGCACCGACGACGATGAACCAGAGGATCGTCGTGAGCATTGTCGATCACCATTCCATTTCGTGGGAGCGGCACTGGTGTTCCGCGTCCCGTGGTCGGCGATCGGTATGCCCGCTCTGCCCAGTTCAAACAAATCGCAGGTCAGGTGTACTGCGAGCCGCCGAACCCGACGGTCCGCCCCTCCTCTTCGGTGATCTCCAGATAGCCCACCCGGTCGGCCGGGATCACGACCCGGCCGTTGCGCTGGTCCTTGAGCACGAGGACCCCGCGCTCGGCCTGCAGCGCCTCGGCCAGCGCCTGCTGCACCTCGTCGGCGGTCTGCGAGGTCTCGACCACGAGTTCCTTGGGCACGAACTGGACGCCGATGCGAACCTGCACGCGATTGCTCCCCTGCTTCCGGCGGCTTGTGCTTCCGATCGTCGCACGGAGATCACCGAGTTCGCCGTCCGACGCCTTCGCCGCGAGCGAACTGACCTTCTCGCCAGCGTGTTTTCGCCAGCTTGTTCTTCGTCAGCTTGTCCGCGTCAGCTTGTGCGAGGGAATCCGGAGATGCCACGCCAGGCGAGACGGGCGATGATCTTCTCTGCGGTCTCCTTGGGGATGGCGCGGTGCTGGCCGAGCCAGTAGCGCGCGCTGACCTCGGCCATGCCGACCAGGCCCATGCCGAGCAGGTACGCCTCGTCGCTGGGGGCGTTGGTGTCCTCCTGGATCACCTGGGCCACCATCTCGGCGCACTGCTGGTTGGCCCGCTCGACCCGGGCTCGCACCGGGGCCACGTTGCGCAGGTCGGATTCGAAGACCAGGCGGTAGGCCTCGCCCTCGCCGGCCACGAAGTCGTAGAAGGCGGCCATGGCGGCCTGCACGCGCAGCTTGTTGTCCGTGGTGGACTCCAACGCGTCGCGGACCGTCTTGACCAGGCCTTCGGCATGTTCGTCCAGCAGCGCCAGATAGAGCTCCAGCTTGCCGGGGAAGTGCTGGTAGAGCACAGGCTTGCTGACGCCTGCCCGCTCGGCGATCTCGTCCATCGCGGCGGCGTGATAGCCCTGGGCGACGAACACCTCTTGGGCCGCGCCGAGCAACTGCCTGCGCCGCGCCAGTCGCGGCAACCTCGTGCCACGAGGGCGGGCGTCCGGGGTCGCGGTCACCACACTCTCCGATCACCGATCATTGCGGCGGGAGGGGTCGCCCGCCGCAGGGAATCAATCCCATCATCCTACGCGCCAGTAACCTCGCGGGTCACTAACAAACGCCAGGAGGGTGTTGCGCGCTCAGCGATAATCGTCGTCATCGATACGGATGACGCGCGCGTTCTCGACCGCGTCGGCCTCATCCGCGTCGAACGGAACCTCCTGAGGCCACTCCTGCTCGGTCTCCTCGTCGCCTTCGGCGGGCTCCAGCTGTTCCACGACGTCCGCCTCTGGGGCCTCGGGCGACAGTTCCTCCGGACCGTTCATCTCGCTCATCGTGAGTCCTCCTCCCACCAGATGATCATCCTTCAGCCCCCCGCCACCGCGATCGACGGACGACCGTCCTCCAGCCCCCGCCCACCACCATCAATGGACTCGCTTCGCTCAGCGCCATCAAACGACTCGCTTTGCTCAGCGCCTTATAGGCGCTCGGCCAGCTCCCGCAGCGGCGGCTCGATGGACTCACCGTACGTGGGGAACGCGTGCACCACGTCGGTGAGCACGCTCAGCGGGGTCTCCGCCCGGATGGCCAGCGCTATCTCGCTCATCCACTCCTCAGCGTAGAGGCCGACAGCGGCGGCGCCGATCAGCAGCCCGCGCGAACGGTCCGCGTAGAGCTCCACGCGGCCCCGTTCGTCTGCCTCCACTGCCGCTCTGGCGGTCGCGGCGAGATCGTACCCAGCGGTGAGCAGGTCGATGCCGAGTTCGTCCGCCTGGCTTGGGGAGATTCCGACGGAATAGACGGTGGGCGTGGTGTAGACGACCCGCGGAACGGCCCGGTAGTCGGCCTCCCAGCGCTTGCCCAGCACGTTCGAGACCACCACCCGGGCCTGATAGCGGGCCGCGTGGGTCGTCCGTGCGACGCCGGTGACGTCCCCGGCTGCCCAGATCCCGCCAGGCATCGGGCCGGTGGCCGGCTTCCCGTCCGGTGGCGACGCGGTCTGCTCCCCGTCCGGTGGCGACGCGCCTGGCTCCCCGTCCGGCGGCGACGTGACCCGCTCCCCGTCCGGTGGCGACGCGGCGGCGTCCGCGTGGACCTGGCAGGTCTCGTCGACCGGCACGCCCTGCCCTGGCGGCACGGTGATCCCGAGCCTCTCCAGACCCAGCCCTCCGGTCCGGGGCCGCCGCCCGGCGGCGATCAGGATCCTGTCGGCGTCGAGGGTCCCGCCGTCCGACAACCACAGCCGCAGGGCGAAGTCGGTGCGTTCGACGCGGGCCACGCCGGCCCCGAGCCGCAGGTCGACGCCCATCCGCCGGAGCGCGTCGGCGAGCACCTCGCCGGCGAACGGGGCCTCGGCGGTCAGCAACCGCCCGGCGGACTCGATGATCGCCACCTGCGAGCCGAACGACGCGTACACCTGGGCCATCTCGCAGCCGATCGGCCCGCCGCCCAGGATCACCAGCCGCCGGGGCAGGTCGGGTACGGACAGCGCCTCGTCGCTGGTCCATGTCGGTACGCCGGCCAGGCCGTCGACGTCCGGGACGGCGGGCTCGCTGCCGGTGCTGAGGACCAGATCGGTGTAGGTGTGCTCGGTCCCGTCCACGTCGATCACGCCGGGCTCGACGATCTTGCCCCAGCCGCGCAGCACGGTCACGCCTTCCTCCGCCAGCGCCGCGCTCGCGTTGTCGTCGTCCAGATGGGCGGTCAGCTCGTCCCGGCGGGCGGTGGCGAACTCCCAGGTCTCCCCGCGCCGGGCGGACGACAACAACGACTTGGACGGCAGGTCGGCGAAGTACGGGGCCTCCCCGCCGACCAAGCGGTTTTCGACGAGCGCCACGTCGCGCCCTGCCTGGGCGAGGCCGGCGGCCACGAGCTCACCCGCGGTCCCCCCGCCCAGCACCACGACGTCGTAGTGATGGTTCTCCGACAACTGATCTTCCCTCTCCGCGCAACCCGTGTCCCCGGTCCCTATGGTGGCGGAATTCGGTGCCGGAGAGTGCTGATTCGAACACATACGGCACGCTCGTACAGCGCAGAGCACCAATCGGGCCCACGCCGAGCCCAGCGCGTCCCTGCCCTTAGGGGAGGCGTTGCGGGTTGTCGAGAAGGGGGGCGAGCAGGTCTCCGTGCTCGTCCACCCGTTCCAGCACCTCCTCTGGAGAGAACGTCAAGTCGCTGGTCGAGCCGCAGCCCTCCAGTTCGTCCCAGGTGACGGGCGTGGAGACCGACGGGGACTGGGCTGCGCGCAGAGAGTACGGGGCGACCGTGGTCTTGGCCGGGTTGTTCTGGCTCCAGTCGACGAAGACCTTCCCCTTGCGGAGCCTCTTCTCCATCCGGCTGACGACCAGGTCACCGTGGGCGGAGGCCAGGCGTTCCGCGCACTCCTTGGCGTACTCGGAGGTCCGGTCGTTCTCCTTGATCGGCACGTACAGGTGCAGGCCCTTCTTCCCGCTCGTCTTGGGATAGGAATCCAGCCCGTCGCCGGCCAGCAGTTCACGGAGCAGATGAGCGACCTTGCAGGCGTCCATGATCGTCGCCGGAGCGCCCGGGTCCAGGTCGAACACCGTCAGGTCCGGGCTGTGCACGGCGCCGCGCGGCCCGACCTTCCACTGCGGCACGTGCAACTCCAGGGCGGCCATGTTGGCACACCACACCAGCGTGGGCAGGTTGTCGATGATGATGAAGTCGAGCTCCGTACGGCCCTTGGAGCTGCCCGGCGTCGGCAACGTCTGGGTGCGGATCCAATCAGGTGTGTGACTGGGCGCGTTCTTCTCGAAGAAGGAGCCGCCGTCCACCCCGTCCGGATACCGGATGCGGGTCGCCGGGCGGTCCTTGAGATGCGGCAGGATCGTCGGGGCGACCTTGACGTAGTAGTCGATTACCTCACCCTTGGTGAACGCCGGATAGAGGTTCTTGTCGAGGTTGGACAGCGCCAACTGCCGTCCCTCCACCTCGACGGCCACCTTCTTAGGGCTCACGGGTCACCTCGTGCGGGTCCTTGTCCGAACGGAGGCCGCGCCACGAAGGGAAGCGCAGCCGCCCGTCCTTGGTCTGCACTGCATAGGCGACCTCCCCGACGAGGTGCGGCTCAACCCATTGGGCGTCACGGGAGAACTCGCGGGGCACGGGCTCGTCGAAGGGGCTCGTCGGGCGCCGGATGGGCCACAGCCGCTGGTACAGCTCGTCCAATGCCCGGTCGGTGAAGCCCGTGCCGACGTGCCCGACGAAGCACAGCCGGCTCTTCTCGTCGTACACCCCGAGCAGGAGCGAGCCCACGCCGCCCTCCCGGCGGCCCTTGCCGGGCTTCCAGCCGCAGACGACGACCTCGCGGCTGAGGAAGTTCTTGACCTTGCGCCAGTGGTCCACTCGCCGGCCGGGCCGGTACGGGGAGTCGAGGCGCTTGGCCATGAGCCCTTCGAGCCGCTGCTCCTGGGTGAACTCCAGGAGCTCGGCGACCTGCTCGGCGTCCCCCGCGTGCAGGTACGGAGGTGCCTCCACGGGCCCCGCCGCAGCGAGGTCGAGCTCGGCCAGCAACGACCGCCGGTCGGCGTACGGCATGTCGTAGAGCAGGTGCCCGTCCAGGAAGAGAATGTCGAACACCACGTACCTGACCGGGACCTCCCGGATCAGGCGCTGGTCAGGACGGGGGACGTGCATCCGGCGCTGGAGGCGTTCGAAGCTGGGCCGCCCGTCCTCGAACGCCACCACCTCGCCGTCCAGGATCACGTCATGGTGGGGGAGGAGGTCGGCCAGCCCGGACAGCTCGGGATAGCGGCCCGCGAGCTCGGTGGTGCGGCGCCCGCTGGCCCGGACGCCCTCGGCGGAGACGTAGGTGATGACTCGGACGCCGTCCCACTTGAGCTCCAGGCCCCAGCGGTCGGCGTCCTCAGGCAACTCCCCGGTGTCGGCCATCATCGGTTGCACCGGCCACGGCATGGTCATAACCGCTCTTTACCCTTTGCCTGCTCATGGGAAAAGGATCTAGATGCCGATCTGGCGGAAATCGAATGGTTTGACGATGCTAAGGGGACGAGCCTCCGGGGTAGGGACAGATCATGCGCAGTATCTGGAAGGGCGCGATCTCCTTCGGCCTGGTCACGATCCCGGTCAAGGTGTATTCGGCGACCGAGCAACGGGACGTCTCCTTCCACCAGGTGCACCGTGAGGACGCCGGTCGCATCAAGTACAAGCGGGTCTGCACCGTGGACGGCGAAGAGGTGCCGTACTCCGACATCGCCAAGGGCTACGAGCTGCCCAGCGGCGAGATCGTCGTGCTGACCGACGAGGACTTCGCCGACCTGCCGCTGTCCACGAGCCGCCGGATCGACGTGCTGCAGTTCGTCGAGCAGTCCGAGGTCGACCCGATCTACTTCGCCAAGTCGTACTACCTGGAGCCCGACGGCACCGGCGCCAAGCCGTACGTGCTGCTCCGCGAGGCCCTCGAACAGTCCGGCCAGGTCGCGATCGTGAAGGTCGCGCTGCGCCAGCGCGAGTCACTGGCGACGCTGCGGGTGCGGGAGGGGATCTTCGTCCTGGAGACCATGTTGTGGCCGGACGAGATCCGCGCGCCCGAGTTCCCGTTCCTGGAGGAGGACATCGAGATCCGCAAGCAGGAGCTCTCGATGGCGACCTCGCTGATCGAGTCGATGGAGGGTGAGTTCGACCCGGCGGAGTACAAGGACGCCTACCGGGAGGCGCTCCAGTCGGTCATCGACGCCAAGGTCGAGGGCCGCGAGGTCACCAGGCCCGAGCCCGAGGAGGGTGAGGAGCCCGCCGCCGACCTGCTCAGCGCGCTGCGCGCCAGCGTCGAGGCCGCGAAGAAGAGCCGCGGCGAGAAGGACGGCGAAACGAAGAAGCCCGCCGCGCGCAAGTCGACGGCGGCCAAGTCCACCAAGAGCACGGCGAAAAAGGCGCCCGCCAAGTCACGCAGCCGCAAGTCCGCGTGACTTGGCCCTTTCGGCTGGGGATCCCATTCGGCTGGGGATCCGATTCCGGGCTGGGGATCCGATTCCCGGCTCAGGAGCCGAACGGCACGGTCGTGCAGAGTAGGCGCGCCCCTGCGTCACCCGTCTCGTGGTTCGTCGGATGCGCGTGCACGACGACCGACCCGGCCGCGCCCTCGGCGATCCTCCACGGCACCCGCACCTGGGCGGCCGCATACCCGCCCTTGTGGACCTGCAAGTCCAGCCAGATCTCCTTGTCGTGCAGCGGAGTCCCGGGAAGCGCGTCCGGGTTCTGGTAGTGCGGGCCGGCGTCGGCGGGCTTGGGGCCGCACGCGTTCGTGTGAACGTGGGCGCCGAGCGTCTTGCCCACCTCCGAGGACGGCAGGCCGGACACCAACAGCAGCACGGTGGTCGACTCCTTCGCCATCGCCCTGGTGACCACGACCCGCTTCTTAACCTCGGCGTACGCGGCGTCGTAGGAGTAGGTCGGCCCCTTCACCATGATGGGCTTCTTCACCATGATGGGCTTCGAGCTGGCCAGGGCGGGAGCCGCGAAGAGCCCCAGAGTGGCTCCCGTCGCAGTCACCGTGATGGCCGAACGCTTCAGCAGGCGCATGACATCCCTTTCGTCGCTTGACCTACGCGACGATCCTGCCCACTGGCGCCGATCTAGTCGTCCTCACACGCCCCGAGTTAGCGTCGCGTTCATCCGGACTGGTCGAGAACGGGTTGGAGTGTCGGCCGCTTTGCCGTGATCAGGTCACCGGATGACCGTCCGCGGAGCCGGCGTCCCACCCAGGGCGCGAGGTAACCGCGCGCCCACCGGGCGTTCCACAACATCCGCGCGCCCCGGCCGAGCTCCGGCAGCGGGTCGAGGACCGGGTCGCGCCAGTCGCCGGCGGGCACGCCGAGCTCTTCGAGCGTGGCCAGCGCCACCCGGCGGTGCCCAGCCGGGGACATGTGCAGCCGGTCGACGTTCCACATCCGCCAGTCGCGGAGGACGTCCATCTGCCACTGGTCCACGACGTACGCGCCGTGCTTGGCGCCCAGGAGACGGATCTGGTCGCTGAACGCCTCCACGCGGCTCCGCGTCAGCCGGATCACGGGGGATCCGATGGGATCGGCGGCGGTGAAGAGCACCACGTCCGCGCCGGTCGCCCGGATCCTCCCGACGGCGTCGTCGAGCCGTGCGACGAGCGCTTCCAGGTCCGACCCAGGCCGGAGCATGTCGTTGCCGCCGCCCGACATCGAGACCAGGTCGGGCTTCAGCTCCAGCGCGGCGGGCAGCTGCTCCGTCACGATGGGGTCGAGCAGGCGCCCGCGGATCGCGAGGTTGGCGTACTTGACACCGTCGTTCGCCACACCGTCGTTCGCCGTGGCCAGCCCCTCGGCCACCCGGTCCGCCCATCCCCGCCAGCCCCCGTCGGGGTACGGATCGCCGAGCCCCTCCGTGAAGGAGTCACCAATCGCCACATATCGCGTCCAAGACATGCGCCAATGATATTGACCTGGACCTGTTATTGATCTGGAGCGCATGGGCGCTCCTCGGGCGTGCTCAAAGCCGCGGCGGCGCGGGTCCTCCGCACCGCGCCGCCGCGGGGACTTGGGGCCATGCCTACTGAGCCGCCTAGTGAGCCGCCTAGTGAGCCGCCTACTGAGCCGGATCGACTTCAGTTCAGGGGGCTTGACTGTGCAGCCGAGAGATTGCCGAAAGTGTCTCCGCTTGTGAGCTAGATCACAAGGACTTTCCGTAACTTCATGCTCACTCTGGCGTACATGCGGGAGGGCCGGGATCGTGTCCCAGCCCTCCGGATGCCGCAAGATTGGTGATCAGCGGGGGTCGAAGGCACCCCGCTTGGCGTCGTGCAGGAAGGTCGTCCACTCTGAGGCGGTGAACTCCAGGTGTGCGACCCGGTCCTTGGAGTCGCGGACGGCGACGAGGCCGGGGGTGCCCGCCACCTCCACGCAGTTGCCGCCGCCGCTACGACCTGCGGTGCGCCAGACGGCGAATCGATCGGAGATCATTGTTCCTCCGTATCGTCGGGCAGCTCCTTTGCTGCCTGGGCGAGTAGTGCGAGGCTCTCGTCCTCCGGCAGGGCCGCGTCGTGCAGCCGTTGGTACAGCTCGTCATACGGGGCCACCTGCTCGGGTTCGGTGAGGACGAGGTCGGCGTCGACCGTCTCGATCGCGACCACCGTCGGGTCGTCGGAGTCGGCGTAGGTGTAGGCGGAGAACGCCGATCCGGGGAGCGAGTAGCCGGCGATCAGGGCGTTCACCGGCAACACGCGGAGCGAGACGTGCGGCGAGTCGACCGTGTGCCGCACCAGGTGCTCGAACTGGGCACGGGCGACGGGCGGCGGGGCGGCGGGGCGGCGCACCGCGAGCTCGTCGATGATGACCTGGTAGGTCGGCCCGCCGGGCCGGCGCAGCATGCGCTGCCGTCCGGCCCTGCCCTTGATGACGCCCCGGACGTCCACCCGGCCGGGCCGCAGCGCGTTGAGGGCCTCGGCGGCGGCCTGGGTGAACTCCGGGATCTGGAGCAGGCCCGGCAGGTAGGTCTGCTGGTATTCGCGGATGGTGACGGCGCCTGCTTCGAGATTGGCGTAGAGGGCCTGCCGTTCGCCCATCGCCTTGATGTCCGACTCCCACCAGCCCTTGGCCGCGGCCTCCTGCGCGATGGTCACGATTTTCGTCCACCGGTCGCCGTCGACCTGCAGGACGTCCAGGAGCTTGATGATGTCGTTCTGGTCGGGCGCGATGTGCCCGTTCTCGAGCCGGCTGAGCTTGGTCCTCGCCTCGCCGATCTTCTTGGCGAGCTGCTCATGGGTGAGCCCGGCGTCCTCACGGAGGGCGCGAAGCTCGATGGCCAGACGACGGCGACGTACGAAGGGGCTAATCATGCCGGGCTCCAGAACCAGGGCCGAGTCCGAACCGTGCAAGACCTGCGTGCGTTTGTGAGCGTACGCCGCGCGACCGCACTCCGTAACCGGAACCTGACAGATTTCGTAGGTCACGGCCCAATTGTTTCGTGTGTCGGGTGGCCGGTCGGACGATGATGATGTGGGCAGAGGGGCTCTGCGACGTGAAAATCGACAGGCCGCTTGTCTCAGCGTCTTGTCTCGGCGTCAGGATCAGCGCACGGAATAGTGGGCCGCGCGGACGGCGTGCAGCCACCGCTCGACCGTCTCCTCGTCGGGCCGGTCGGGCAGCGGCGTGCGGAGGCGGCCGATGCGTTCCTCTGCGGCGGCGATCATCTCGCGCGCCTCGTCGATGGCGCCTGCGGCCACCCGCTCGCCGAACGAACGGAACTTCTCCGGGTCGTCCACGCGGATCTGCAGATGCCCGGTCGCGTAGAGGTGTTCGCCTTGGGTCACCAGGCGGTAGAGGTGCCGCGCGTGCTTGGCGGTCCGCTTGCGCGTGTCAGCGGAGAACGAGCCGTCGCCGCGGCTTTCGAGCCGCTTGAACTGGGCCGTCGCATAGCCGAGATACGCGTCGCGCACTCGCCCGGCGGACAGGAACGCGGTGCGGATGCCGATCAGGTCGTCACCAAGCGGCGTACGCGTCTCGTAGAACTGATCCGGCAGCCAGGCCAGCTCCGTCGCGGTGGGATTGCAACCCAGGGCAAGTGCCGCCCACTTGCCCGCCTCATGGAACGTGACGTCCGGGTCGGTGCTGACCTTGCTGGCCTTCTTGCCGATCGGCAGGTGCAGCCCGTGGAACTGCTCGGTCGGAGCCGCGTAGATCCCGAGCCGGTCCACGTCGGACTCAGGCGTCGCCAACCCATACGCGGTCGACCCCACGATCCCGGACAGCAGCACGTTCATGGACCAAACGTGACACACCCACCGAACGCCCCGCGACCACATTTAGAAGCGTCATTTAGAAGCGTCGCCATCGACTTGCGTGCCTTGCCGAGGACCATGGAAGGTTAGACAGACATTAGTGTTCTTTTTGGGCAGGGTGTTGACGCATGGACCCGCTGCAGGGTGGCGATCCACGGCAAGTAGGGACGTATCGCCTGCTGGGACGACTGGGCGGCGGCGGGATGGGCCAGGTGTTCGCGGGCCGTTCCCGCGGCGGCCGGCTGGTCGCGGTGAAGCTCGTGCGGCCCGAATTGGCGGGCGACGCGGGATTTCGCCGTAGGTTCGCCCAGGAGGTCGCCGCGGCGCGGCGGGTCGGCGGGTTCTACACCGCGCAGGTGGTCGACGCCGACCCCGGCGCCGATCCGCCGTGGCTGGTCACCGCCTATGTCCCCGGCCCATCGCTGCAACAGGCCGTTCACGAGCACGGGCCGCTGCCGGCGGCGGCACTCGGTGTCCTGGGAGCGGGGCTGGCGGAGGGGCTGGACGCGATCCACGGCGCGGGCCTGGTGCACCGTGATCTCAAGCCCGGCAACATCATCCTCGCCGCCGACGGCCCGCGCGTCATCGACTTCGGGATCGCACGGGCCATGGACGCCGCTCACACCTCCACCGCCGTGCTCGGGACTCCCGGTTTCATGTCGCCCGAGCAGGCGCGCGGGCAACAGGTGGGCCCGGCCAGCGACGTGTTCGCCCTGGGATCGGTGCTCACGTTCGCCGCGACCGGGAACGGACCCTTCGGCATGGGCTCGGTCGAAGCCGTCGTCTACCGGGTCGTCCACGCGGAGCCGGAACTCACAGGCGTCCCATCCCACATCGCCGCTGTGGTCATCGCCTGTCTGGCCAAGGACCCAGGGCAGCGGCCAAGTCTCCGCGAGATTCTGGACCGCCTAGCGGTTCCGCACGCGGGGGGCGGGCCTTGGCTACCTCCAGCCGTCACAACGATGGTCAGCACATACGAACGCACCACGAGGCCACCCGGGTGGCACCCGAGCCGCCGCGCCTTCGTGGTGGGCGGGCTGAGCACCGCCGCTGTGGCGTCCATTCCGGTGGTCGCACTGCTGAACTCACCCCCTGCAGGAGCCGGCAAGCCGCGCGCGAGCGCGACCTCCCTCCCGGCGGTGCTGCTAGAAGGCGACGGTGAGATGCGGTCGGTGACGTTCAGCCCCGACAGCGGCCTCCTGGCTGGCGTCGGCGACGACGGTAGGACCAGGCTCTGGAAGGTGGCCTCCCGAACGCCGGCCGGGACGTTCACCCACAAGGTCGTCAACCCGTGGTCCAAGCCGCTTTCGGCGGTCACGTCGTTCAATCCGGAGTTCAGGTCCGCCCGGTCCACGGCGTTCAGCCCGGACGGAGCCCGCCTGGCGGTCGGCAACGGCGACGGGACGATCAGCCTCTGGGACGTCGCCACCGGCGATGTCACGACCCTTCCCTACCTCGACCCGGTCGAGTGGGACGGCGCCCTCAGCGCCGTGGCGATCAACCCGGTGAACGGGACTTTGGCGTCCACCTATGACGCACCGGCCGTCCGGCTGTGGGACCTGGCCGCCCGGAGTAGCATCGCGACCTTGACCACCGGTGACGGCTACTGGGCCGCCGCACTGGCGTTCAATCCCTCGGGTGACGTGCTGGCCACCGCCAGCGGCAACGACATTCCCGGGAACAAGAGCACCGACGGGCGGCTGCAATTGTGGGACGCGTCCTCCCGAACGAACATCGCCACCCTTGCGCACACCAATTCCAATGTGAACTCCCTGGCGTTCAGCCCCGATGGCAAGACCCTGGCGAACCTCTGCAACGACGGCACCATCACGCTGTGGGACGTCGCGGCCCGCACCAGGACCGCCACCCTCTCCGGCGCCGGCTCGGGCGTGACGTGCATCGCCTTCGGCAAGGGCGGCGTCTTGGCGGGCGGCTTCAACGACGGCACCATCACGCTGTGGGACGTCGCCGCCCGCAAGAGCATCGCCTCGCTCAGCACCGGCACCAGGATCAACTGCGTCGCCGTCAGCCCCGACGGCACGACGGTCGCGGCCGGTGGCAAGCGCCTCACCGTATGGACGATGAAGTAAGCCGCCGCCCCGCAAGCCGGTGCGCCCGACAGACCGTCCGGATACTGGCGGTGCTTACCTGAGAGGTAATCGCTCTGGTCGGTCTGTGCGGGCAAGGATGGTGATCTTGCCGCATCACTACGACGTGGTTTCAGACCGGGAGGATTCATCATGCCCATGGCCACATCCGCGACCACGCGGACGGTGGTGGAGGAACTACTCCGCCGGATCGGTGAGGGAGACCCTGAGCGTGTGGCGGAGCTGTATGCCGATCATGGGGACTGGAAGTTGAGCTGGCCGGAGGCCGAGCATGGCCGCGCAGACACCCCGTGGATCCGCCACCGCTCCACCCGCGCCGACGCGGCCGCCCATTACCGAGAACTCGCCGGACACCATGTGCCCGAGCACGTAGCCACCGAGATTGAACGTGTCCTCGTCGACGGTGATGAGGCGGTGGTGCTCGGCGAGATCCGCCAGACCGCCCGCCCGACCGGACGTGCCTACCATGCCCGGTTCGCCCTGCACCTCACCGTCGAACACGGCCTTATCACTCGGCACCACATCTATGAGGACAGCCTCTCGGTTGCTCAAGCGTTCGATGCCACGCGCGTGGGAGGCAATCACTGAACAACGCCAGGACGGCGGCTCTCAGCTGAGAGCGGGCTGAACGCGGAGGACTCGGCATTCTGGCACGGAGCCCTGGAGCAATTGGCCAGGCCTGTCGGACCGGAAGATTTGCGCGACACGGCTGAACGTGCCAATGCGGCCCTGTCCAGTGTCCTGTCGGGTGGCCACAAAGCCACCAAGGTCACCGTCATCGTCGAGCCAGAGCCCTGACCGGCGGCGGGACCGGGCTTATTGAACGACTCCCGCCCCCGTACGGCTTTCGATGACAGCCTTGAGTCCGCCCTTACCGAGCCCGATGCCGGGAGCCGCGCCGAGGCTCGGCCATCATGCGAGTGTTTCACCGCTGCTGGTGGGCGCGTTCGGGCTTTGGGTTCGTGCCTGCCTCTGAGTTTGTGAATTTGCGGGTTGCTGCGGTGCCGCTTCGCGGTTGTTCGGCAGCGGTCACCCCTCTGGCTCCGCACCCCGCCCGGCCGGCGGGTAGCCCGGGCTAAAGACCTAAAAGCGGCAGCGACAAGAAGGCAGACGGCGGGCACGGCAGGTGCGTGCGGACAGGTTTCTGGGCGGCAGCTTACTTCGTGCCGCTGCGCGGTTGGCGGCAGCGGTCACCCCTTTGGCTTCGCGCTCCGTCCGGCTGTCGGGTGGGGCGGGGCTGAAGGTCTAAAAGCGGCGGCGACAAGAAGGTAGGCGGTGGGTGCGGCAGGTGCGTGCGGACAGGTTTCTGGGTGGCAGGTTGCTTCGTGCCGCTGCGCGGTTGGCGGCAGCGGCTACCCCTTTGACTTCGCGCTCCGTCCGGCTGTCGGGTGGGGCGGGGCTGAAGGTCTAAAAGCGGCGGCGACAAGAAGGCAGGCGGTGGGTGCGGCAGGTGCGTGCGGACAGGTTTCTGGGTGGCAGGTTGCTTCGTGCCGCTGCGCGGTTGGCGGCAGCGGCCACCCCTCTGGCTCCGCACCCGTCCGGCTGTCGGGTAGGCGGGCTAAAGACCCAAAAAGCAGCAGCGACAAGAAGGCAAGCGGCGGCCGCGGCAAGTGCGTACGCACCGGTTTCCGAGCGGCAGGTTACTTCGTGCCGCTGCGCGGTTGGCGGCAGCGGTCTCCCCTTTGGCTCGCAGCTCGCCCGGCCAGCGGGTGGGGTGGGGCTGAAGGTCTAAAAGCGGCGGCGACAAGAAGGTAGTGGGCAGGGGCGGCAGGTGCGTAGGCACAGGATTCCGGGCGGCAGCTTTCTTCGTGCCGCTGCGCGGTTGCGGCAGCGGTCTCCCCTTTGGCTCGCGCCCCGCCCGGCAGGCGGGTGAGGCGGGCTAATGGCCCAAAACGGCGGCGACAAGAAGGTAGGCGGCGGGCGCGGCAGGTGCGTACGCACCGGTTTCCGGGGGGCAGGTTACTTCGTGCCGCTGCGCGGTTGGCGGCAGCGGTCTCCCCTTTGGCTTCGCGCTCCGCCCGGCAGCCGGTCGGTTGGGGCTTAAGACATAAAAGCGGCGGCGACAAGAAGGTAGTGGGCAGGGGCGGCAGGTGCGTCCGCACAGCTTTCCGGGCGGCAGCTTACTGATCTGCCGCTGCGCGGTTGCGGCAGCGGTCTCCCCTTTGGCTCCGCGCCTCGCCCGACTGCCGGGTGGGCCGGGCTGAGGCCTTAAAGCGGCGGCGACGAGAAGGTAGGCGGCGGGCTCGGCTGGTTGGTGTTGTGTGGGTTGGCGGTGGCTGATGTTCGACCCTTTAGCCCCGCGCGGAGCGCGGGATGTGCCGCAACCCCAGGCGGCGGCGCACCCTCACCCTTGTGACGCATGGCTGGACTCCCGCAACCGCAACCAACGTGACCGCAACCCACGACAAAGCCGCACAAACCGCAAACGGTCATTTCGGCGCCGCTCAACCACCCACCCAGACCAGCCGACTTAACCTCCGATCCACCCGTCCGCAACCGACAACGACCGTGGGACGACCCCCCACCCCACCCACCCACAAACGCACACGCTGACCTTGTCGAATGACGCCGACTTAACCTTCCGGCTCACCGCTCCTGATCAACGGAAATTGCGGGACGACCGCCTACCGCACCCGGCACAAAAGGTGGCCGGATACCGCTGGCAATCGGCACTCAACACCTTGCGATATCACCGAACGTGACGATAGAATAACAGTATGGATTCGATCGTGGCGGGACTAGATTCCGCTTCCACCGCTGAATTGGTGGAAGCGGCCGCCGCGATCACCACCCAACTCGCCCAGCGTGCGGCGCCGGAGTCGGGTCCGGTGTGCATGGAGTTGGCCGAGCAGTTCGCCGCCGCGTTGGATCAGGGTGAGCAGGTGCTGGCGGGGTTGATCGCGGTGGTGGACCGGACCGGCGAACCCAAGCACTGGGGGTTGGCGTCCACCCAGGCGTGGTTGCGGTGCCGGTTGGGCATGCGCGAGGGCCGCGCCCAAGAACGCCTCACCCTGGCCCGCCAACTCCCCCGGCTGCAGCAGGTGAACCAGCAACTGGCCACCGGCGCCCTGTCGTATGGGTACGCCGCCACCATCGCCGACGCCGTACAACGCCTCAACGATGACGACTGCGCCGCCGCCGAGGGCATTTTGTTGGAGGCGGTGGCGGGCGGGGTGTCGGCGCGGAACCTGGCGCGGCTGGGCCGCAG
The DNA here is from genome assembly GCF_044326415.1 of Actinomadura sp. 6N118. NCBI lineage: Bacteria > Bacillati > Actinomycetota > Actinomycetes > Streptosporangiales > Thermomonosporaceae > Actinomadura > Actinomadura sp. 6N118. The sequence continues at coordinate 66,947 of NZ_JBIRAZ010000027.1, read as the reverse complement.
AGTGCATGATCTGGTCGCCGAACTCGCCGGGGAAGATAAACCGCCCGAGGATGCGGCGCGGGGGTATCAGCGGTCGTGGGTGACCGTCAGCCGGTCGCTGGATGGCGGCTGTTACCTGCACGGGTGGCTCAATCCCGAAGACACCGCCATCCTGGACGGCACCCTGGCGCCGTTGGCCAAACCCGCCGGGACCAACGACCGCCGCGATCTGGCCGAACGCACCGCCGCCGCCCTATCCACCGTGCTATCTGGTGGGCACAGGGACACCCGGGTCACTGTCATCGCCGACCTGCAGACCCTGACCGGCGATGACCGGCCCGGGCGGCTGCGGGACGGCACCCCGATCCCGGCGGCGCAGGTGCGGCGCATCGCCCTCAACGCCGGAATCTCCCCACTGATCATGAGCGCCGACCATGTGCCGCTGTATTTGGGGCATGCGGTGCGGATCGCCACCGCCGGGCAGCGCCGGGTGCTGGAAACGCTGTATGACACCTGTGCGGTGCAGGGCTGTGAGGTGCCGGGGTTGTTGTGCGAGGTCGATCATGTCGATGGGTGGGCGCTGGGCAACAGCCCCACCGACATCGACAAACTCGCCCTGTGCTGCGGCTGGCACAACCGCTGGAAACACACCCACCCCGAGCAGATACAGATCACCACCACCGAGGATGGCCGCTACCGGTATCGGGCGCTTCCTCCCGACGGGGTCGCCAGACCCAGACACGGCAGACCTGTCGATCAGGCCGACAACCCCTGGCACGACCACGCGGCCTGACCACTCCGCACACCCCCCAGCCTGCAGCCCGGCGCACTCCCAGCGCCGGGCCTACAGGCACGCCCCGCGCACAACCGCTTTCACCATGGCCGCACTCGCGCCGGGCAGCATTGCCGCTTACTCGTCCTCGCCGCCACTGCTGGTCCAACCCCGCTGGTGCCCGGTCCAGAGATTCTGGAGCAGTAGCGGCAGATGCGGTCGACGAGGGCGGCGATTTCGACACATTCGCCATCCTCATCACCGCTGTGACTGCTCTACGCCTTGTTGTGGAGTGGTGGCGGACGGCGGTGGCGAGGGCATGGCGGGTGAGGCCGAGTGCAGGCCCGTGGGGTCCTTGCTGTCGCGCACGCCGATACCGTCGCCGAGCACAGGACACCTCGATCCGCCTATGGCTCAACGCGTGATCAGCCCGCATCGAGAGCGTCTGCCCGTCTCGTCAGGTCTGCTGCGATGTGGTCCCAGTCCGGGCCGTGCAGCCACAGATTCTCGGCAGCCTGTCGCATCAGCGTCGGCTCGTTCGGCCGCTGCAAGAGCGCCAGCCGATAGGCCAGATTCCGGACCCAGATCGGCAGGTGGCCGTCGACCACGTGGGGGCAGAGCTCACGCAACATGGCCAGGATCGAATCCGCGTCAGCGAAGGTCAATTCTTCGACGAAGTAGTGCTCCCGGTGTTCCAGGTTGCACTCCGGTACCGGTCGGTACTCGTCCCCGTAGAGACATCGGGCGTGCTCCACCAGGCTGCTGTGCATGTGCTGGAGCCTACGACGCGATGATTCGCCCGACAGAACCTAATTCGCCGCCCTCACCTCCGCTCCAGCGTGCCGGAGGGTGGTGGCGAAGACGCGGGCCGCCCAGCTCTGAGCAGGCGGTATCCGATCGGAAACCGCAGGTCCGCATAACGTGAGCCGCATGAGCGAGGAAGTCTTCGACAGCCCGAAAGCGTGGGTCGCCGACCACATCAAACGATTCCTGGACAACGATGGTCGGCCCAGGCCGGGCATGAACGACCTCCTGCTGACCACGCGGGGCCGCCGGTCGGGCAAGCTTCGTCGGACCGCACTGGTCTACGTCCTCGATGGCGACCGCTACCTCCTCGCGGCCTCCAACCGTGGAGCCGCCACCCACCCCGCGTGGTATCTCAACCTTGCCGCTGACCCCGCTGTCACCGTCCAGATCGGCACCGAGACCTTCTCCGCGGTGGCGCGAACGGCGAACTCGAGCCAGAGGCCGCACCTATGGCAGGCCTTTACCTCGGCCATGCCGATTTACGAGACCTACCAGCAGGAAACCTCTCGCAACATCCCCGTAGTGATCGTCGAACGTCAGGGCACCGCGTTCTGCACGTCCTCGTAGACCCGCGACCACCGCGAGTCGAACCTCCCCCGTCCGACGCCTGCCAGCGAGGCTCACCCGTATGCAGCGGACTCCGGCGACCATAGACGGACGGTCAAGGAGATCCGGGCCATCACTCTCCGTCAAAGCCCCACACCTCGCGCCAGAGCCATTCTTAGCGGCCGCTGTCAGCCTGCGGGCGGCATGCCCATCTCCCGCTCGATCGCATCAACGGACGCCTCGTCTGCTGCGAGCCTGCCCGGCGCTCCTCTTGGATGTGCGACCGTCGGACTTCTTGATCCATAAGGCTCATGCCGAGAGCGTTGCATGCCCGGCCGACATCGCCTCTTTGCCTCCCGGCGGCGCATTGCTGGCGACACCGGCATGGAGGTCTATGGCCGCGGCTAGTGTCTCGCGTTCGTCGATCACCCGGTCATCACGCCTCGGTCGCCGGGCTCGTTCAGCTGGGCTTGGTGTCCATCCCCTCGAACCGTAGAGACCTGTTATTGGGGGTTGGTGGTCATGCCGCCGCTGTGGCGGCATGCGTCTGTTCTTGGTCGTCTGTCCGGTTGCGTGCGCGTTCGTAGTCGATCGGGCTCATCATGGCTGCGGCCGAGTGGTGCCGAACGATGTTGTAGTCGTCGATCCAGGCGGCGACCGCTCTGCGGGCTTGGTCGCACCGGTGGCGGGCCAGTAGTTCCAAGGTGGAGTTGAACGCCTCAGCGACCGCGTTGTCCAGGGCGGAGCCGGTGCGGCCCATCGATTGGGTGGTGCCGGCGACGGTGCATGCCTGTTTGAACAGCTCGCCACCCCTGGTCGGTGTGCATCACCACACCCGGCACCTCCCCGCCGCGGACGGCGATGGCCACCTGCAGGGCGGCCTTGGCCAGTGCGGCGTCGTGGGGGGCCGACACGGCGAACCCCACGCAACGGCGCGAGTGCAGATCCAGGATCGAGGCGAGATGCAAGCGGCCTTCGGTGTTGGGCAGCTCGGTCAGATCACCGACCCCGACGGTGTCTGGCCGGACCGGCGGGGTGAAGCCGCTCGGGTGCCTTGCGTGCCGATCGGTCGGGCCGGGTGGTGCTGCGGCGGCGGTGTTTGGGACGGGCGGCCAAGCCCTGGGTGGCCATCGCCTTGGCGACGGTGTTCACCAACAGTCGCCAGCCATCGCCCGCAGGTCGGCGGTGATCCGCGGTGGGCCAGCGTGCCGGCACTGACTCCCAGATCCCTGGCGATCTGCGCGATCGGCTTGCCGGTCTCGTTCACCAGCCGCACCGCGCCCTCCTTGAAGTCCTGATCGAACTTCCGCCGTGATTCCGCCATCGCCGCCTTCCTTAAGGCGATGCCTCCACGGTACGAGGGGAAGCCCATGGCGGTTGAAGGCGAGTGCGGGCCGTGGCTGGCTTGATGTCGCGTACGCCGACGTGGTCACAGGCCAACCATCTCGACACACTGGCCGCCGTCGTCGCCGCTTTTGCGTGACGCCGCCGAATGGTGGCGCATGGCGGTGGCAAGAGCTTGGCGGGTGACGGTGAGTGCGGGTCCTTGCTGTCGCGGTCACCGATACCGGCGACTTCGATGCATTGGCGGCCCTCGCTGCCGGTGTAGCTGCTCTTACGTTACGTGCGGGATTGCTGATCGAAGGGCGTTGCGTGTGAGGAGCAGGGTGGGAAGGCCATGTGGGGCGAGCGGTGCTCGCCCCACATCGGGTCAGGTGCCGGCTGGTTCTAGGGTCTTGGGTGCGGGCGCTTCGGACTCGCGGATGCCGTAGCGGCTGTAGAGCTTGGCTAGGCCGGGCGGGGCCCACCAGTTGGCGCGGCCCATCAGGCGCATTGTGGCTGGGACCAGGATTGCGCGGACGATGGTGGCGTCTACGAGGAATCCGATCGCCATGATGACGCCGGTCATCTTGATGAACGTGATGCCCGAGGTCGAGAAGGCTCCGATCACCACGATGAAGAGGAGTGCGGCGCTGGTGATGATGCCGCCTGTGCGTTGGAGGCCGATGGCCACGGATTGGGTGTTGTCGCCCGTCAGGTCGTACTGCTCGCGGATGCGGGAGAGCAGGAAGACCTCGTAGTCCATCGACAGTCCGAAGAGCATCGCCAGCATGAGGATCGGCATCGCGGGGGCGATGGAGCCGGTGGCGGTGAAGTCGAGGGCCCCGGAGAGATTGCCGTCCTGGAAGATCCAGACCATCGCGCCGAACGCGGCGGAGAGGGAGAGGAGGTTCATGAGGACGGCCTTGATCGGAAGCACGATGGAGCCGAAGGCGAGGAAGAGCAGGACGAACGTCGCCACGCCGACGGTGAGGGCCAGCCAGGGGAGGGTCTCGCCGATGCTGTCGAGTTGGTCGACTATGTCGGCCGAGGCGCCTCCGATCAGGACCTCGGTGCCTGGAGGCTTGGGTACGTCCCGGACTCGTTCGACTAGGGCGCGTGCTTCGGCGGAGGCTGGCTCCTCCTGGTAGAGCAGGGCGATGCGGGTGGTGCCGTTCTGCGAACCCGTGACGGTCGCGCTGGTGATGCCGGGGGTGGCAGTTAGGCGGTCGGTGTAGGTCTTGACTTCAGTCGAGTCGCCGGTGACGACGGCTTCGATCGGGCTCGTGGCGTTGCGGGGGAAGTCGCGTTCGAGGGTCTCGGCGACGACGCGCGCTTCTGCGCCGGTGGGCAGGACCTTGGCGTCCACGCCGCCCCAGTTGATGCCGAGGAACGGCGCGCCGAGGGCGAGGATGATCGCGGTGGCGCCGACGGCGTAGAGCACGGGACGGCGCATGACGCTGTGGCCGAGCCGCAGCCAGCGGTCGTTGGACGGGCGCTTCTTGCGGCGGATCGAGACGGCGTTGACGCGGGGGCCGAGCACGGCGAGGAGGGCGGGCAGCACGGTGAGCGCGGCGACCATGCAGACGAGGACGGTCGCGATCCCGCCGTAGCCCATGGAGACCAGGAAGTTCTGGTCGAAGAGCAGGAGGCCTGCGAGCGAGACCGCGACGGTGATGCCGGAGACGGCGACGGTTCGGCCTGCGGTGGACATCGTGTTGGCGATGGCGTCCTCGGTGGAGCCGGTGCGTTCGAGCTCTTCGCGGAACCGGCCGACCACGAAGAGGGCGTAGTCGATCGCCAGTCCCATCCCGAGGAACGTGGTGATGTTGATCGCGAAGATCGACACGTCGGTGGTGTAGGTGAGGGCGTGCAGGGCGGTGAACGAGCCGAGCACGGCCAGCCCGCCGATGAGCAGGGGGAGGCTCGCCGCGACCAGGCTGCCGAAGATGAGGACCAGGAGGATCAGCAGAATGGGCATCGCCATCCCCTCGGCGCGCGCGATGTCGGCGGAGACCCGTTCGTTGACGGCGGTCTCGGTGCCCTGCTGGCCGCCGACCTTGGCTGTCAGCGCGCTGGACGTCTTGGTGAGGTCGTCGGCGATCGCGTCGTAGTTCTTCTCGCGGGTCTCAGCGTCGGCGCCGGCGAGTTGCAGGACGGCGTACGTGGCGGTGCGGTCCTTGCTGACGAGCTGTGGCGACTTGGACTTCCAGTACGTGGTCGAGTTTGTGGTCTTCCCGGCCGGAATCGCGGCTAGGGCCTGGTCGACCGAGCGCTGGTACGCGGGGTCGTCGACCGTCCGGCCGTTGGTGCTCTTGTAGAGGATGACGACGTCGGCGCCGTCTCGCCCAAGGGCACGTTCGGCGGTCTCCGCCGCGCGGGCGCTCTCGCTGCCCGGGGTGTCGAAGCCGCCCGCCGATGTGAGAGCGCCGAACACCCCCGTGCCCCAGACGGCCATGAAGACGATCGCGATGAGGGAGAGGCCCAGAATCGGGTGCCGTCGCCGGTGTACGAGGCGGCCCCAGCTTTCGAACATCGTGTGCTCCTATATGAACGCTGTGTTACTTCCACTAACGGTGGTGAATGGCGTTAACTAGCTAACAGTGTTAACCTTGCATGCAGCATTCACTTCCGTCAAGGGTGTTTTTGGGGAATCATGCGGAGACACTCTTCGGTGATGGGGAAGGAGCTCGCACGGTGGTGGAGTCACGGCGCGACCGGTTGCGCGCGGCGACCATGCGGGAGATCTCCGACACGGCGCGGCGGATCCTGGTCGAGCAGGGCCCCGAGGCGGTCACGCTGCGCGCGATCGCCCGCGACATGGGCATGACGGCGCCGGCGCTCTACCGCTACTTCGACAGCCACGGCGAGCTGCTCAGGCATCTCGTCGGCGACCTCTTCACCGAGCTCACCGAGGAACTGGTCAGGGACATCAAGGCCGTGCCGGAGGGTGACCTGAGCGGGAAGTTCATGGCAGCCTCGCGCCGCTTCAGGCGCTGGTCACTGGACCATCGGCGCGAGTACGCGCTGCTGTTCGGGGCCCCGCTGCCGGGCCTCGGTCACAAGGAGCAGGCGGACTTCGCGGAGGAGTGCGCGCGCCGGTTCGGGGCGACGTTTCTCGGCCTCTTCCTGGAGCTGTGGCAGAAGGCGAAGTTCCCGATCGCGGCCGACGAGGAGATCGAGCCTGGGCTGCGGGAGCAACTGCGGCGCTATCGGGCCGAGGCGCTCGGCGTGGATCTGCCGTTGGGGGTCATCCAGCGGTTCTTGCAGTGCTGGATCCGGCTCCAGGGTGGCGTCAGCCTGGAGGTCTTCGGCCATCTTGACTTCGCCCTGGACGATGCAGAGCCGCTCTTCGAGCTCACCATGGTCGAGGTCGGCGGGACGCTCGGGCTGACGTACGCCCCGCCCCGCTGACGCACATCGCCGACCTGATACGGAGGACGGGACGTCCCGACCGCATCAGGCCGGCGATGGTGCTCGGGGCTGTGGGTTGGTTGCTGGTCAGTACTGCGGGAGGCTCGGGTCGATCTGGTTGACCCAGGCGACCACGCCGCCCCCGACGTGAACGGCGTCGGCGAAGCCCGCGTTCTTGACGACCGCGAGCGCCTCGGCGGAACGCACCCCGGACTTGCAGTGCAGGACGATCTTCCTCTCCTGGGGGAGCTGCTCCAGGGCGGCGCCGTTCAGGAACTCGCCCTTGGGGATCAGCGTCGCGCCCGGGATCGAGACGATCTCGTACTCGTTGGGCTCGCGCACGTCCACCAGGAAGATGTCGTCGCCGCGGTCCTGCATGGCCTTGAGGTCGTGCACCGAGATGGTGGAGTCCTTGGCGGCCTCGGCGGCCTCGTCGGAGACCGCGCCGCAGAACGCCTCGTAGTCCTCCAGGAGCTCCGTCTGCGTCGGGTTCTTGCCGCACAGGGGGCACTCGGGGTCCTTGCGGACCTTCACGTTGCGGTAGCTCATCTCGAGGGCGTCGTAGACGGTCAGGCGCCCGACGAGCGAGTCGCCGATGCCGGTGATGAGCTTGATCGCCTCGTTCACCTGGATGGAGCCGATGGAGGCGCACAGCACGCCGAGCACGCCGCCCTCCGCGCAGGACGGCACCATGCCGGGCGGCGGGGGCTCGGGGTAGAGGCAGCGGTAGCACGGGCCGTGCTCGGCCCAGAACACCGACGCCTGCCCGTCGAAGCGGTAGATCGAACCCCACACGTACGGCTTGCCGAGCAGCACCGCCGCGTCGTTCACCATGTAGCGGGTCGCGAAGTTGTCGGTGCCGTCGACGATCAGGTCGTACTGGGCGAAGATCTCCATCACGTTGTCGCGGTCCAGCGACGTGTTGTGCACCTGGATGTCGATCAACGGGTTGATCTCGCGCACGGTCTCGGCGGCGGACTCGGCCTTGGGCTTGCCGAGCGTCGACTGCCGGTGGATGATCTGCCGCTGCAGGTTGGACTCGTCCACGATGTCGAAGTCGATGATGCCCAGCGTGCCCACGCCGGCGGCGGCGAGGTACATCAGCGCCGGGGAGCCGAGGCCGCCCGCGCCCACACACAGGACCTTGGCGTTCTTGAGGCGCTTCTGCCCGGCCATCCCGACATCGGGGATGATCAGGTGTCGCGAGTAACGATTGACCTCGTCACGGGTGAGCTCCGCTGCGGGCTCGACCAGAGGTGGCAACGACACGGTGAGTGCTCCTGAGTTGACGCTGTGCTCTTAAAGGTGACGCTGTGCTCTTCAAGGCTGTGCGGTTCTGGGCGGGACAACGTCGTCCTTCAGGCGACAACCTTGCCATGCCCTGTCGCATTCCCAAACGTCAGGCCGCATCTCCTGACGGAACCGGTAACTGGGCGGTTCGTCGTTACTGTCCTGTGGCGGGCGGAATGTAGCGATCCACCGTTAGCCTTGTCGGTTGTGGCGTTCTTGCCCCCCTCCCACCAGCCGCCGGTGCGACCGGGCCCACCGGCGGGCTCCTCCCCGGTGGACCCGGCGCGCCGTCCCGGCGTCGTGCTCGGCCTGCGCGCCCGGCAATGGATGGTCGTCGCCATCGTGCTGGGGTGCGTCTACCTGCTGGTGACCGCGGCGGCCCTCACCGGTACCTGGGTGACGCTCAACCGTGAACCCACGAACGCCGAGCTCAAGCGCGCCGCCGCCGCTGAGGTGGCCCGGCGCTGGCAGTCCTGGCCGGCCGGGCGGATCTTCCCGGAACGGCTCTCGTACGCCACCACCAACGGCGGGCACAGCGAGTTCGCGGGACGGCTCGGCATCGTTCCCGGCACCGACTGCGAGCCCGCCGTGGACTCGGAACTGGGCGCGATCCTGCGCAAGCACGGATGCCGTGCCCTCCTGCGCGCCACGTACACCGACCAGATGCAGGGCGTCGTGATCACGGTGGGCGTGGTGGTCTTCCCCGACGCGTGGGCGGCCGACCGGGCGTACAAGGAGATCCCGCCGTCGACGCCGGTCGACGCCAAACGTTCGCTGGGGGTACGGCCCGCACTGCGCGCCGCCGCGTTCCCGGGCACGGCGGGCGCGAGGTTCAACGACGCCGCCCGGCAGGACCGCACCTCCGACCGTGGCGGGCCGTACGTGGTGTTGACCACTTCGGGTCAATCCGACGGGCGCCCCGCGTCCGCGATCACCAAGGTACGGCCCGGCCTGCCGTTCGAGTCGGCGCCGCAACTTGGGCGCCAGGTCGCCAAGGCACTGTCCCAGCAATCGCTGCCGGACTGCTCCCGCAGCGAGTGGAGGTGCTGATGGGCGCACGGACTGCCGCGGCGGCATTGCTGGCGCTGGCGATCGGCGCCGCGCCCCTGCTCGCGCCCGCCCCGGCCCAGGCCGACGCGATCCGCGAGGCGGAACTTCCCATGTTGAAGTCGCTCTCCCTGGAGGCCGCGTGGAAGGAGACCCGCGGCGCCGGCGTGACCGTGGCGGTCGTCGACTCGGGCACCGACGCGAACCAGCCCGACCTGAAGGGCTCGGTCACCACGGGCCCCAGCATGCTGGCCGAAATCGACCGGGGCACGAAGCCCACCCGCGAGCACGGCACCGCGATGGCCGCCCTGATCGCCGGTCACGGTCACGGCCCGGGCGGCAACTCCGGAGTCATCGGGATGGCGCCGCAGGCCCGCATCCTGGCGATCCGTTCCATCGCCGAGCCGGAGGACGCCAGTTACCGGCGCTACAAGTCCGAGAGCAAGGGCGCTGTCGCCAGGGGCATCCGGTACGCGGCCGACCACGGTGCCGACGTCATCAACCTCTCCCTCGGCAAGTACGACGAGGTACGGGACGACCGCGAGGCCATCGGCTACGCCATCAATAAGGGCGTCGTGGTGGTCGCGGCGGCCGGCAACGACGGCGACCGCAAGCGCAGGCTCGACAAGGACGGCTTCGCGCCATACTCCTATCCGGCCTCCTATCCCGGCGTCATCTCGGTGGCCGCTATGACGCCGGGGCACGACCGTGCGAAGTTCTCCAACCGCAACTACTCGGTCGTCGTCGGCGCCCCGGGGGAGGACATCGTCTACGCCGCACCTGGCGGTGAGTACTTTAAAGGCGGCGCCGGAACGAGCCAGGCCAGCGCGATCGTGTCCGGGATCGCGGCGCTGATCCGTGCGAAGCACCCCAAGCTCCCGCCCGCGCTGGTCTCCCAGGCGCTGGTCGCCAGCGCCAAGAACGGCCCGTCCGGCAAGTACAACCCGGAGCTCGGCTTCGGCGAGGTGAACGCGGCCCGCGCGCTCGCCGCGGCGAACACCCTGACCACGCCACGCGCCGGTCTGGCCGGCAAGGCGGGTGGCCAGCGGTTCGGGGACGGCTCGCCACCCGAGCCGGTCGCCATCATCGAACGCCCGGTCTGGATGCGCCCGGTCATCATCGCGATCATCGTGCTCGGAGTCGGCGGCACCCTGGCGGCCGTGATCATCTCGGTGGCCCTGGCCCGCCGCAACCCGCGGCTTCCCGCGCTGCCTCACCAGGCCCTGCCCCCGGGCTATCCGTACGGCACTGGTGGCCCAGGTCACTATTACTGAGCCATTCTTACTGAGAAGTTTCTCGGCTACGCTCCGCTCCGTGCGCGCCGAGATCTCACCCCCGGACCTCGAGCCGGAACCGGAGGAACCGGGATCCGACGGCACGGCGCGCCTGCGGATGAGGCCCCTGATCGCCGGATTGGCCGCCGCGTGCAGCCTTGCGGTGCTGGTTCCGATGGCGTTGCGGCTGGCCGGTGAGCTCACCCGCGAGCCGACGTCCACCGAACTCCAGAACGCCGCCATCGAGGAGATCGCCCGCCGCTATGTGACGTGGCCGTCGGGCCGGATCTTCCCCGAGCAGATCCCGTACACCTTGGACGTCGGCGGCGACGAGACCGCCATGCGCGTGGGGATCTCCCCGGACACCCGATGCGAGACCGCCGTGGATCCGCAGCTCAACGGGCCGCTCACCAAGCACGGTTGCCGGGCCGTGCTGCGCGCCGTCTACCTCGACGAGCCGCAGGGCCTGGCGATCGCGGTCGGCGTCGCGGTCTTCCCCGACGTTCAGGCCGCCCGTGCAGCCGCCGCCGCGTTCCCGAACCGCAGCCCACGACCGGGACTGCGTGCACTGCCGTTCCCGGGATCGGTGACCGCCCGCTTCGGTGACGCCGCCAGGCAGACCGCGGCCGTACGGCAACGCGGGCCGTACGTTGTCGCGGCCACTGTCGGCTACGTGGACGGCAGACCGGTCGTACGCGGCGCGAAGCAGCAGAACGACCTGTTCGCTCTGGCGCCGCAACTCGCCGTCGCGGTTCTGAATCCGCTCACCGCCCCGGCTCCGGTCGACTGCGAGTCGCGGGCGTTCACATGCTGAGATATCTCGCGGCGACCGCCGTGGCCGCCCTCGTCACCCTTCCCGGGACGCCTGCCCGGTCCGACGAGATCCGCGACCAGACGGCGCCGGTGATGCAGTCAATGAACGTTCCGCGCGCCTGGGAGCTCTCCAAGGGCTCTGGGGTCACCGTCGCCGTACTCGACTCGGGCGTGGATCCCGCCCAGGCCGACCTGACCGGTTCGGTGACCCTCGGCCCCGACTACACCGAAGGCGCCAACCCGGCCGGAGTCGAGCCCAAACGGCTGCACGGCACCAACATGGCGTCGATCATCGCGGGCCACGGTCACGGCCCGAGCGGCGCGGACGGCGTGATGGGCGTCGCCCCCCAGGCCCGCCTGCTGGCCCTTCGTGTGATCGTGGAGAACGACGAGCCCGGTTTCTCGGAGTTCATCAACGACATGCGCTACGAGGACACGATCGCCCGCGGCATCCGCTATGCCGTCGACAACGGCGCCGACGTGGTCAACCTGTCGCTCGGCCGTTCCTCCGCCACCAAGGCGGAACGCGAGGCGGTCGCCTACGCACTGAGCAAGAACGTGGTCGTCGTGGCCGCCGCGGGCAACGCGGGCGCCACCGACAAGGCTCGCCGCTCCGGCCACGCCCCGTTCTCCTATCCCGCCTCGTTCCCGGGCGTCATCTCCGCCGCTGCCGTCGACGAGAAAGGGGCGCACGCGGGCTTCTCCAACCGCAACTCCTCGGTCGTCGTCTCCGCGCCCGGCGTGCGCATCATCGGCGCGGGCCCGGGAGACCAGTACTGGATCGGCGACGGCACCAGCCCCGCCACCGCGTTCGTCTCCGGCGTCGCCGCACTGATCCGCTCCCGTCACCCAGGCCTGGCCCCCGCCCTGGTCACCCAGGCGATCGTGACGGGTACCCGGCACCGCCCGGCGGGCGGCTACGACCTCGGCGTCGGGTTCGGCGCCATCGACGCGCACGCGGCCCTGACCGAGTCCGACCGCCTGGCCGCCGCCCGCCGCATCGGCCTGGGCCTCCCCGCCACCCAGCGCTTCGGCGAAGGCAACGGCGACACGGGCCCGATCCGCGTGATCCATCGCGACGACCGTCTGATCGTCACCTCCGCCACCACCGCGACCGTGGCCCTGGCCGTCCTCGTCTTCTCATTGGTCATGGCCTTCCGTCGCCGACCGCAAAGCGAGGCCGACCCGCAACCGTAATGAGACAGGCCGTCAATTGGATCGGAAACTGTGTCCGAAACAGCGGAAGTTTCCGAACCATCTGGACCATCGGAGCCAGCTGAATCATCCGAGCCAGTTGAATCATCCGAGCCGTCCAAACCGTCCAAAGCGCCCGCCCGTCGTCGCCGGATACTGGCCCTCAGCATGGCGCTGCTCGGCGTCGCCGCCGTCACAGGTGGGGTCATCGCGATCGTCGCCGACCTGAACCGCAAGCCGACGCGCACGGAGGTTAAGGAAGCGGGAACGAAGGAGATCGCGACTCGCTGGCAGAACCTCAAGGTCGGCGAGATCTTCCCGGCGACGCTGGAGGTCGCACCTTCGGCCACCTCGACCACGGGCGAGGCGGGCGTTTCGACGGTGACCAAGGTAGACCCGCTCCAGGCGATCCGCCGCGCGGGGGTCGCGCCTCCGGCTGGCTGTGCGGAGGCGTTCGATCGCAAGATCGCTGACGTTCTCGTCAAGCATGGCTGCCGCACCGTGCTCAGGGCCACCTACGTGGACGCCAGCGGCACCATGGCCACCACGCTCGGTATCGCGGTGATGTCCGGCAGCGACGCGGCGGGCCGTGCGAATACCGCGATCGGTTCCGAGGACGAGAAGGCCGGAGTGCGGACGGTCCTGGTGCGGGGAACCGTCACCGAAGGTTTCGGAGACGGCGACCGCCGGCAGTTCCAGGGGTTGACCAACGGAACTCCGTATCTGTTCTTCAGGTCGAGTGGCTGGCTGGTCGCGCGCGATCGGGTGAAGCCGGCCCTGATGGCCGAGACGTTCCAGTTCGCCGACACGGCACTCGCCAAAGTCATGCGCCACTTCAGCGACGTGGAGGCGCCGTGCGAGCGCAAGGAGGTCCAATGCTGACCCGCCGCACCGCAGTGGTGCTCGCCGGAGCCCTCGTGGCCCTCGTCACGCCGCCGGTGGCCGCACCCGCACAGGCGAATCCGGATTCCTACGAGTGGGGCAGGCGGCTCGGCCGTGACTACCGGGAGGCCCATCAGATCACCCGGGGCGAGGGCGTCAAGGTGGCGCTGCTCGGCAGTGGCGTCGCACGCGACGTTCGGACACTGCGAGGCGCGGTGGAGAAGGAGAAGGACTTCGTCGGAACTCCCCGGCCCAAACGCCGCTACAGCACGCTCATCGCTGGCTGGATCGCGGGGAACGACGGCGACCTTTCGACCGGTGTCGGGATGGCGCCAGGGGCGAAGATCCTGTCTGTGCGGATCAACGCTGAGTCGGGCGACCCGGGTTACGAGGCGTGGGAGCGGAGGGCGGACTGGGACAGCCTCATCGCGAAGGGGATCCGGCATGCCGTCGACGAGGACGCCGATGTGATCGCGGTGCTGCCGTTTTCCGATGATCCGCACGGTCAGATTCGCGGCGCCGTCGCATACGCCCACAGCAAGAACGCGGTCGTGGTCACGCCTACCTCGGACCATGGCACCCGTGAGCGCTATCCCGAAGGCGCGGCGGGAGTGATCGGCGTCGGAGCCCTCGATGAGAAGGTGCGGCGGTACAAGAAGTACACCGCCGCCAGCAGCAGAATCATGGTGTCCGCTCCGGGGACCGAGCATCCGGCCCTCGCACCTGGCAACAAGCCCTGGACCTTCTGGGGATACGGTCCTCCGCTGGCCTGGGCAGCCGCTGCGGTCGCACTGGTCAAGGCAAAGTACCCGAAGCTCACCCCCGCCCAGGTGGGGGAGGCATTGGCCACGTCGGCGCGGCATCCGAAGGGGAAGGGGAAGTACGACGCGGAGATTGGGTTCGGAATCGTGAATCCGGCGGGGGCGCTCAAGGAGGCTCAGCGGATCTCGAAGGAGCCCGTCCAGGTCGCGGGCAAGCCGTTGGTGGCCGACGGCTCGTACTTTGGTGGGGACAAGCCCGGGAAGGTCAGAGCGGCCCCCTACAACCTGGCCTGGCTGGGTGGATTCGGGTCGCTGGCCCTGCTGGGGTTGATCTTGATCGGGGTGGCGGTCCGGCTCCTGCTGCGGCGAGAATCTGGGGATGCGATCCGATCCTGACGAGTACGCGGAGACGGTGCTGGACGCGGTGGAGCGGATCCCCGAGGGGCAGGTCATGTCGTACGGGGACGTCGCTGAGCTGGTCGGTGTCGGTGGGCCACGGCAGGTGGGGCGGGTCATGTCGCTCTACGGCGGCGGGGTGCCCTGGTGGCGGGTGGTCCGGACCGACGGGCGGCCCGCGGAGGGGCACGAGGTGCGGGCGTTCGAGCACTACCGCGCGGAGGGGACGCCCGTCCGCCCGGACGGGCGGCGAGTGGACATGCGACGGGCACGCTGGGACGGGACAGGCTGGGACAGGACAGGCTAGACGAGACCAGCTGAGACGAGACCGGCTGACTGAGGATCGGCGGCCCCGGGCGTGGCCACATTGCACGTCGATCACTTCTATCGAACGCAGTATCGAAGGTCACATCCGCGACATGCGCCCGATGTGGTCAGATCTGGCTCATTGATCTGCTCCAATGAAATGTTGTGCCACCAGCTTCCCCAGCCTCGTACCGCCTCGTCCGCCGCAGCGGCCCGGCGCGCGCGGTCGCGCCCGTGCTCGACGAGCAGCAGCGGCGCGTGGTCGAGCACGCGGGCGGGCCGATGCTCGTTCTGGCAGGTCCGGGTACCGGGAAGACCACCACGATCGTCGAGGCCGTGGTCGATCGGATCGAGAATCGCGGTGTCGATCCTGAACGGGTGCTGGTGCTCACGTTCAGCCGCAAGGCCGCCGGGGAGCTGCGGGAGCGGATCACCGGCCGTCTCCACCGGACGACGCGGACGCCGCTGGCGCTGACCTTCCATAGCTACGCCTACGCGCTGCTGCGCCGGGACGCGGTGCTGAACGAGGAGCCGGCACCCAGGCTGCTGTCTGGGCCCGAGCAATTGCTGGAAGTGCGGCGCCTGCTGGAGGGGGAGCGGGCCGACGGGGCTCGGGACTGGCCCCATCGGCTGCACGAGACGCTTGGTACGCGCGGCTTTGCCGAGGAGCTTCGCGACTTCTATCTGCGTGCCGCTGAACGAGGGTTCTTCCCTGAGGATCTCGTCGCGCTGGGACGGACGCGGGGCCGTGACGACTGGACGGCCATCGGGCGCTTCATGGAGCGCTATGTCGACCGGTTCGCGGTGGACCCGGTGCCCACGTACGACTACGCCGAGCTGATCCAGATGGCGGCCGGGATGCTGGCCGACGACGAGGTGCGGATCCGCGAGAGCAACGCCTACGACGCCGTCTTCGTGGACGAATATCAGGACACTGACCCGGCGCAGGAGGAATTGCTCCAGCGGCTGGCGGGAGAGGGCCGCGACCTGGTCGTGGTCGGCGACCCGGACCAGTCGATCTACGGGTTCCGGGGCGCCGACGTACGGGGGATCCTGCAGTTCCCCCAGCGGTTCCCGACGCTGGACGGCGACCCGGCGCCGGTGGTCGCGCTGCGGACCTGCCGCCGGATGGGCCCGGAGATCCTCGCCGCCTCGCGCCGCATCGCCCGCCGGTTGCCCGCAGGGCCGTTGTCCGCCGAGCACCGAGCCCTTCGTCATCTGGAGGAAGCAGAATGGGGGGAGGCGGGGCGAAGCCATGGGGGCGAAACACAGCGCGAAGTCCACGCCGTCATCGCCGACAGCGAGTCGCAGGAGTCGGCGCTTGTCGCCGATGAGCTGCGGCGGGCCCACCTGCTGGACGGGGTGCCGTGGTCGCGGATGGCGGTACTGGTGCGGAGTGCCGTCCGGCAGGTTCCGGCGCTGCGGCGGGCGCTCGCCCAGGCCGGGGTGCCGGTCGTGGTCGCGGGCGACGAGGTGCCGCTGATCGCCGAGCCCGCCGTCCGGCCGATCCTGGTGCTGCTGCGCGCGGCGCTGAAGAAGGGGTTTCTGGACGAGGTCGTCGCTGAGGACCTGCTCACCGGGCGGCTCGGGGGCGCCGACGCGCTGGGCCTGCGGCGGCTCAAGCGTGCGCTGCGCGACCTGGAGGACCTGTCCGGCGGCAACCGGCCCTTGAACGAGCTGATGATCGCGGCGGTGGACGATGCGCGCGAGCTGACCCTCGTTCACGAGAGAGTGCGGGCGCCGGCCGAACGTGTCGCACGCCTCATCAAAATCGCGCGGGACGTCACCGACCGGGGTGGCACGGCCGAGGACGTGCTGTGGGAGCTGTGGCGCGAGAGCGGCCAGGCCGAGGTGCTCCTGGAGCAGAGCGTCAAGGGCGGCACGCGCGGCGCAGCCGCCGACCGTGACCTGGACGCCGTGGTGGCGCTGTTCGACCACGCCGCGCGGTTCGTGGACAGGCTGCCGCAGGCGGGCCCGGAGCTGTTCGTCGACAACATCGCCTCCCAGGAGATCGCGGGGGACACGCTCGCCGAGCAGGCCCCGCAGGGCGAGGCCGTCCGGATCCTGACCGCCCACCGGTCCAAGGGCCTGGAATGGGACGTCGTCATCGTCGCCGGGGTACAGGAGGGCGTCTGGCCCGACCTGCGCCTGCGCGGCTCGCTGCTCGGCATCGAGGAGCTCATCGAGCACGCCGCCGGGAGCGAACCCGAGGGCGCGGACGGCGTGGCGAGCGCCGCCGCCGGTGCCTCGATGGCCGCCAAGATGATGGATGAGGAACGGCGGCTGTTCTACGTGGCCGTCACCCGCGCGCGCAAGCGCCTGGTGGTGACGGCGGTCGGCGGCGACGACAGCGAGGAGCGGCCGTCGCGGTTCCTGAACGAGCTGCTACCCGGCGCGATCGAGGAGTCGCAGCTCGACGAGAAGACCCGCTGGCTCTCGATGTCCGCGCTGGTGGCCGACCTGCGTTCAGTGGTGGCCGACCCGTCCCGCCCGGAGCCGCTGCGCCGTGCCGCCGCCGGGCACCTGGCCCGGCTGGCGCGGGCGGGCGTGCGCGGCGCCAAGCCGGAGAACTGGTACGCGATCACGGCGCTGTCCGACCCCGGTCCGGCGTTCACCGAGGACGAGCAGATCACGATCTCGCCGTCGCAGGTCGAGGCGTTCACCACGTGCGGGCTGCGCTGGCTGCTGGCCTCGGCGGTCGGCGCGCAGGACGGCGGGCCGAACGAGTACAGCACGATGGGCAAGGTCATCCACGCGGTGGCCGAGATGGCCGGCGCCGACGACGGCGTCACCGAGGTGGACGTCGCGCGGCGGCTCGACGAGATCTGGAACGACCTGGAGTTCCGGAGCGCCTGGTACTCGGAGAAGCAGCGCGACCAGGCGACCACGATGGTCGACAAGTTCCTGACCTGGCACCGCGACAACCCCAACGAGGTCGTCGCGCTGGAGGAGTCGTTCAAGGTCGATCTCGGCCGCGTCGTCATCAAGGGCCGGATCGACCGGGCCGAACGCGACGCCGACGGGCGCGCGGTCATCATCGACATCAAGACCTCGTCCACGGCCGTGCCCAAGGACGACCTGGCCCGGCACCCGCAGCTCGGCGTCTACCAGTACGCGGTGATGCTCGGCGCGTTCGAGCGGCACGGGCTGATCGAGCCGGGCGGCGCCAAGCTGATCCAGGTCGGCAAGGCCGCGTTCACCGCCAAGGCGCGCGAGCAGGAGCAGCCGCCGCCGGGCGAGGACGACGATCCCGAGTGGCCGAAGAAGCTGGTCGAGATCGTCGCCACCGGCATGGCGAGCGACGTGTTCCAGGCCCGCGCGAACGACAAATGCCGCACCTGCCCGGTACGGTCCTGCTGCCCGGTTCATGAGGAAGGGGGGCAGGTCGGTCCATGATCACTCCGGCCGAGCTGGCGCGGCTGCTGGAGATCCCCGAACCGACCGAGGAACAGGCTCGTGTGATCGAGGCTCCGCTGGCGCCCATGGCGGTCATCGCGGGCGCCGGGTCGGGCAAGAGCGAGACCATGGCCGCGCGCGTGGTCTGGCTGGTCGCCAACGGGTTCGTGCGCCCGGAACGCGTGCTCGGCCTGACGTTCACCCGCAAGGCCGCCGCCGAGCTCGGCATCCGGGTGCGCAAGCGCCTCGACAAGCTCAAGGAGATGCTCCCCGGGGACGAGCTGGAGCGGCTCGGCGGCGAGCAGCTCTTCGACGGTGAGCCGATGGTGTCGACGTACCACTCGTACGCCGCCCGGCTCTTCGGCGACCACGCGCTGCGCGAGGCGCTGGAGCCGACGATGCGGCTCATCTCCCCGGCGGTGGCGTGGCAGATCTGCTCGCGCGTCGTCGACGCGTACGGCGGCCCGATGGACAAGATCGACTGGCAGCCCGACACGGTCACCAAGGCCGTCATGGAGCTGTCCGGCGACCTGTCGGAGCACCTGCGCACCGCGAACGACGTGCGCAAGGTCGGGGCGTGGCTGGACGAACGCTTCGCCGGGCTGAAGAAGCCCCTCAAAGCACAGCGCGACATCCTCGCCAAGCACGCCGTACGCGAACAGCTGATGCCGCTCATCGAGTCGTACTCCAAGGCCAAGGCCGGCCGCGAGGTGGTCGACCACGGCGACCAGATGTCGCTGGCAGCGCGCATCGCCTACAAACATCCCGAGGTCGGGATGATCGAACGGTCGCGCTTCTCGGTGGTGCTGCTGGACGAATACCAGGACACCAGCCAGGCGCAGCTCGTCCTGCTCAAGTCGCTCTTCGCCGGGGGGCATCCGGTCACGGCGGTCGGCGACCCGTGCCAGTCGATCTACGGGTGGCGCGGGGCGAGCGCGGGAAACCTGCTGCGCTTCGCCTACGACTTCCCGTTGAACGCCCCGATCGCCGGGCGGCAGCCGGACAAGGCACCGGTCGTCCAGCTGAGCCGGAGCTTCCGGAACGGCGAGCAGATCCTGGACGCGGCCGCCCGCATCCAGGACGAGTTGCGGGCAGAGACCGCGGCCGTGCCCCGGCTCGTGCCGGGCGCGGGGCGGGAGGGCCGCGGCCGGGTCGAGTGCGCGCTGTTCGAGACGGTCGAGGACGAGGCGGAACGGATCGCCGCCCGGATCGCCGGGCTCATGGCGGCCGACCCTGAGATCGCCCCGGACGGCGCGCCGCAGGACGAGCCGCTGCAGTACTCCGACGTCGCGGTGCTGGCACGCAAACGGTCGCAGTTCCCGCTGATCCGGCGCGCGCTGGAGAGCCGTGGCATCCCGGTCGAGGTGGTAGGCCTCGGCGGCCTGCTCACCGTGCCCGAGGTGCAGGACGTCGTCGCCACCCTGCGCGCGATGCACGACCCGACGTCCGGCGCGTCACTGGCGAGGTTGCTGACCGGGCCGCGCTGGCGGCTCGGGCCGCGTGATCTGGTCGCCCTGGGCCGCCGCGCGCGGGCGCTGGCTCAGGAGGCCGCCCGTGACGTCACCCCGCCCGAACGCCCCGAAGAGCCTCCGGCGGCGGAGTCTGCGGTTGGGGCGCCTGGGGTTGGGGCGCCTGCGGATGAGGGGTCCGCGGATGGAGGGGCTGCGGACGGGGTGCCTGCGGATGGGGAGCCCGTGGCCGGGGAGCCCGTGGCCGGGGAGGCGGCTTCGGCGGCTGACGATCCGCTGCGGCAACTCGTCAGCGAGCTCAACCAGGAGACCGGGAGCCTGGTCGACGCGCTCGACGACCTCGGCCCGCCGGAGACGTACTCGCCCGAGGGGTACGGGCGGTTGAGGCGGCTCCGCGACGAGTTGCGCGGGCTCCGCTCCCAGGTCGGCCTGCCGCTGCCCGACCTGGTGAACGAGGTGGAACGGGCACTCGGCCTGGACATCGAGGTCGCGGCCCGGTCCGGGCTGGATCCGGTCACGGCGCGGGCCGACCTCGACGCGTTCATCGACGCCGCCGCGACGTTCGCCGGTGACGCCGAGGACCCGACGCTCGGCGCGTTCCTGGCCTACCTCAAGGCCGCCGAGACCGAGGAGTTCGGGCTGGAGGCGGGGCGGGTCGGCGAGACCAACAGCGTCAAGCTGCTCACCGTCCACGCGTCCAAGGGCCTGGAATGGCCGGTCGTCATCGTGCCCGGACTCTCGTACACGCCGCAGAAGAGCGGCGGCCCCGCCAAGGGTTCGATCTTCCCTTCCCCGCCACAGAACGCCACCCGCTGGACCGCCAACCCGCGCGTGTTGCCGTTCATGCTGCGCGGCGACCGCGCCGACCTGCCCGCCCTGCGCGGCTTGGAGAAGGACGATCTGGCCGCGTTCGACCAGGCCTGTGGCGAGCGGGACCTGCGTGAGGAACGGCGGCTCGCCTACGTCGCCGTCACCCGCGCGTCGAGCCTGCTCATCACCACCGGCTACTGGTGGGGCTCGTCGGGCCGCCCGCTCGGGCCGTCGCCGTTCCTGGAGGAAGTCCGCGAAACGTGCATGGCGGGCAACGCCGGGCAGGTCGTGGTCTGGGCCGAGCCGCCGGAGGAGGGCACCCCCAACCCGCTGCTCGCTGAGGCGGAGGAGGCGCAGTGGCCTGCCGGGCCGGGCGACCGGGGCCGTTCCGGCATCTCCGAGCGCGAACGCTACGAGGCGATCGTCGAGGGTGCCCGGATGGTCGAGGACGCGATGACCGGCCGGAACCTGTTGTGGGCCGGGGACGCCGGGCTGGAGGACGCCGACCGCGCACGTATGACCGCGTGGGCGCGCGACGTCGAGCTGCTGCTGGCCGAGCGCGACCGGGGCCGGAGCGGCGACGGCCTCCAGGTGGAGCTGCCCGCGCACCTGTCGGTGTCGTCGCTGGTGTCGCTCGCCCGTGACCCGGCCGCGCTGGCCCGCCATATCCGCCGCCCGATGCCGCGCCCGCCCGCCCCGTACGCGCGCCGCGGCACGGCCTTCCACGCCTGGCTGGAGGGCCGCTGGGGGCAGCAGCGCCTCCTCGACGCCGACGAGCTTCCCGGCGCCGCCGACGAGGGCGCCGCCGAGGACACGCAGCTCGCGCACCTGCAAGAACGGTTCGAAGAGTCCGAGTGGGCCGCCCGGGAGCCGCTCGACATCGAGGTGCCGTTCGAGATGATCATCGCCGACCGGCTCGTGCGCGGGCGCATGGACGCGGTCTTCCGCACCGCCGACGGCTACGAGGTCGTCGACTGGAAGACCGGCCGCCCGCCGTCTGGCGACGACGCGCGCTTCGCCTCCGTGCAGCTCGCGGCGTACCGGCTTGCCTGGGCGGAGCTGGCGGGTGTGCCGGTGGAGCAGGTCAGCGCGGCGTTCCACTATGTGAGCGCGAACGTCACCGTCCGGCCCGCCGACCTGCTCGACGAGGCCGGGCTCGCCGCGCTGCTGGAGCAGATCCCGGCAGTTTGAGCTTCTTTGCCGATATGTGAGCCATTCACCTCTGTTCACGCTGCGTGGTTTCAGGGAGTATCCGGGAAACCCCATCAAGGAGGCAGCGTGACGGTGACCCATGGTGAGAAGGTCGTACGTGAGTTCTCCAAGCAGGCGGCGGCGTTCGGGGATCCACGGCTGAACATGGAGTTCACCGTCAACCTGGCCAGGCTCGTGCAGTTCATGGAGCCGGAGCTCGACCCGGAGGACATCGTGCTGGAGGTCGCGGCGGGGACCGGCCTGGTCTCGCGTGCGATCGCCCGGCGCGTGCGTCACGTCACGGCGCTCGACCTCACCCCCGCCATGCTGGAGCAGGGCAAGCGCGAGGCGGACGCGGACAACCTGACCAACGTGACGTTCACGCGCGGGGACGCCGCCGGCCTGCCCTACCTCGACCGTTCGTTCACGCTCGTCATCTGCCGCTTCGCGTTGCATCACGTCCCGGACCCGGAGGCCGCGGTGCGCGAGATGGTGCGGGTCAGCCGTCCCGGCGCGGCCGTGGTCGTCGCGGATCTCGTCCGGGACGAGTCGATCGGCGCCGCCGACGTTGACCGGATCGAGCGGCTGCGCGACCCCTCGCACGGTACGATCCTGCCCGCCGACCAGATCTCCGAGCTGCTGGCCTCGGCGGGCGCGGAGGTGAAACGGACCGACCCGTTCGATCTCGTACGCCCCCTGGAGCCGTGGCTTGAGCAGTCGCATACGCCGTCCGCGGCGGCCGCGCAGATCCGGAAGGAACTGGCGGACGAGCTGGCCGGCGGCCCGGAGACCGGCATGCGGCCCAGCGAGGTGGACGGCGAGCTTCACTTCACCCACTCGAACGCCTTCTTCTGCGGAATAGCACCCTGAGTTTCGCTCAAATGTTCGACTGAGATCGCCGCACTCGGCTATCGTGTCGAACATGGGTTCTACTGCGGCACTTCCCCTCGATCGTGAGCCCGCT
Organism: Actinomadura sp. 6N118; assembly: GCF_044326415.1. NCBI lineage: Bacteria > Bacillati > Actinomycetota > Actinomycetes > Streptosporangiales > Thermomonosporaceae > Actinomadura > Actinomadura sp. 6N118. The sequence continues at coordinate 44,316 of NZ_JBIRAZ010000027.1, read as the reverse complement.
GCCCTGGCGATGCGCATCGGCATCGTGGCGGCGGAGGCGGCTCTCGCGACGTTCGCACGCAACCTCGACCTCGACGACCTCGCCGACGGCGTCGACTTCCAGGGTTCCATCGGCCCGGCCGAGTGGCCGGTGTTCTCCCTGGTGATCGACACCCTCGCCGAGTCGTCGGCCGACGACGGCCGTTCGCTCGACGAGCGCCGCGCCGACGCCCTCAACGACCTCGCCCGCATCTGCATGGCCGCCAAGCGCCAACGCGCCGGGGCCGCCTGATCGGGCCCTGCGATGCCGGCCGGGGCCATGGGTGGTGTGATCTGGGCCATATCCACCCATCAAGATCAATTCGCCTGGTGATCGCCACTAGGGTCCGGTTTTGACGCGGGGCGACGACCCGCGTGGAACTGGAAGGAAGTCCCAGATGAACAAGCGCAGTGTGGCCCGAGCCGCATGCGTCGCCGCCGTGGCCCTCAGCGGTCTCGGCCTTACCGTCCCCGCCGCGATGGCGGACGGTCCCACCTCCGGCCAGGCCGCGATCCAGGCTTGTAGCGTCTCCGTGAAGGCGAAGGTGAACATCGGCGTCTACAGCGAGCCGCGCGGCACCTCACGCATTCTCGGCACGATGATGGAAGGCCAGATCGGCTGCAAGCTCAGCACGCAGAACGGGGCGAGCTACACGGCTCAGCTCTGCGGGGGCAGCAGCAGGGTCTGGGCCTACGTCAACCCGAGCGGCACAACCGCCTCCGGCTGGGTCCTGAACAAGTGCCTGAGGACCATCTGACGTCATAGCGGACTCATAGCGGACCGCGTGCACCGGCCCCCGGGAGCGGCTCCCGGGGGTCACCTGGAGTCACCCGGGGAGCGATTTCGGACGCACCTTGCCCGTGCTGGTGCGGGGTAGTTCGTCGACGAAGTGCACGTCGCGCGGGACCTTGTAGCGGGCCAGATGCTGCTTCACGTACGCCTTGAGGTCGTCCTCGGTGACGTCGGTGTTCTCGGTTCGTACGACGTAGGCGACCAGGCGCTCGCCGAACTTCTCGTCGTCCGTGCCGGTGACCGCCACCTCCGCGACGTCGGGGTGGCGGCCGAGCAGGTCCTCCACCTCGCCGGGGAACACGTTCTCGCCCCCGGAGATGATCATGTCGTCGGCGCGGCCGTCGATGAAGAGCCGGCCCTCCTCGTCGAAGTGCCCGAGGTCGCCGGTGCCCGTGAGGCCGTCGCGCACGTCCCTGCCACCGCCCCCGGTGTAGCCGCTGAAGCGCAGTCCGCCCCCGGTGTAGATCTCGCCGACCTCGCCTGCCGGCAGTTCGTTGCCGTCCTCGTCCAGGATCTTGATGGTGAGCCGGAACGAGGGCTTGCCCACCGTGCCCGGGGCCGCCCGCAGGTCTTCGGGCGTGGCGATCGTCGCCCAGCCCGTCTCCGTCGCCCCGTACAGATTGATCAGCACGTCGCCGAACGCGTCCATGAACGCCTCGGAAAGGTGCGGATGCAGGGCCGAGCCACCGCAGATCACAACCTCGAGTGACGCGGGCCGCCTGCCCTCGGCGACGTCCAGGATCCGCTGGAGCATGACCGGCACGGCCACCAGCGCCTCCGCCTCGTTCTCTTCGATCGACCGGAGGATCTCCGCGGCGTCGAACCGGCGACGGAGCACCAGCGGCATCCCCATGCCGAGGCCGACCGACGTGTAGGCGAAGCCGAGCACGTGGAAGAGCGGCGGCGCGATGACAATGGGGGCGCCTGAACGCAAGGGGATGCGCATCAAGTGGCTCAACGCCACAGGGGCGAGCGAGCTGAGCGAGATGTCGTGCCGGGCCCCCTTGGGCGTGCCGGTCGTCCCGGACGTCATCACGATGACCTTGCTGGGCGAGCCGGGACGCAGCGGCTGCGCCTCGGTCATCCTGATCAGGCCGTCGATCGAGTCGTACTTGGCGGAATCCTCGTCGTCGACCCAGGCGTGGACCCGCTGGGCTGCGAACGAGGAGTCGTCCACGGCCTCATCGAACTCCTGGTCGTGGACCAGCAGGGCGATGCCCTCGCGTTCGGCCACCTCGCCGAGCTGGGGTCCGGAGAAGTCGGTGTTGAACAGCACGACGTCGCCTCCGAGCCGGGACGCGGCGAGCACCGCCGTCACGAAGCCCCGGTGGTTACGGCACAGCACGCCGACCCGTTCCTCCTCGCCGAGGCGTGCGCGCAGGGCGGTGGCGAACGCGGCGACCTGGCGTTCGAGCTCGGCGTAGGTGATCGAGCCGCGCTCATCGATCAGCGCGGTGCGGCTGGGATAGCGGAGGGCCGACATCGCGCCGACCGTGGCCGGCACCGGGCCGAAGCGGAAGTACTGGAAGGGCAGTCGCGCCGCCCGGTCGGGGCGGATCGGCTGCAACATCCCGCCGTCCCTGACCGCCCGGGTCGCCCGGACCCCCAGACCCGCCCACGTTCGCACCCGTTCCAGCACGGTCGTCTCTCCTTCTCTCCGCGGGGGAGTCAGCGACATACCCGTTCTGTAGTGGATTAGGCCCAGTCAGTTGAGTTGTGGCGCTGTCAGTTGAGTTGCGGCGCGGGCGGGGCGAGCGGATTGGGCACCGGGACGTAGGTCGCGGTGCGGTCGGCGGTACGGGCCCAGCGTGCACGGAGGTTGGCCTTGGCGGGCAGCGGCACTCCGGCGAGGAGCGCCCTGACCTCCGGATGGCGTTCGTATCCGGCGAAGTAGCGCCGCGCGGCCGGCCAGAGTTGCGCGTCGAGTGCCGGGTGCAGGTCCGCCACGGCGGCGGCGGTCTCCGTCAGGTGGTTGACGAGGAGGCAGTAGACGACCCGGTTCCAGGCACGGTCGGCGTCGTACGTCATGGCCTCGCGTACGCGGGGTGGAAGACCGGTGAGGTGGTCGAGGTGGTCCCATCGGCCGCCGACGAGCTTGGTGCCTTCGAGGTCGCGGAAGGCGGCGTGGACCGGCATTCCGTCGTCGTCGACGCAGACCAGCACGTTCTGGAGGTGCGGTTCGAGGACGATCCCGTGCTCCAGGTAGGTGTGCAGAACGGGTGGCGCGACCTGGCGCACGTACGCCTTCCACCAAGCCATGGCGCCGTCCGGAGTGGCCAGGACGGGCAGGCTCGCCAGGAGCGAACCATAGGGGTCGGCCAAAGCGGCAGTGAGGAGGGGTGTCCCGGGGAGGCTGTGTACTCCCTGGCGCAGGATCACGCCGAGTCCCTCGTACAGCCGCCGGTCAGCCAGAGCCACGCTGCGGTAGGCAGGCTCGGAGAGGAAGGTGGCGTCTATGCCGTCGAAGACCCTGCGGACCAAGCGGTCGAGGACGACGGCTCCGGTCAGCTCGTACCAGGCGTTCTTCCGCACGCAGTTGGTGATGCGGATGTCGAGGCTGAACTTGCAGAACGTGTCGGCGGCGGGCAGGTAGGCGGTGCGGACGGACGACGTCGGAACGGCCTCGATGCCGCCTTCCGCGCCGAGCCCTTCCGTACCGAGGTCGCGGATGAGGTCCTTGGCGAACGCGCGGCGGAGGACGGGCCGGTCGGCGAGAAGACGCAGCTCCCAGGGGTGAACGGGCAACAGGCGGAAGCCGTCCGGCACGGCGGGGCCGAACGATTCGAGGTGCGCGAACGCCGCCGGGTCGCCTTCCTCCGCCAGAACGTCCTCGCGCACGGCCAGCCAGCGAGGCCGGAAACGCGACCGCGTCTCCGGCGCGTACGGGAGCCAGTCGGCGGGCGATCCCTGGCGTGCCTTGGGGGAGGGATGGAACCGGTGGCCGGTGACGAGGGACTGTTCGGACTCCACGTAGCGGTCGACGGCGTCGGCGACCTCGGCGACCTCGGCGGAGGCTGCGAGGCTCCGGGACGAGAGGATCGTCTCCAGGGCGGTGTGCCCATCGGTGACCTGGCCGAGGAACTCGGGATTGGCCCGCCCCGTCGCCAGCTCCAGTTCGCCCGCGATCAGGTCGGCCAGCCGGTCCCAGCCCGCCGTGATCCAGTCGTTCCCGCGCCGCTCCTCGTACGGCGGCGCGATCCGGAACGTGGGCCCGGACGGCGGGCGGACGAGGCCCGCGCGCAACATCACGCCGACCCGAGGCAGCCGGAACAGCAGGTGCGCGCCGTCCGGCCATACCTGGTGCTCGGGCGCGCAGACCTCCCGGATCAGGCAGTTGAGGAGGGCGGTCGCCGACGCGTCGCCGGCCCCGAGCGGTCGTCCTGTCAGGAGCAAGGGTCGTCCCGGAGATAGTTGGGCCCGAGCGGGCCGTAGTGCTTGTTGATGTCGGCCGCGCCGGTGCGGGCCTTGTCCACGAGCGTCCCGGCGGTGACCATCGCCTTGGTCGGCAGCCGGTCGGCGTCCAGCGTGCGCGCCCGCAGGAACGCGTCGTCCGGGCCGAGCAGCGCGTCGAGCCGGTCGCGGAGCATCGCCAGGCCGGTGCGCAGCGGGAGAAGGCCGCGTTCGGCCAGCCCGAAGGCGGGCGCCGCGGCGCACAGGTGCAGGGTGATCGTGACGAAGACGCGGGCGAGCGCCTCCTGGTCGGTGGTCGTCATCCGCAGGTCGTTGAAGTCGCAGTCGAGGAAGTGGCGGGGCGTGTCGCTCGTGTCCAGGCCGGCGGCCAGCCTCACCGGATCGATCAGCGCGCCGTCGTTGTCCTTGAGCAGCAGCTTCAACGGGTCGTGTTGGTTGAGGACGACGGACACGTTCTGCTGGTGCGCTTCGAGTGCGATGCCGTAGCGGAAGAGGGCAACATTCCAGGCGAGGAGGGCGTCCAGGTACGCGCCGAAGGTGGCTTCGACGTTCCACCGCTCGATCACGTAACCGCCGTCCGGGTCTTCGGCGAGCAGTGCCGCCACCGGGATGACGTGCGCGCGCGCCGTCTCGGCCGGGAACCGCCGTACGAGATGGCCGAGGAACGGAGAGCCCGCGTGGCCGTACGTCTGCTCGTCGGCGAGGAGGATCGGCAGGTCTCGTTCGCGTTCCAGCACCCGATCCAGGATCCGTTCGACGCGGGCGCCGTCGGAGAGCGTGCCCGGCACGATCGTGCGCCGGTTACGCAGGCCGAGCGTGCTGGTGGTCAGTGGCACTTTGAGGTGGGTCAGCGACGTGACCGCCAGAGTCCGCATGGAGAGTGTCGGGCGAACGCGGAGATGCCGTTCAGGGCTCAGCAGGACATCCGGGTCGTTGCGCAGGGCCGACGCCGTGAGGGGATGCACCGGGAAGAGATCATGGGTGGCGGCCAGGGCGGGGTCGAGGCCGGTTTCGGCGGGCTGCGGCCACCATTCGGGCCGGACGCCTGCCGACGTGACCCGGTCACGAGGCACGGCAGCCCAGCGCAGCTCGAACGACGGGCCGAACTCGGGTGCGTAGCGGCGCAGGTCGGAGGTGCTCAGCCCGGTACGGCAGCGGCCTGTCGGGTAGACGGGATGGTCGGTGTACGCGGCGAGCGTCTCGTAGAACGTGCCGGGGCCGTGCCGGACGTCCTCGGGAGCCTGGCCGAGCCGGTCGAGGACCTCCCGCTGGGCGTGCTCGTGCAGGCGGAGGGTGACCGCCGCCTCCCGGCACTCGCGTTCGAACGCCCTCACATCGTCACGGGGATCGGCGATCCGCCGTACCGCCGACAACACGTCGTCCAGCCGGAGGTTCTGCGCCGGGTCGACCACCAGGTCGGTCAGGAAGCCGCCCTTGCGCAGCCGGACGATCTGCGCGCCGCCCAGCTGGTCGCCCGGCAGGTCCAGAACGCGGTGGTCGGGATTGACGTAGCGTCGCATTCCGGCGTAGTCCTCGCGCAGCAGAGTGTCCAGCACCCGCGCTGCCAGCGGCCCTTCGTTCACGCGACCGTCCAGTCGTGTGCGGCCCGGAAGTGGTCGATGGCCGCCTCCACCTCGTCCTGGGCGGGGCCGATGGCCCGGATGGTGCCGAGGTAGTCCCGGTTGGTGTTGGTGATCTCGATGGTGTCGCCCTTGGCGCGCTGCGGCCGGTAGGCGATCCTTACGCGGTCGTGAGTGTGCTCCTGGGCCTCGGGCGCCTCGACGAGCGTCCCGGCGCGTTCGGCCATCACCACTTCGGCGACGGCATGGCGTCGCGGGCGCTCGGACTTTGGGGGGAGCGGCTCGCCCAGATGAACGCTGAGGATCTGCTCGAAGAGGGGGATGTCCAGGAGGTCGGCCATCAGGAAGTCGCAGTGGTCGCCGATGACGCGGTAGTTGACCTCGATCAGGCGTGCTTTGCCCTTGTGGACGACGAACTCGGTGTGGCTGGCGCCGAAGCCCACGCCGAGCGCGTGGAGCTGCTCGATGATTTGGGTGGTCTCGGGGGGCGGCGCCGCCCATTCGAGCCGTTCTTCGATGAAATGGGGCGGCGGGGAGATCTCGGTGCGGAACGACCCCAGCACGCGCATATGGCCGGTGGCGTCGCCGAGGGTCTCGAGCGTGTGGAGCCTGCCCGGGAGGTACTCCTCGACGACGAGCGGATCCTTGCGGCGCTCGCGGATCTCCGCACGCCTGGCGGCAAGCTCAGCGGCGTCGTGCACGAGGAAGACGTCCTCGCTGGCCACGCCCTCGCGTGGCTTGAGGACGAGGGGAAACGGCGCGTTGCCCGGGTGTTCCGCTACGGCGTCTGCGTCCGCCGAGAAGACCGGGTCGAGATCCCTGAGGTGGGTCCGCATCAGGGCTTTGTTCTTCGTACGGGTCGCGGCACGCCAGTCCTTACCGGGCAGGCCGAAATAGGCGGCCGCGAGGGCGACGGGAGCCTGGAGCCAGTCGCTGTTGGTGAAGATCGCACGGGGATCGGCACTGCGATCCGCGTCGATGTGTGCGACGATCTCCCGGAAGTCGGTGACGTCGCACGCCACGATCCGCCCGCTGAACACCTTGGCGTGGTCGGCGGGCCGGTCGGTGAGGAGCACGACGTCGAGGTCCAGCCGGGCGACGGCGGGGAGGAACCCGTACGTCACCGAGTCGGTGACCTTGCCGGCGACGAGGTAGAGCGAGGCGGCCACGGCCACCCATCTCCTTCAGCAGTAGGTAAGGTAAGGCTTGCCTAAGTCGAAGTGCCCACCTTAGCGTCGCAGGGCGCAAGGTGGGCGGAAGAACGATGCCACCGCGTGTCCTCCTACGCCATTCCCACAGCCCCCACCCAGCCACCCAATCAAAGGACAAGCTGCGCTTGGCTGTCTTGATTTCCGCCAGGATGGATGCATGGATCTTGTCGACCGCTGGATGGAACTGGCTGGGTCGCAGACGCGGCACATCGGCGAGGAACTGGCTGCCCGCTACGGCGAGGACCACCGCCGCTACCACACCCGTGAGCACCTGACCGCCGTCCTGGATCTCGTGGACGAACTGGCGGGCCACGCGGCGGACGCCGACGCCGTACGTCTGGCGGCATGGTTCCACGACGCGGTGTACGACCCGGAGCGCGCCGACAACGAGGAACGCAGCGCCCGGCTCGCGGAACGCATGCTCACCGACACCGACCTCACGCCCGAGCGCGTCGCAGAAGTGTCACGTCTCATCGTCCTCACCGAGACCCACGCCCCCGAGGACGGCGACCGCAACGGCCAGGTGCTGTGCGATGCCGACCTGGCGATCCTCGGCTCCGATCCCGAGCGGTACGCCGCGTACGCCGCCGCCGTCCGCGAGGAGTACGCGTTCGTGCCGGACGAGTTCTTCAAGCCCGGCCGGGCCGACGTGCTGGCGGGGCTGCTGGAGTTGCCCGCGCTCTTCCACACCGCTCCGGCGCGTGAACGTTTTGAGGCTGTGGCCCGGCGCAACATCGAGACCGAGCTCATGCTGTTGAGGGCCTGACGGGGCCGGTGAACTTGCGGTGGCGCAGGCCCGCCCGGATCAGGCGGGCGACGAGCTCCTGGCAGCCGACTGCCTCGGCGCCCAGGTCGATGGCTTGTTGGTACAGGTGGGAGGGCACGTCGTAGTGGTCGCGTTCGAACGCGCGCGGCGGCACGCCCAGAGCCCGGGCGAACACGTGCAGCTCCTCGTACGAGACATCGCTGACCATGTGTGACCACACCCGTCCGCGCGCGGGCCACAGCGGCGGGTCGATAAGGATCAAGGGGGACTCCCGGGATAGGTGTGCCCAACGCCTACAGTGCCATCCCCTACAGTGCCATGGGGAACGATGTGCAAGGGAGCACGGGAAACGTGGACGTAGCGGCGTATATCGAGGGTAACCGGGAGCGGTTCTTCGCCGATCTCAAGGAGTGGCTGGCGATCCCCTCGATCTCGGGGGATCCGGCGCACCATGCGGATGTACGGCGTTCGGCGGAGTGGCTGGCCGGTTACCTGCGCGGGCAGGGTTTCCCGACGGTCGAGGTGTGGGAGACGGGCGGACTGCCCGCGGTCTTCGCCGAATGGCCGGCCGCCGACCCGGACGCGCCTGCGGTGGTCATCTACGGGCACCACGACGTCCAGCCCGTGGAGCCGCTCGCCGAATGGCACACCGATCCGTTCAGCCCGGTGGAGAAGGGCGACCGGCTGTACGGGCGCGGGGCGTCCGACGACAAGGGCCAGGTCTTCTTCCACACGCTGGGGATCGCGGCCGGGCTCGCCGCGTCCGGCGCCACCGCCCCGCCTGTGACGATCAAGCTGCTGGTCGAGGGCGAGGAGGAGTCGGGCTCGGCGCACTTCCCCGAGCTGCTCCAGGAACGGCGGGATCGGCTGGCGTGCGACGCCGTGGTCATCAGCGACACGACGATGTGGAGCGCCGACGTCCCCTCCATGTGCACCGGGATGCGCGGCCTGACGGAGGTGAGCGTCTCGCTGTACGGGCCGGACATCGATCTGCACTCCGGGTCGTTCGGCGGCGCCGTCCCCAACCCGCTGCACGCGATGGCCTCCCTCTTGGCCGGTCTGCACGACGAGGACGGACGGGTCACGCTGCCCGGCTTCTATGACGGGGTCGTTCCGCTGACGGCCGAGGAGCGCGAGCTGTTCGCGCGGCTGCCGTTCGACGAGGCGGCGTGGCTCAAGACGGCCGGCAACAGCGGCGCCGCGTACGGGGAGAAGGGCTACACCACGCTGGAGCGCGTCTGGGCGCGGCCGACCGCCGAGGTCAACGGCATGTGGGGCGGCCACACCGGACCGGGCGGGAAGACGATCGTCCCGCGTGAGGCGCACGCGAAGATCTCGTTCCGGCTGGTGGCCGGACAGGAGCCGCGCACCGTGCAGGAGGCGTTCAAGGAGTTCGTGGCGGCGAACACCCCGGCCGGGATCCGGAGCGAGGTGAACATCGCCGCCGACGGCGTGCGGCCGTGCTTCTCGCCGATCGACTCCACGGCCGTACGCGCGGCGCGGCGGGCGATGGAGAAGGCGTTCGGCAAGGAGATCCTGTTCACCCGGGAGGGCGGCAGCGGCCCGGAGGCCGACCTCGCCGACATCCTGAAGGCGCCGCTGGTCTTCGTCGCCGTCGGGCTGGACGACGACCAGATCCACGCGCCGAACGAGAAGGTCGAGATGCCACTGCTGCTCAAGGGCGCCGAGGCGGCCGCCTACCTGTGGGAAGAGCTCGCGACCGCGCTGCGTTAGGCGTGATTGTCCGCTCTTGGGGAGGCCGTTTGTCCGAGACACTGCAGTGGCTGGCCCTGGCGCGCGGCACCCTCGACCGGGTCGCCGAACGCCGTAAGGATGACGCCTGGGTCGAGGCCGCGTGGGCCGACCCGCGTACCCGGGTGCTGATGATCGAGCAGGGGCGGGCGCTCGTCCGCGTGGAAAGCGGCCCGGCCCTGCTGCTGCTCTCGCCCTCAGACGTGCCGGACGGCGACCGTTATCTGCTGGGCGTGGACGACGACGGGATCGCCTACTTCGCCGTCGCCGTCGCCGGGCCGCTGCCGGTGATCGAGGGCGCCGAGAAGGCCGGGATCCGGCGGGTCGGCGCGTTGCTGGAAGACCTGGACTCGGGACTGCTGACGCACGCGGTCGCGCTGGAGCACTGGCACGCCACCAACCGCTTCTGCCCACGTTGCGGAGGGCCGTCGGAGCTCGCGGCGGCAGGGCATGTACGGGTCTGCCCGGCCGACGGGTCCGAGCAGTTCCCGCGGGTCGACCCGGCCGTGATCATGCTGGTTCAGGACGACGACGAGCGGATCCTGCTGGCCCGCGGGCCACAGTGGCCGGAGGACCGTCGTTCGATCCTGGCAGGCTTCGTCGAGCCGGGGGAGTCGCTGGAGCAGGCGGTCGCGCGTGAGGTGCGCGAAGAGGTCGGGCTGGCCGTACGGGACGTCCGCTACCTGGGCAGCCAGCCGTGGCCGCTGCCGCAGAGCCTCATGCTCGGCTTCTTCGCGCGGGCGTACGGCGACCTGGAACTGCGGCCGGCCCCGGAGGAGATCCTGGACGCGGCCTGGTACACCAGGGACGAGCTGCGCGCGGCGATCGAGGCTGGGCAGATCGTCGCGCCCGGGCCGCTGTCGATCGCGGCGCAGTTGATCATGCGGTGGTACGGAGGCGAGCTGCCGAACATGCCGCCGTTCTGACATGCCCGCCGTTCTGACATGGCGCCGTTCTGACATGCCCGCCGTTCGACATACGGAGACCCCCGCCGCAGCGGGGGCCTCCATAGGTCTTGTGACAGTCTCAGACGCCGAGCAGTCGCTTGACGGTCTTGGCGCTCGGGTTGGTGAGGACGTGCTGCTCACCGGTCGGGTCGACCAGGGTCACGGTGGGGACGGTCTGGTTGCCGCCGTTGACGCTCATCACGTACTCCGCGGCGGCCGGGTCGCGCTCGATGTCGACCTCCGCCATGCGGATGCCGTCGCGGGCCAGCTGGCTCTTGAGGCGACGGCAGAAGCCGCACCAGGTCGTGGTGTACATGGTGAGCTGGCCGATCGGGCCCCTGGCCTGTTCGGTGGTCGGCGTCGCCATCTGTACGTCTTCTCCTGTCAAAGTTCTGGGGTGCTGCGGCCGACCAGCACAACATCCGGGGGCCGCGTCGCATTCCAGAGGTTATCCACAGTTGGCGCAGGAGGCCGATTCCGTCCCTCGCGGCTGCAAGGATGGGGCCATGGAGGCTGAGGGGGTTCTGGAGGGGCTTGATCCGGAGCAGCGGGCGGTCGCTGAGGCCGTTCAGGGGCCGGTCTGCGTGCTCGCGGGCGCCGGCACCGGCAAGACCCGGGCGATCACCCACCGCATCGCATACGCCACACTGACCGGTGTCGTCGCGCCGCAGCGGGTGCTCGCTGTGACGTTCACCACTCGTGCCGCCGGAGAGCTGCGCGGGCGGCTGCGCCGTCTCGGCGCGCCCGGCGTGCAGGCCCGCACGTTCCACGCGGCGGCGTTGCGGCAGCTGTCGTACTTCTGGCCGCGCGTCATCGGCGGCGACACGCCCAAGATCATCGAGTCCAAGATCCCGGTGGTGGCGGACGCGGCGCGGGCCTGCCGGTTGTCGTTCGGCCGCACCGAGCTGCGCGACATCGCGGCGGAGATCGAGTGGGCCAAGGTCACCCAGACCCGCCCCGAAGACTACGCGGCCGCGGTCGCCCGGTCGTCCCGCAAGGCGCCGAACGACGTGGTCGACGTGGCCCGGGTCTATTCGATGTACGAGCAACTCCGCCGCGAGCGCAACCTCCTCGACTTCGAGGGGATGCTGGAGCTGACGGTCGCCGTCCTCACCGACAACCGCGACGTCGCCAACCAGGTCCGCGAGCAATACCGCTACTTCGTGGTCGACGAGTTCCAAGACGTCAACCCGCTGCAAAAGCTCCTGCTCGACGCGTGGCTGGGCGACCGCGACGACCTGTGCGTGGTGGGCGACCCCAACCAGACGATCTATTCGTTCACCGGGGCCAGCCCCGACCACCTGCTCGGCTTCACCCGCGAGCACCCGGGCGCCACGGTGGTCAAGCTGGTGCGCGACTACCGTTCGACGCCGCAGGTCGTCCAGCTCGCCAACGGGGTGATCGGCCAGTCCCGCAGCGAGACCGCCCGCCGCCACAAACTGGAGCTGGTCGCCCAGCGGCAGGACGGCCCCGAGCCGCTCTTCAGCGAATACGACGACGAGGTCGCCGAGGCCGACGACATGGCCCGCCGTGCCCGCAAGCTCATCGACGAGGGCGTGCCGGCCAGCGAGATCGCCGTGCTCTACCGGATCAACGCGCAGTCGGAGACCTACGAGTCCGCCCTCGCCGCAGCGGGCGTGCCCTACGTGCTGCGCGGCGCGGAGCGGTTCTTCGACCGTCCCGCCGTCCGCGAGGCCGTCGTCCGCCTGCGCGGCGCCGCCCGCGCCGGTGCCGACGCCGAGACCGACGGCCTCGGATTGATACAGACGGTGCGGCACGTCCTCGGGGGCGCGGGCTTCACCGAGGAGGCCCCCGAGGGCACCGGCGCCGCCCGCGAAAAGTGGGAGTCCCTCGCCGCCCTGGCACAGCTGGCCGAAGACATGGCCGCCGACAATCCCCAGGCCGGCCTGCCGGACTTCGTCGCCGAGCTGGAAGAACGCGCCGCCCTCCAGCACGCCCCCACCCTCGAAGGCGTCACCCTGGCCTCCCTCCACTCGGCCAAGGGCCTGGAGTGGGACGCCGTCTTCCTGGTCGGCCTGGCCGAGGGCACGCTCCCGATCATCTACGCCGAGACACCCGAACAAATAGAAGAAGAACGCCGCCTCCTCTATGTCGGCATCACCCGGGCACGCGAGCACCTCTCGCTCTCCTGGGCCCTTTCCCGTTCTCCAGGAGGCCGTCGCAACCGGCGCCCGTCCCGATTCCTCGACGGCCTCACCCCCAAGACCGCCACCCCGACTCCGGCCCGCGTCGAACGCACCAAACGTTCAGGCCGCAAGGGCCCGCAACCCTGCCGCGTCTGCGGCCGCCCCCTCACCGCCGCGATCGAGCGCAAGCTGGGCCGCTGCGAAGACTGCCCCGCCGAGCTCAACGAGGGCCTCCTCCTAGCCCTCAAAGACTGGCGCACCGAAACCTCTTCCGCCCAAAAGATCCCCGCCTACGTCGTCTTCACCGACGCCACCATCCAGGCCATCGCCGAGCGCACCCCCGAGTCCATGGAGGACCTCGCCCAGATCCCGGGCGTCGGCAAGATCAAGCTCGACAAATATGGCGAGGCCGTCCTGGCCCTCTGCCGCGCCTGAAACCCCATACCAAGGGGGTGAGAGCCGCGCCACACCCTCCGATTTGCAACACTTGCCGGCGTGAAGGAATCACTGAAGGCGTTGCTGGACATCCTCGATCTCGAACAGGTCGAGAACGACATCTTCCGCGGGCGCAGCCCCGAGGACCGCCAGCAGCGCGTGTTCGGCGGCCAAGTGGCAGGCCAGGCCCTCGTCGCCGCCGGCCGCACCGTGCCCCCCAACCGGCCGGTGCACTCCCTCCACGCCTACTTCATCCGGCCCGGCGACCCCTCGGTGCCGATCGTCTACACCGTTGACCGGGTCCGCGACGGCCGCTCGTTCACGACCCGCCGCGTCCTGGCCATCCAGCACGGCAAGGCCATCTTCAGCCTCTCGGCCTCGTTCCAGATCGTCGAGGACGGCCCAGTCCACCAGGCCCCCATGCCCGACGTGCCCGACCCGGAGAGCATCCCGCTGGCCCAGGACCGCCTGACACCCCTCTTCGGTGAACGCTTCGCCACCGACTTCGTGGCCCGCCGCCCGTTCGACGTCCGGCACGCCACCCCGCTCACCTGGGAGGCCGCAAAAGACACCTCCCTCGCCACCCCGGAGTCCAAGGTCTGGCTCAAAGTCGACGGCGAACTCCCCGACGACCCCCTCCTGCACGTCTGCCTCATGACGTACGCGTCGGACATGACCCTTCTGGACACCGTTCTCCTCAACCACGGCCTGGCCTGGGGCGACAAGCGCACAATGGGCGCCAGCCTCGACCACGCGATGTGGTTCCACAAACCCTTCCGAGCCGATGACTGGCTCCTCTACTACCAAGAAACCCCCTTCGCCGGCGGCGCCAGAGGCCTAGCCCGAGGCCAGGTCTACACCCGCGAAGGCGACCTGGTCGTCTCCGTAATGCAAGAGGGCCTAATCCGAGTAACCGACACCTGACAGGCAGAAACGTCGACCGCAAGGTGGATCCACCAACGGCGCCCGCTCCCTACAGCATGGGAGCGGGCGCTTATGTGTTAGTACCTGGGTACCAGTTGTGAGCCGAATGTGTTTAGGACCCTGCTCCCTTTCGGGCGCCACAGGGGTTCAGCGAGCATTTCACTGTCGTTGCACATGATCATGCTCCGATGTGCATTCGACGTCCATCCGCTCCCCGGTACTGAATGTAAGGAATCCATGCGTACCGTCAAGCTCGTCGGAACCACCGCCGCGGCCGGCATCGCCCTGGCCATGCTGAGCGCGCCGAGCGCGCTGGCCGCTCCCACCGCTCCCGCCGCCCCCATCGCCAAGGCCGCGGCGGTCACGGACACCGTGAAGATCCAGAAGAGGGACTTCATCTACTGCGGCAAGGGCAAGGGCGGCAAGAAGAGGGTGAACTTCAGCTGGAAGAAGGGCGACAACTCCACCACGGTCTACTTCAACAATCACTGCACAAAGGGCAAGAGGATCCCCGCCACCGTCCAGGCCCGCGCGAAGCACGGCACCAAGGGATGGGTTTACCAGTACAAGTGCCTGACCACCAAGGGCAAGACCGACGGGAAGAAGAAGTTCTCGACGGGCCGCTGGACCATCCACAACATCTCCGGCAAGAGCAAGTACTGCAAGAAGTGAGTTGAGCAGTCGCCGTACCAAAGCGCCCCGTTCGCGGTCAGCCGCGGACGGGGCGCTTTCGAGTACGCGGATTCCGGCGCCTTGTCAGCGGTTCCGGGGGCGACCCGGCCTCCGCCGGCTGACCGGGTGAGGGGTCAGCCGAGCCCCCCGTGCATTCCAACGTGCACCGTGACGGTTTCAGGCATGCCCGCTGAGGAACCGGCCGGTCAGGTGCGCTTGGCGTATTCGGACATCTCTCCGAAGTCGACGAAGACGCATGATTCGTCGCCCACCACTTCGGCGTCGTGGCCGGGCGGGATGGCGACGGCGTCGCCGGCTGCGACTTCCTTCTGCGTGCCGTCGGCCATGAAGATCCGCATGCGCCCTGAGACGCAGAAGCCCAGATGCGACACCTCGCACTGTTCGGTGCCGGCGATCGGCTTGACGTTCTTCGACCAGCGCCATCCGGGCTCGAAGATCGCGCGGCCTACCGTCTTGCCGGCCAGCGTCACCAGATCGGCCTTGCCGTTGCCTTCGAACTCCCGCGTTTCGTCGGGTCGCTGGAAATTCTTGACCTCGATCTGAGCCATGCTCGTCCCCCCGATGTACGTAGTGACTCGTTCCCGGCCCTACCCGGCGGTGGCGGAACATAACCGAACTGACCTGCGCATACGCCCTCATGCCCCGCGCGTCTGCGATCACGAATCCGGCCCGTCTGCCGGCCCGCCTGGCAGACCCAGGCACGACCGCCCCCGCAGCTTTGGGCGGGGGCGGTCTACGTGTGGGGTGGATCAGGCGGTGAAGTCCTTGTGCTTGCAGCTGGGGGTCTTCTCACCTTCGCGGTTGGTCAGGCAGACGCGCAGGCGGACGCGTGTGCCATCCTTCACCTTGACGACCTTGTATTTCTTGTTCATCTTCTTGTCGCTCTTGTTCTCGAGCGACGTGATGATCTCGTTGTAGGGCTTTTTGATCCGCAGCAGTGTGATCCTGACCCACTGGCCGTCCTTCCTGTTGTCGCGGACCATGATCACGGACTTGTGCTTCGGCTGGGCACCGTTGCCGTTGTGCCAGAAGAATCCCGAGCCGTCGGGCACGCCGCTGTCACGGGTGTTGACGGATCCGGACGTGCCGCGCGCCTGAGCAGCGGCGTCGTCGGCGTGCGCGGCCGGGACAGCGACCAGCGACAGGGCGCAGGTCATGAGGGAGGCGGAGATCACCGTCTTCTGAATCATGCGGCAATGGTGTCCAGCCGCATGTGTTCCTCCAAGGTTCCAGGGGGCCAAGCCCGAATGGTGCCCCGGCGCCTTGACTTCGCCGGTCCGCCGGCGCTCAGACCGACGTTGTGAACAGGAAGTTCATTGGGAAGCCCTTGGTGCCGCGGGGCAGCGGCGGCCAGGGCCAGCGGCCGAAAGATGCGCCGTCCTCGCCAGGGACCTTGACCTCCTGCACAGTCCAGCCGGACGTGGTCAGGACGTCCTCGGGATCGTCGGTGCCCCACAACCACGGGCAGCCGTCCTCGTGGAGCCGGCGCAGGCCGTCCTGGGTGAACTCGCTGACCATGGACTGGTGGCTCAGCAGGTCGCCGGCCAGCACGCTGCCCGGTGCGGAGAGAGACGCGAGGCGCGCGAGGAGCGTGCGGGCGTCGTCCTCAGGTAGGTAGAACAGCAGGCCCTCGACGATCCACAGGGTGGGGACGGACGAGTCCCAGCCTGCGGCGCGGAGCAGCCCGTCCCACGGTCCGGTCAGGTCCGTGCCGATGGCCTGCCGCTCGCAGGCGTGCCGGGCGCCCAATTCGGCAAGCCGTTTCTCCTTCCAATCGACGAGGTCGGCGTGGTCCAGCTCGTACAGGACGGTCCCGGAAGGCCAGGCCAGCCGGACCGACCGAGTGTCCAGGCCCGCCGCGACCAGGACGACCTGGGTGAGGGCTGCGGACCGGCCGATGACCTCGTCCAGGTAGCGGGTGCGGATGGCGAGGAACTCAGTCGTCCCGGGGTTGGCGTAGCGCTCGTACCGCGCGAAGCCCTCCGGCCCGGCGAGCTCCCCGGCCAGCTCGTCGGTGAACAGGGCGTCGTCGCGGCGGGTCTCGTCCGCGCGCGCGGCGGCTGTCCAGCGGGCCGTGGCGGAAACACCGTTCATTCGATCCTCATCTCTCAGCGGCGGCCGGCCGACACGGCGTCCATGAGGCGCCGCATCGACTCGGGGATCCGGGCGGGCTTCATGTGGCCGCGCTCGTCGGGCTGGACGCAGGCGACGCGCTGTTCGCCGGTCGCGACCAGTTCCTCGCCGTCGGGCCGCTGCCGCCAGTACTCGAACGTCATGGTCATCTGCGTCTGGCCCACCTCGCCGAGGAACATCCGCACGATGACCTCGTCGAAGACGGTCAGCTCCCGCAGGTACTCGCACTGGCAGCTGACGGTCAGCAGGCGGACGCCGTCACCGAACCCCGCCACCACGTCCGGCGAGAACTCCCGCATGCACAGCTCGCGGGCGCGGCCCTGCCAGCTGATGTAGTTGACGTAGTTGACGTTGCCCAGCAGGTCGGTGTCCTCGATCGTCACGATGTGCCGGTACTCATAGCCCCTCATGTCGCGGTCCTGTTCGTCAGGACGCCCAGCACGACCGGCTCGGCGACTCCCCGCATCCCGGCCGCGAGCGTGGCCACGCGCGCGTCGCCCGCGGCGAGCACGGCCCAGCCGTCCTCGTGAACGGAGTCGAGCGTGAACGCGGTACCAGCGGGCAGCCCGGCCTTGACCGCGGACTCCGCGGCGGTCCAGACGCGGGTCGCGGCCGTGTCGAAGTCCTCCTCCAGGGCCTCGACGAGGGCCCCGGTGAGGGCGAGCCCGTCGGTGCCGAGGAGCCCGGCCCAGACGTCCCGGCCCCGTTCGGTGACGATCTCCAGGTCACAGCCGGGCGTGGTGGTCGCGAGGGTGATCCCGGTGCTGTGGGCGATCGACACGGTGTCGCCGGTGCTCGGCTCGGGCCTGCCGTCCGGGCGGTGGCGCAGCGTGACGTCGCCGCCGAGCAGCCGCCGGACGGCCAGTTCGGCGGCCTCGCGGCGGGACGCGCCAGCCGGGTCGGTGTCCAGCGTCGCCCGCCCGGCCAGGCCGAACTCGACGAGCGCGTGCTCGACGTACGGGCCGAGCAGGGCGGGCACCCATCCGCCGGGCAGCGGGAACTTCTCGACGATCCGGGTCCGGAACCCCTCCCAGGTCTCGATCAGCTCGCCGTCCTCGTCGGTGATCTCCATGTCCCAGCAGGTGTCGTCGCGCCGGTAGCGGGCGTGGACGAACGCGGGGGTCGCGCCGGCGTGCGGGCCCGGGACGAGCCGGTCGACGCCCGCCGGGATCGCGAGGACGGTCGGGGCGCACAGCACGAGCGGCTGCATGTAGGAGTCGCGGGCCGCCGGGTCGCCGAGCAGCAGCTGCCCCGGCAGGTAGCGGCCGAACCAGTCCGCCCGGGTGCCCGGCAGCAGCCGTGCCGTGACGTGCCAGGCGTCCGCGCGGCGGATGTCGCCCATCAGCCGGAACCGCGGGCCGTGGAACAATATCGGCCCGTACAGCTCGGTCTGCGGGTCGATCGCCATGGGTGGCAGCGCCGCGTTCTCCTGCCGGACGACTCCCGAGCCCTTGGGCTTGGCGGCCGGCGGCTCGCAGACCGCGCGGAAGTGCTCCACCTGGAAGTTGGTCGTGCTGCACCGGACGACGGTGGCGACGCGGTCCGGAGCGGTGCGCAGGGCTGCGACCCGGACGGTGACCGTGGTGTCCTCGGGGACGGCGATCGCCCGCAGGAACTCCACGCCGGTCAGCACGGGCGCCGCGTCCGCCTCGGGGTCGAGGTCGAGCAGCGCCGCGGCGGCCTGCGCCATGATCTCCATGCCGACGGTGCCGGGCAGGACGGCCTCGGTCCCGCCGCCGAACACGTGCTCGGCGAGATAGGGGTCGCTGCCCCAGCTGACGTCGGCGTCGGCGACCAGCTCGATGCCCGGATAGGTGACGCGGGGCCGTTCGAGGAAGCGCAGCAGCGGCAGCTCACCCGCGCCGAACGACACGGTGGGCATCTCGCCGAACCGTCCGGTGACGACGGCGACGACCGGGGCGGCGGGGTCGGCGACCAGGTCGCACAGGATCTTCACGCCCTGGTCGGGGGTGATCGTGGTGACGCCCGCGCGAGCCAGGTTCTCGACCGAGCCGAGCCGCTCGCCCATGCCGACGCCGGACCACAACGACCACTCGACCGCGCGGAAGCGGCAGTGCGGCAGCTCGGCAGCGAGCCGTTCGACGAGGTCGCTCTGCCATTCGTTCGCAACTGCGTAGTGGGCCTCACCGCGCAGCCCGGCGCGCCCGGTCATGCTGCCGAACGTGACGACGAGCCGCAGCCGCGCGGTGTCGACGGCGGCGAGCACCGCCTCCAGGCCGGCGACCTTCGGGTCGATCGTGCGGGCGTAGTCCTCGTCGGTCAGCTCCTCCAGCAGCTTGGGGACGTTGCCGCCCGCGCCGTGCAGGACGGCGGTGACCGGCCCGAACTCCGCCTCCGCCGCCGCGACGACCTCGGCGACGCGGGCCGCGTCGGTGACGTCGGCGCGCAGGT
The DNA here is from genome assembly GCF_044326415.1 of Actinomadura sp. 6N118. Classification (NCBI taxonomy): domain Bacteria; kingdom Bacillati; phylum Actinomycetota; class Actinomycetes; order Streptosporangiales; family Thermomonosporaceae; genus Actinomadura; species Actinomadura sp. 6N118. Next base: position 25,095 of record NZ_JBIRAZ010000027.1, on the reverse strand, counting down.
AGCGTGCGGTGACCCCGGCGGCGTCCATACGTTCGAGGTTGGCGGCCAGCTCGGCGTCCCCGTCCGGCGCTGATCGCCCGAGCAGGACGAGCCGAGCGCCGCTCCTCCGGGCGAGCATCAGGGCACACTCGGCGGAGATGCCCTTGCCCCCGCCGGTGACGAGCAGCACGTCGCCGGGACCGAGGGGCAGGTCGATGCCGTCCAGCTCGACGGGCGAGAGAACGGGCTCACGGCGGACGCCGCCGTCATGCTCCACCTCGCGGAACCGATCGGTCGCGGAGGCCTCAGCGGCGAGCAACTTGGGTGTCGCCGGGTCGTCCAGGGCGGCGGTGACCACGGTCGTGGCCACCCAGGGCGCCTCCAGATGCAGCGTCTTGGCGAAACCGGCGGCGCCCGGCTCCTCCTGGACGAGGACGCAGCGCTTCACGTCCCTTCCTGAAACGAGCTTGGCGGCGAGGACGGCTTCGGCACCAGACCGCAGCGTCGCGAGCCGCTCGTCCCGCCCGGACGGAACGATCACCAGGACGCCGTCGCCGAGCTGTGCCGACTCCAGCTCCTCGCGCAGCGCCCCGGCGGCGGGGTGGTCGCCGACGACCTGCCAGGCGCCTTGGGCGCGCGGCGCGGTCCGGGCGGGCGCGGGCGCCGCGCGGCGGTCGAGCGCGAACGCGCGGACCCATGGCCCGACGCCCGGAGGGACGATGCGTGCGGCGGCCGTCTCGGCGTCCTCCGTTCCCGTGGCGCCCGTCTCGACCAGCTCCTGCAGCGTCTCGGCGACCTGGCCGAGTGTCGCGGTCGCGTACCCGGTCGGCGCGGTGGGCTCGTTCAGGTCGAGCGTGCGCATCGCCTCGCCGACCAGCTCCGACACGACGATGGAGCTGAGGTGCAGGTCGTCGAGGAACTTGCTGTCGGCCTGGACGGTCTCCAGCGGGAACTCGGCGCGGCGGGCGACGAGCGTGCGCAAGAGCAGCAGCGGGTCCTCGATGTCCGCGGCGTCCACGGCCTCACCGGCGGGCGCGCCGCCCGCGGTGACGGCGGCCCGCGCGGACGCGTCGGCCAGCAGCGCCGCGTCCACCTCCGGGACGATCTCGCAGAGGTTGGCGATGAAGCCCGGCTCGGCATCCGGGTCGAACGGCCGGATCAGCCGTTCGGCGAACAGCTCGGCGACCTCGACGTTCGCGCCCACGGCGAACGCTGCGCCGAGCACGCCCAGCAGGCCGGTGAGGGTGTCCTCGTCGGTACGGGTGGCGACGGCCGGTACGTCCGTGATCTCGCGGGCGAGGTGGGTGAGGACCTGGCCGGGGCCGACCTCGATCAGCAGGTCCGCGTTCCGTGCCGCCGCGGCGAGCGCCTGGGTGAACAGGACAGGGGCGGTGATCTGCGCGCGCAGCAGCTCCCGCAGGCCCTCCTCGGTGCCGGACGCGACCGGCTCGCCCGTCACCGTCGAGACCACCCGGCGGCGGACAGGCGCCAGTGCCTCGCCCTTCAGGTGCCCGGCGAACGCCTCGGCGGCGGGGGCGACCAGGGGCGAGTGGAACGCATGCGACACCGGCAGCCGCACCGCCTGGAGACCCGCCCGGGTGGCGCGGCCGATGACCCGCAGCAGCCCGGCGGACGGGCCGGACACGACGGTCTGCCGCGGTCCGTTGTGGCCCGCGATGACGACGCCGTTGTCCTGCTCGGCTAGCAGTTCGGCGACCGTCGCAGCGTCGGCGGAGATCCCCGCCATCGCGCCGCCGTCCTCGGCCAGCTCGCTCATCGTGGCGCCGCGCGCCGTGGCGATCCGCAGCAGCGCGGCCTCGTCGAAGGCGTCCGCCCAGTGCAGCGCGGTGATCTCGCCGAGGCTGTGGCCGACGGCGGCCTGCGCCTCCACGCCCAGCCCGGTGAGCATCCGCAGCCCGGCGACGGAAGCGGTCGCGATGCGCGGCTGCGCCACCGCCGTCTCCACCTGGTCGCCGCCGGTCGGCAGCGCGGCCGTCTCGTACAGCTCGTCCACGGCCTCGAACCGGCGCCGCAGCGCCCCGCCGTCCGAACGGGTGCCCGAGCCCTGGCCCGGGAACAGGTAGACGATCCGGGGCAGCTCGCCCGGCCCGCCGACGAACACGCCGGACGCCGGGTCGATGTGCCGCTGCGGCACGCCCCCATCCTTCGCGAGGTCCCTGCCTTCCGCGGGCTCCCCGTGCCTCACGGGCTCCTTGTCCTTCGCGAGGTCCCCGTTGGCGGCGAGCTTCCCGTTCTCCGAGAGCTTTCCGTTCTCCGAGAGCTTCCCGTTCTCCGAGAGCTTCCCGTTCTCCGAGAGCTTCCCGTTCTCCGAGAGCTTCCCGTTCTCCGAGAGCTTTGCATCCTCGGCGAGCTTTCCGTCCTGCGAGAGCTCTCCGGTCGCCAGCTCGGCGACGCGGCGCAGCGCCGTGGCCAGCTTCGCCGGGGTGTCCGCCACGACGGCCGCGCGCCACGGTCGGCGGGCGAGCCGCCCGGCCAGGTACGCGGCGAGGTCGGGCAGCTCGGAACGCGCGGCGGCCTCCGCGACGGGCACGAGCGCGGTGGCGCTCTGGGCGAGCGCGGCGGGCGAGTCGGCGTCCAGGACGAACAGCTCCACGTCCTGCGGGGAGTTCAGCATCGACCGGGTGCGGTTGTCGACACGTGTCCGGCGGCGTGCCCTCGCCGCCTCCACGACCATGTGCGTGTTGATGCCGCCGAAGCCCATCGCGCTGACGCCGGCGCGCAGCGGCGCCCCGTCCGGCCAGGCCTCGCCCTTCCGCAGCACGCGCAGCGCGTCCGCGCCCTCGTCCAGCAGCGGATGCGGGCGCTCGCAGCCGGTGGTGGGCGGCAGCACGCCCGCGCCGACCGCCTTCACCGCCTTGATCAGGCCCGCGACGCCCGCCGCGGCCTTGGTGTGCCCGATGTTCGCCTTGATCGAGCCGACGACCGCGGGCGGCGTGTCCGAGCCGGCGGCGCGGCGCGCCTCGATCAGCGTCTCCAGCTCTGCGGCGTCGCCGACGGCGGTGCCCGTGCCGTGCCCCTCGAAGTAGGCGACGTCGCCCGGGCCGAACCCGGCGCGGCGGTACGCGCGGTCCAGCGCGAGCCGCTGCCCGTCGGTCTCCGGGCGGGTGATGCCGCCCGCGCCGTCCGACGAGACGCCCCACCCGTCGATGAACCCGTGGACGCGGTGCCCCCGGGCCACCGCGTCCTCCTCGCGCATCAGGACCACCATGCCGCAGCCCTCGCCAGGCCAGAACCCGGCAGAGCGCTGGTCGTACACCCGCATCTCCTCGATCGCGAGCGCGCCCGCGCGGGAGAAGCCGATCAGCTCGGTGGCGTCCACGCTGATGTCCACGCCGCCCGCCACGGCGAGATCCATGTCCCCGGACAGCAGCGCGTTGCAGGCCGTGATCACCGACAGCAGGGACGAGGCGCACGCGCCGTCCACGACGTAGCCGCCGCCGTTGAAGTCGAAGTGGTTGCAGATGCGGCCCGCGATCGTGTTGGACAGCCCGCCCGCCAGCGAGTCGCCGTCCGGCACCGGGAACGGCGCCTTGTAGGAGTGCTCCAGCTCGGCCAGCAGCGCCGCGAGCCGGTCACCGGCGACGTCGTCCTTCAGCGCGTCGGCGACGACGCGGCGCACGTACGGCCAGCGCAGCCGCATCTGCGCCGCGCGGATCCCCTCGCCGGTCAGCGAGTTCCCGACGACGACGCCGGTGGACTGGCCGGGCGCACCGCGCCCCTCGGGCAGGCCCGCGTCGGCCAGCGCCTCGGCGGCGGTCTCCAGTGCGAGCCAGTGGGTCAGGTCCGCGTTGCGGAAGGTGGACCCGGCGACCTTGAAGCGCATCCGGTCGAACTCCCAGTCGCGCAGCAGCGCGGCCTCGGTGATGTAGATGTGGTCGGCCGAAGCGCGGTCGGCGTTGTAGTAGTCCTCCAGCCGGATGCGCTGGGACGGGATCCGCCGGAACGACCGGCGCCCCGCCAGCACGTTGTCCCACAGTTCGTCCGGCGTCGCGGCGTCAGGGAACCGGCACGCCATGCCGACGATCGCGATACGAGAAACCACATGAACCCCCATGAAGCGGCAGCGGCCCTTCGCGCGCCTATCCGCACCGGAATGCGGGCATGCCAAATGAACGGCGGGCCCATTCGGGTGGGGAAATGCGCAAAGCGGCCGATTGACCATTCTGGAAGAGGCGGCCGACTCTGCCTCTTCCAAGTCAAGATCGTTCTAAGTTACTCGACTGTAGGGAGTGTCTTTGGCTGTCGTCAAGCGTTCGATCGTAGATTCACGGACCGCCACAGACGTGCAGCTGAGCGTCATTTGACGCTGGCGAATCTCGCCAGCGACAGCTGCAAAGGAATTGCACTCCATATCGATTATGTGACCGGCTTTGAGCGGACCGTGAACGGAACGGATTCGGCAATGCCACCCGGGGCGGGGATGCGCCGCAGTCCATAAAATCAGTACTGCGGCGCGTCGGCGGGAGTGGACCCGTCTTTATCCCGAGTTCGAGTTCGAGCGGGCGGCGCGGGCCAGGAGGAGTTTCTTCTCGCGTTCGTTGCGGGTGAGGGCGGCGGCTCTCTCGTACTCGGTGCGGGCCTCGTCCAGGCGGCCCAGGCGTTCGAGGAGGTCTCCGCGCACGCTTGGCAACAGGTGGTAGTTCCTCATGGCCGGGGCGTCCGAGAGGGTGTCCACGATCTCCAGGGCGGCGGCGGGGCCCTCCGCCATGGAGACGGCCACGGCACGGTTGAGTTCGATCACTGGGGAGGGGGTCAGGGCGACGAGGCGGCCGTACAGTGCGGCGATCGTCTTCCAGTCCGTGTCCTCGTACCGGACGGCCTGCGCGTGGCATGCGGCGATCGCGGCCTGGACGGAGTACGGGCCCGTGCCCGCGTGCCGAAGTGCCTCGATGCCGCGGCGGATGAGGAGGCGGTTCCACTTGGCGCGGTTCTGGTCGGCGAGGAGCACCGGCTCGCCGTCCGGTCCGGTCCGGGCGGCGATGCGGGAGGCCTGGATCTCCAGCAGCGCGGCCAGGCCATGGACCTCGGGCTCCTTGGGCATCAGGCCCGCCAGGACGCGGGCCAGCCGGAGCGCGTCCTCGCACAACGCCGGACGCACCAGATCATCGCCGGCCGTCGCGGAGTAGCCCTCGTTGAAGATCAGGTAGATGACCTCGAGGACGGAGGAGAGGCGGGTCGCCCGGTCTTCGCCGTACGGGACCTCGAACGGGACGCCGGCCTTGGCGAGGGCGCGTTTGGCGCGGACGATGCGCTGCGCCGCCGTGGGCTCGGAGGTCAGGAAGGCCCGCGCGATCTCCTCGGTGGTCAACCCGCCCAGCAGCCGCAAGGTCAACGCGATCCGGCCCTCCGTGGACAACACCGGATGGCACGCGGTGAAGATCAATCGCAGCAGATCGTCGTCGATGTCGTCGGCCTCGACCGGCTCGGGCGGCGGCACGTCCTCCAGCGTCCGGCCGACCTCCGCCAGCTTGCGCGCGTAGGTCTCCTTGCGCCGTACGAGGTCGATTGCGCGATGTTTCGCCGTGGCCATGAGCCAGGCGCCCGGCTTGTCCGGAACGCCCGACTCTGGCCACTGCTCCAGCGCGGCGACCAGCGCGTCCTGCGCGAGCTCCTCGGCGATGCCCACGTCCCGCACGATGCGGGCGACACCGGCGATGATCCGCGCGGACTCGATCCGGAAGACCGTCTCAATCGTCTCGCTCGCCGTCACGACCACCCATCAGAGCAGCCACGTGCGGGCCGGGCAAGGATCAGCCTTCGGTGATCTCCCGGACCTCCGCGCTGACGCGCCAGTGCGACGGGTGGATCTCCAGGAACCGCTTGGTCCACTCCAGGGCCTCGGCCTTGTCCTTGGCCTGGATGATCGAGTACCCGCCGATGACCTCCTTGCTCTCGGTGAAGGGCCCGTCGGTGTACCCCACCTTCCCGTCGTTCCAGGTGACCCGCGTCCCCTCCCCGGTCTTGGCGAGCCCGGCCGTGTCGAGCATGACCCCGGCCTTCGTGATCTCCTCGTACAGCGCGGCCATCCGCTCGTCGAACTCCGGTCCCGGCGGCTCGTACTCGGCGTTCTCGTCGAGACGGATCAGCGTCATGAATCGCGGCATGCTGGCTCCTTCGGTCCGGACGGGGCCCCGTTACCTTTTTCACGTCCCCGCCTCTCATCCTTGCGTCGAACGAGCGATGCCCCGATCGACACTCTCCCGAAAAATCTCCGGACCGGACTTTGGCCAGTCGACGGAACCTCGCCGCTCTCGCCCACTTCTAACCGGTACTAGCCCCCCGGGAGTGGTCGATGAGCGCATGGGACGCCGTCAGCGCGATCAGTTCGATGTCGGGTGCCGTCACCGTGACTGCGGCCCTGATCTATACCGCGCGTCAGGTGCGGGAGGCCAGGCGGACCAGGGCGGTCACTGCGCTGCTGGCGATCCACAAGGCGTGGAACGCATCCGAGCTCAACCGGACGCGAAGGCGGCTCAAGGGCGGTGAGTTCGACGATGTGGACCAGATGAGCATCGCCGATCGAAATGCGATCGGCGATGTTCTCAACCAGGCGGAGCTGGTCGGCTTCCTCGTGGACCGGCGGCTCGTCTCCCTCCACGACGTCATGAGCCTCTTCCCGAGCATCCCGTTCTCGTACGAGAAGGCGCTGCCTCACATCGAGGAGCGGCGGCGGGCGTTCCCCATGTACGCGCGCAATGTCGAGGTGCTCGTACGACGCTACGAAACTCAACGCTGACGCGGCGCTCGGCCGGTGAGGTCATCGCGTTATTCCGTGGTGGCGATCAGGTCGGTCACTTCGGCGGCGCAGCCCCAGGAGAGGGTCACGCCGGCGCCGCCGTGGCCATAGCAGTGCACGATGCGGCCTGCCTCGGATCGTTCCATGTCCAGGCGGACGGTCGGGCGGGCGGGACGGAGACCGACCTTGTGGCGGAGGACGCGGGCGCCTGCCAGGGCGGGGACCATGCGTTCGGCACGGGACAGGATCGCCTGGGCGGTCTCGGCGTCCGGATCGGGATTCCAGTCGCCGCGGTGGGCGGTGCCGCCGACGACGATGTCGTCGATGCGGGGGATGACGTAGCAGGGGAGTTCCGGGTCGTTGTCGTCGAGCCACCACTCGTTCAGGCCGAACTGCTCCAGCACGACGACCTGGCCGCGTACTGGCGCGAGGGAGGAATCCGCGGCGAGGTCGCGGGCGCCGAGGCCGGAGCAGTTGACGACGAGCGGCGCGTCCTGCGGGAGGGCGGACAGGGAGCGGCGGGTCACCTCTCCGCCGAGCGACTCCAGGTGAGCGTGCAGCCAAGGCAGGTAGACGGCCATGTCGATCACCGGTGACTCGAAGCTCCAGCCGTCGGCGTAGGGAGGCTGAGGGGCCGGGAGGCGCTCGAAGCCGGGGACGGCCGAGCTCCACCATGGGTTTGGCTGAGGCTCCATGAGGAGCTCGCTGCCGCGGCGGATCTGTACGCCGGTCTCGGGGATCTCAGCGAGCTTGAGGAAGTCGTTGTACGAGGCGGCCGACCATGCCGTGACCCGTTCCTTGGGGAAGGCGAGATAGGGATACCAAAGCGCGGCCGCCACGGAGGAGGTCGTTTCGGTGGGGAGATCGCGCGCCACCACTTGCACCTTGTGGCCGGCCTCCGCCAGCCGCACGGCGCAGGTGAGCCCGATCACCCCCGCACCGACGACGAGCACCTTGGTCATGCAGTGATCATCGCGTGCCGGTGCCGTCGTTGAAAAGGTGTACGGGCGACATCGAGCTGTAAACCGGGCAGGTCGTGAGCCATGCCAGAAATGCCGGGAATGGGCCGGGAATAGGTGGGTGTACCCTGAGGTTCGACGGGTTGGTTGAAAGTTCTACTAACTGGAGGGCCGCCATGCAGTTCGGGATCTTCTCCGTGGGGGACGTGACGACCGACCCGACGACGGGGCGGACGCCGACGGAGGCCGAGCGGATCAAGGCGATGGTGACGATCGCCACGAAGGCCGAAGAGGTCGGCCTGGACGTGTTCGCGACCGGCGAGCACCACAACCCGCCGTTCGTGCCGTCGTCGCCGACCACGATGCTGGGCTACATCGCGGCGCAGACCGAACGCCTGATCCTGTCGACGTCCACCACGCTGATCACGACGAACGACCCGGTGAAGATCGCCGAGGACTTCGCCATGTTGCAGCACCTGGCGGACGGGCGCGTGGACCTGATGATGGGCCGCGGCAACACCGGCCCCGTCTATCCGTGGTTCGGGCAGGACATCCGGCAGGGCATCCCGCTGGCGATCGAGAACTACCACCTTCTGCACCGGTTGTGGCGTGAGGACGTCGTGGACTGGGAGGGCAAGTTCCGTACGCCGCTGCAGGGCTTCACCTCGACGCCGCGGCCGCTGGACGGGGCGCCGCCGTTCGTCTGGCACGGCTCGATCCGGAGCCCGGAGATCGCCGAGCAGGCCGCGTACTACGGCGACGGGTTCTTCGCCAACCACATCTTCTGGCCGAAGGAGCACTTCCAGCGGCTGATCCAGCTCTACCGGCGGCGGTACGAGCACTACGGGCACGGCTCGGCCGACCAGGCGATCGTCGGGCTCGGCGGCCAGGTCTTCATGCGCAAGAACTCCCAGGACGCGATCAAGGAGTTCCGCCCGTACTTCGACAACGCCCCGGTGTACGGGCACGGGCCCTCTCTGGAGGAGTTCACGCGGGAGACGCCGCTGACCGTGGGGAGCCCCCAGGAGGTCATCGAGCGGACCCTGCAGTTCCGGGACTACTTCGGCGACTACCAACGGCAGTTGTTCCTGATGGACCACGCCGGGTTGCCGCTCAAGACCGTGCTGGAGCAGCTCGATCTGCTCGGCGAGGAGGTCGTGCCGGTGCTGCGCAAGGAGTTCGAGGCCCTGCGGCCCAGTCACGTCCCTGCCAGCGCCCCCAGTCATCTGGAGCTGGTGGCGGCGAACGACGCGAAGAAGGCGAACGACACGAAGAAGACGCAGGCGAACCGATGAGCACGCTGGCCGTCATCTCCGCGGGTCTGCGCGACCCGTCGTCCACGCGTCTGCTCGCCGACCGGCTGGCGGCGGCGACCGTACGGTCCCTGGGCGCCGGTGCCACTGGCGGTGAGGAGACCGAGGTCGTGCACGTGGCGCTGCGCGATCACGCGCATGACCTCACCAACAATCTGCTCACCGGGTTCCCCACGGGTGAGCTTCGCGGCGCGGTCGAACGCGTCGTGGGCGCCGACGGGCTGATCGCGGTGACGCCGGTGTTCAACGCCTCGTACAGCGGGCTCTTCAAGACGTTCTTCGACGTTCTGGAGCCCGGGTCGCTGGAGGGCAAGCCGGTGCTGATCGGCGCGACGGGCGGAACGGCGCGGCACTCGCTCGCGCTGGAGTTCGCCGTGCGGCCGATGTTCGCCTACCTGCGGTCGCTCGTGGTGCCCACCGCGGTTTTCGCGGCCACCGCAGACTGGGGCGCTGCCGGTGAGAGCGCCGGGGACTTGGTCGAACGCGTGGACCGCGCCGGCGCTGAGCTCGCCGGACTGATCGCCGGACGCGCGCACGGCGCGGACTCCGATGCGGCGTCCGACGCGGCCTCCGATGCCGGGGCTGACCCGTATGACGACGTGATCCCGTTTGAACGGCTGCTGGCCGGCCAGTGACCTCGAGGGCTCTGGCCAGGAGTGGCCCTGGGGTGCCCTCGTCCGCCCTTTGATCAACTGGACCTTTTGAGGGAGTATGGGAGGCGCGGGGCGTTCCGGGTAGTCCGGTCGGGCCTCGTCGGCAGAGTTCCCATCAGAGGTTCGACGCCGGCGGAGCAAGATCGGTTTCATCCGAACGGGGTGAACTCACCCACAAAACCGCAGGTCAAAAATACCTTGATTGATTTGCGCCAGTCCCCGTACGCTCGACGCGAGCAATCAAACGGCCGACGCCGGTGGATCTTGTATCCGGGCGTCCGGCCCCGAGGAGCCAGAGAGGTGGTGTGTGGCCCGGTGACCATCATGTTGATCAAATCGCAGCTGTCCTGGGCTGACGCCTGCCTGGGCTCCTCGACTCCCTGGTCGATGTATGCCGCTGTGTCCGGCCTCTCGTCACTGAGCGCTGAGCTCGGTGGCGCGACGGCGCGACCTGGCGGCGGCGTGGAGCTACTTCAGCGGCGCGATGCGCAGCTGATGCAGGCGCAGCAGGTCTCCGGCAGTGACTCCGTCATTGGCAGAGGAGACCTGTGCAAGCAGCGAGTCCAGGACGAGCAAGGGACGACTGTCTTCGATCACTTCGGTGAAGACATCAGCCCCAATGCTCCGGCCACGGCCCACGTGGGCGTCACCGTCAAGGGTGGCGTGCTGGGTCCGTTCCCCTGGAGGCGACCGGTCTAACAAGACACGGCAAGCCCCCAGGGCCGCGGATCCAGATACCGGATCCGCGGCCCTTCTTATTTGCCCAGACAACCCACGACACGACCCGTTGAGATCCAACGAGAGGAACAAGGGTGACTGAGATGCAGGGGGTTCTCGCCGTGAGCGAGGAGGACCTCACCCTTCCGTGCCGGACCGACCCTGAGCTCTTCTTCGCCGAGGCTCCCGCCGACGTCGAGCTGGCCAAGGCCATGTGCCTTGAGTGCCCGCTCCGCAAGGCCTGCCTCGCCGGCGCTCTCGAGCGCGCCGAGCCCTGGGGTGTCTGGGGTGGCGAGCTGTTCGTCCGCGGTGTGATCGTCGCGCGCAAGCGGCCCCGTGGCCGTCCGCGCAAGCACCCGCGTCCGGACGAAGTGGCTGTGTGAGGAACGCATGCCCACCACGCCGATACTCCACCGTATGAACCCGGGGAGCGCGGTCCCCGTACAAGGACCACGCCCCCGGGTCACCAGGGAGAAGGAAATGATCTTGCTTAGCCAGGACCTGTCCCGTGAACGAATACGGGACGTGGACCAGGAGATCGCGCAGCTGCAGCTGGCCGCGCGTGTACGGGCGCGACGGCGTGCGCGCCGGGATGCCCAGGCCCGTGCGGCCCGGGTACGCCGGATTCTCCTGGCCCGCTGATCACCTGATCGTTGGTCCGGCCGGCCGCGGGGACCCGGCCGGACCAACGGCAGGGGCACCGGAACGCCCGGTCGCCCGGCCTGACTCAGTCGGCTGGGCCGCCCGTTCAGCCGTTCCGGACCGCTGCGAATCGGATCCCGCTCGTGCCCAGTTCACGGGCGGGATCCCCATCGGCCTCGTTGGAGGGATCCTGCCGCCCCACTGGCAGAGATCCTGGCCGACCGGTAGCAGGCCACCGCCCGCCCTTCTTGGATGGTTTGGCGAGCGGCGGCCTCCCGGCCGGCGCCCGGCGCGCCTGAGGTTCTACGCCACCTCTCCTCGGCGCGCACGACAGCGGGCCCGTCGCACCTCATCAGTGCGACGGGCCCGCTCGGCGTTGTGAATTGATGTTCGGGCGTGGGGAGCGTTCAGCCTGCGAGTTGCACGGGCGTGGGGGCGTTCAGCCTGCGAGTTCGGTGTTCGCGGTGTCGATGGTGTCGATGGTGTCGAGCGGGGAGTCGTCGCCGTCTTCGGCGAAGCCGGGGACCCACTTGAGGGATTCGGCGCGGGCCGGAATCTCGCATTCGAGCTGGCACAGAACGCCGGTGCCGGCCGAAAGCACGCGGTGAACGATCACATATTCCGGCGGGAGGTTGAGTTGCCGGACGACGTTCGTGGGACGCAGGTCGGTGACCTTGGCGGCCATGTCGCGGAGCCACTCGCGGTTGAACTTGAACGTCTCGTTGATGAACGGCTCGGTGATCGGCGCCAGGAACATCTGGAGGGATTCGGCGTCGACGTCGACGCCCTCGCGGATGAAGTCCTCGTCCCGCAGGGCCGCCTCGACCTGGTCGATGTCGTCCAGCGTGCCGATGCGCAGCAGGCGGCCCATCCGGTACTGGAAGTCCTCGGGGATCCGGTCGACGGCGCCGAAGTCGAGCACTCCCAGGCGGCCGTCGGCCAGGACCCGGAAGTTGCCCGGGTGCGGGTCGCCGTGCAGCATGCCCGCACGCTTCGGCCCCGACAGCAGGAACCGGCAGTAGAGCAGCGCGGCATGATCGCGCTCCTCCTCCGAGCCGGATGAGATGATCTTGGAGAGCGGGGTGCCGTCGATCCACTCCGTGACCAGGACGTTCCCGGCCTGGGCGACGACCTCAGGGATGTAGAAGTCCGGGTCGTCCGCCGGGAATCCCTCGCGCATCCGGCTCTGCGAATCGGCCTCGATCGTGTAGTCGAGCTCCTCGATGACCCGTTGCTTCAGCTCGGCGAGCATGGACTTGACGTCGAGCCCCGGCATCAGGACCCCGAAGAGCTTGCCCAGCCGCGCGAGCTGGTTGAAGTCGCTGATGAGAGCCTTGCCGGCCCCCGGGTACTGGACCTTGACCGCGACCGTGCGGCCGTCCTTCCAGACGGCCTTGTGGACCTGGCCGATCGAAGCGGCGGCTGCCGGCTTGTCGTCGAACGACTCGAACTCGTCCCGCCAGTCGTCGCCCAGGCCTTCGGCGAGCACCTTGTGCACGGCGGCGGCGGGCAGCGGCGGCGCGGCCTCCTGCAGCCTGGTCAGGGTGGCCCGGTAGGGCCCGGCGATCTCCGGTGGCAGCGCGGCCTCGAAGATCGACAGCATCTGGCCGAGCTTCATCGCCCCGCCCTTGAGCTCGCCGAGCACCTTGAAGAGCTGCTCCGCGGTGCGCTGCTGGATCTCCATGGCGACGGCCTCGGCGGGCTTGCCCAGCGTGCGCTTCCCGACCCCGAGGGCGGTGCGCCCGGCGAAACCAAGCGGAAGGGACGCCAGCTTTGCGGACCGCGTCACCGCGCGGCGGGGGAGATCGCTCACGGGACTCATTGTCGGTGATCGTCCCTCGTTCTCGCTAGGAAGCATGGCGAGCAGTTGTCCGGGTGAGTTCGACCACAACGCTGCCACCTGCATAAATACTGTAAGTGTGCGCTTTCTCACGCTCCTTGTGAGGGGGCGCGCGATACCGTGCGGGCTATGTCCGATGTGTTGCTGTCCGATGTGTTGCTGCTGGAAAAGCGTCCCGACGGAGTCGCCGTTCTCACGCTGAACGACCCCGACCGGCGGAACGCGATGTCCGACGAGATGACGGCGGCGTGGAAGGAGGCCATCTCCGGCCTTCGCGCCGACAAGCAGCTCCGTTGCGTTGTCCTGACCGGCGCCGGCAGCGCGTTCACCTCGGGCGGCGACCTGTCCTGGCTCGCCGACACCAACGCCGTCGCCGTCCCGCCCCTCCGCGACCGGATGCTGGAGTTCTACCGGACGTGGCTGGCCGTCCGGGACCTCGAAGTACCCACCATCGCCGCAGTCAACGGCCACGCCGTCGGCGCCGGATTCGCCCTCGCTCTGGCCTGCGACCTCCGCTACGTGGCCGCCGACGCCAAACTGCTCGTCCCGTTCACCGCGCTGGGCCTCCACCCGGGCATGGCGACCACCTGGCTGCTCCCCGAGGTGGCGGGCCTTCCGCTCGCCCGCGAGCTCCTCTTCACCGGCCGCGCCGTCACCGGCACCGAGGCCGAGTCGTACGGCCTGGTCAACCGCGCCGTCCCCCGTGAGTCCGTGCTCGCGGAGGCCCTCTCGGTAGCCGAACGCATCGCCGCCCAGGCCCCGATAGCGACCCGCCTCACCAAGGTCGCCCTCTCGAACGGCGGCCACCGCGACATGGAGTCGGCACTCCGCTGGGAGTCCTTGGCCCAGCCAGTCACCATGAGCTCCCGCGACATGCTCGAAGGCATCAACGCCCAACGCCAAAAACGCCGCCCCAACTTCACCGGCGAATAACCCTTCCCCCGCGCCATCACCACAGGCCCATCGGCGCCCCAGCCTCATAGCCTCCTTTAAGAGGCTGAGGCTATGAGGCTGGGGCGCCGATGATCAGGTCGTGGTCATCCACGCTTGGTGACCGTCCGGGTCTTCACGCCCGTGCCGCCGACCTTGGCCTTCCAGGTCTGCTTGCCCTTGGAGTTCCTATAGGACATGTAGGTGTAGCAGTACTTCGTGTTCTTGCATGTCTTGGTCCGGAGACCGGCAAAAAGACCGTTCCTCCAGAGCGTGATGGAAAGCTTGATTTTTGTATTGCGTGGGCACTGAATGCCCACCTGTGCGTACGTCTGCCTGCCGGAGAAGTAGATATGGCTGCTCTTCGGAGTCGTGAACTTGCAGCTGATCCGCTGAGCTTCGACCGTGTCCGACGCTTCGGCGGGAGCACTCAGGACGGTCGCGAGCGCCAGCGGAACCAGTCCCGCCAGGACGGCTTTCCTCATCGGTTTCCTCTCTGAACGGCGGACGTGCCGAACCAGTACTGATCCAGCACGCGCGGCCATGAGCCGCAGCGCCGCTCAAGCTGACCATTCGAGCGTCTCCAAGCTGTCTCCGGAATGTCTCCGCACGTACCTACCTGGCCCTACCTGGCCCTACCTGGCAGAAACACGAAAAAGCCCCGGTCGCCGGGTGTCCGCTTCCCTTCCCCTTTCGAAGCGGTCTCCCGGCGGCCGGAGCCATCTCGGACCTTGACAGTAGGAGGGGCCAGAAAGGTCGTCAACGGGTGCATGTGGACAGGGTGTGGAGGCGCCTGGGGATGTCGCGGGGTGTTGCTGTGGACAGTGGGGGGAGGCGCTGTGGAAACCTTATGGGGATGGTCAAAAACACCCGGGCTGACCTGGGGCGATGTCAAACACCCCCTGTGGAGGGGGCAAAATTTTGGGTACGGTTCTGGGGTGCCCCCCAACGTTGAGGTCCGCCGTAGCAATCGACGTCGGCGGACCGTGTCCGCCTACCGCGACGGGGACAAGGTCATCGTGATGCTTCCCTCCCGGCTGAGCAAGGCCGAGGAGGAGCAGTGGATCACGACCATCCTCGAACGCCTGGCCGAACGGGAGCGCCGCCGGCGCCCCAGCGATGCCGATCTTGAAGCCCGGGCGCGCGAACTGTCGCGGCGCTATCTGGGCGGTCGCGCCGAGCCCGCCAGCGTGCGCTGGGTCGCCAATCAGCGCACCCGCTGGGGATCGTGCACGCCGGACGACGCGACGATCCGGCTCTCCACCCGCCTGCGCGGGATGCCGTCCTGGGTCGTCGACTACGTCTTGGTCCACGAGCTTGCCCACCTGCTGATTCCCGGCCACGGGGCGGACTTCTGGGCTTTGGTGGGGCACTATCCCAAGACCGAGCGGGCCCGCGGCTATCTGGAGGGCGTGGCCGCCGCCGAGCACCTCCCGCTGGCCGATGAGGACGACCTGCCCGATGATCTCACCCACGGGGTCGCCGGGTGACTGTCCGCTACGCCGCGGTCCTGTCCGTTCCGGCCTCGCACCGCCCCAGCCCGCCCGGGATCGATCCGGACGAGTTCCGGCTGGCCTTGCTTGAGGACACCTACGAGGTGGTCGCCGGGCTGGAACTCGTCAAGCCCGCCTTGGTACTGAGCCCCCCGGACCAGCCCGACGCTGAAGCGATCACCTGGCCGGGCACCTTGATCGTACGAGAGGACACCCTCCACGGCGCCTTTGCCGCACTTCACGCGGCCGGGGCCGAGGAGGCCGCGCTCCTGGCGGGGGACGCTCCCGACCTCCCGCCCCTCCTGCTCGGCAAGCTTTTCCGTGCCCTCGGCAGCGCCCCGTCGGCCGCCTGCCAGTCGGAAGACGGCGGCCTGGTGGCCCTCGCCGCCCGGCTTCCGCTCCCGGACTGGCTGGCGGCGGCTCTCAAGGACACCGACCTCGACGTACCCGACGCGCTGCCTCGCCTCCGCGCCTCCGCGCCCCGCCACGGCCAAGTGCCTCAGGGTCCGTCCTGGCACCGCCTCCGCACCCCCGAAGACCTCCGCCTCCTGGACCCCGGCCTGGAAGGTTGGGAAACCACCCGGGCACTCCTAGAAGGCCACCCGCTTTCTTAGGAGTGGGGAAGTCGCCC
Organism: Actinomadura sp. 6N118; assembly: GCF_044326415.1. Classification (NCBI taxonomy): domain Bacteria; kingdom Bacillati; phylum Actinomycetota; class Actinomycetes; order Streptosporangiales; family Thermomonosporaceae; genus Actinomadura; species Actinomadura sp. 6N118. The sequence goes on along the minus strand of NZ_JBIRAZ010000027.1, from coordinate 9,181 downwards.
CGCCTTGCAGCTTGCTCCGATGGCGCGTCTGCCACCTGCAGGTGTGTGCCGACTGGGCTGCCGCGCTGGCTCAGACGGCGTGCGGTGGGCCGGAGCGTGCATTTGGTGGGCCGGAGCGTGAATTTGCCGGGTCCGCTGCGGGTGGCGCCTCGTGGGTCAGAGGGTGGCTCGGGTTACCAGGCGGCGGACGGCCTCGTCGGTGGGGGTGGGGAGATTCGCTGCCGGGAACCAGCGGAGGTCGTCGGACTCGTCGCTGATCGCGTGGCGGGCGTTCTCCGGGGCGTATGCGACGTATTGGACGTCCAGGTGCCAGGAGCCCTCGGGGTGGCAGCGGACGGCGTGGCGGTCGAGCTGGACGGGGTCCGGGTGGAACGCCAGGCCGGGGATGCCTGACTCCTCGGTGGCCTCGCGGAGGGCGGCCTCGGCCAGTGTGCGGTCGGCTCGTTCGCAGTGGCCGCCCAGCTGGAGCCAGGCCTTGATCTTGCTGTGCAGGGTCAGGAGAACTCGGGTGCCGGTGGCGTCCAGGACCAGCGTGCTCGCGGTGATGTGCCCGGGGACGCACTCACGCCAGGTGCCGTTGGCGTGATCTCCCAGATGGCGCAGGAAGGCTTGGCGGAGCTGGTCCTGGTGAGGATCCGGCGCCCGCCAGGCAGTGAGGACGCGTACGGCATCTGCGTGCAGGGTCACGTCCGGCCTATGCGCGGGTAGAGCGAGTTGGCCGGGTGGCGGCGACGGCGTTCATGATCGGTCGGGCGCTGCCAGCAGAGCGAGGCACGGGCGATCCGGCGCCTGACCACGGCCGAGGAGGTCCTCGGGTCGATCAGGCAGCCGTTCACGCGCGTGTGGGCCCGGTGTTTCACGAGCCCGCTTTGGGGTCGTCGCCATCCTCGTCGGTGCCGCCCTCGTCGGCGCGGTCCTCGTTGGTGAAGGCGGAGATGTCGAGGTCGTCCAGCTCGGACTTGTTTTGCGCGAAGCCCTCGGGGTTGTCCAGGTCTTCGGCGGTCGGCAGCAGGTCCGGGTGTTCCCAGACGGCGTCGCGGCCCTGGGTGCCGCGTACCTCGGTGAGGGTCCGCCAGAGGGTGGCGGCCTCGCGGAGGCGGCGGGGACGGAGCTCCAGGCCGACCAGGGTGGCGAACGTGCGTTCGGCGGGACCGCCGGTGGCGCGGCGGCGCCGGACGGCTTCGGCCAGCTTGACCGCGCCGGGGAGGCGGCCGCCCGCGACCTCGTTGACCACGGTGTCGACCCAGCCCTCGACCAGGGCGAGCGTGGTCTCCAAGCGGGCGAGCGCCGCTTTTTGCTGCGGGGTCTCTTCGGGCTGGAGGCTGATCTCGCCGCCGAGGGCCTCCTGGATCGCCTCGGGGTTGGAGATGTCCAGGCCCTGGACCGCTTGCTCGATGCCGGACAGGTCCACGGTGATGCCACGCGCGTAGTCTTCGACCGCGCGGAGGATGTGGGCCCGCAGCCATGGCACGTGCGCGAACAGCCGCTGGTGCGCGGCCTCGCGCAGGGCCAGATAGAGCCGGACCTCGTCGTCTGAGACCTCCAGGCCCGCGCCGAACGCGTCCACCCCGGCGGGCAGCAGCGCGCCCACGCCGTCAGGGGCGAGGGGGAGCCCGACATCGGCCGAGCCGACGACCTCGCGGGCCAGCGCGCCCAGCGCCTGTCCGGCCTGACCGCCCACCATGGCGCCGGCCATCTGCTTGACCATGCCGATCAGCGGTCCGGCCATCGCCTGCATCTCGGCGGGGATGTCGCCCGCGCCGCCGAGCGCGCCGCCCATGGACTCGACCATGCGGGTCGCGATCGGGTCGCACACCTTCGCCCAGACCGGCAGCGTCTGCTCGATCCACTCCGACCGGCTCCAGGCCTGCGGCTTCTGGATGCCGGCGGGCAGCGTCGTGCCCTCGTCCAGCCACAGGTCGGCCAGTCGCAACGCCTCCTCGACCTGGCGCCGCTCGGCGTCCACGATCGACGGGTCACCCTGCTCGACCACGGAGTGGCGCGCGATGTTCTTGGCCAGGTCCCAGTTCAGCGGACCGGCGTCGGGGTCGCCGGGAGCGCCCTGGCTGCCGATCATGTCGGCGAACCGGTGCAACATGGCGGCGAACTGCTGCATGTCGCCGCCCATGGCCTTGAATGGGTCCTGGGGCTTGTCGTCGTCACCGTCGCCTGGACGGTTGAAGCCGAACGGAGTGTCACTCATAGGTTTGCCCCTGGGCATGATGGGCTCATACCGGCCACGTTAGCCGGTCCTGGCGAACTCGCGTACACAAGGAAGGGGGCACCTCAGTGGCAACGGGCAAGGTTCGCCCTCGGCGTAGCAAGGGTCCGGTCGTCGCCGTCACCGGCGCGGCCTTCGGGGCGGGGCGGCTGCTGGCCGCGCGGCTCGCCGAGCGGGCAGCACAGGCCGACGAAGTCGGCTCGGGGCACAAGGTGCGCAAGGTCGTCGCGATCGACGGCCATCGTGGAGATGTGCCGGGCGTCACCTGGCGTGTCGTGGACATCCGCGACCCGCTGCTGTCGAACCGGCTGTCGGACGTGGACGTGATCGTGCACGCCGACCTCGAGTATTCCCCGGAGCTCGATCCGCGGGAACGCCGTACCCACAACGTCCGCGGCGCGCAGACCGTCGTGACGGCCGCGGCCGCCGCACGGGTGCGGCGCGTGATCCTGGTGACGAGCGCGATGGTGTACGGGGCGGGCCCGGACAACGAGGTGCCCCTGAACGAGGACGCGCCCCTCCTCGCCGAGGCCGACACCGGCATCGCGGGCGACTTCCTGGAGATCGAGGATCTCGCCGCCAGCGCGCCGATCACCCATCCGGGCCTGGAGGTGACGGTCGTACGGCCCGCCACCATCGTCGGCCCGGGGATCGACACCGTGATGACCCGGCACTTCGAGGCGCCCCGGCTGCTCTCGGTCAAGGGCAGCACGCCCGCCTGGCAGTTCTGCCATATCGAGGACCTGGCGGCCGCCCTCGAGGTGGTGGTCGTCTCCGGCGTCACGGGCCCGGTCGCGGTCACCTGCGAGGGCTGGCTCGGCTCGGACGAGGTCTCCGAGATCACCGGCAAGCGCAGCTTCGAACTGCCCGCCGCCGTCACGTTCGGCATGGCCCAGCGCCTGCACCGCCTCGGCATGACCCCGGCGCCCGCCACGGATCTGCACTACGTGACGTACCCGTGGGTGGTCGACGCCGCCCGCCTGCGCGCCGCCGGCTGGAAACCCGCGTACGACAACGCGACCGCGCTCCGCGTGCTCATGGACGAGAGCGCGGGCCGGCACGCCGTCGTCGGCCGCCGCGTCGGCGGCAAGGAGGCCACCATGGCGACCGCCGCAGGCGCCACCGTCGCGGCGATCGGCGCTGCGGCCGCCATCCGCCGAGCCCGCAAACGCCGCCGCTGACCCCGCCCCGAGACTGATCAACCCGGCCCGCGTCACGGCGGCCCGCGTCACGCCGGCCCCGCTTCAAATGCGTGGCCGGGGCTCGGACAGGCGCGCGGTCGGGCTCGGACAGGCGCGCGGTCGGGCTCGGACGGACGCGTGGTCGGGCTTGGACAGAAGTGTTGTCGGGCTTAGACAGACGTGTGGCCGGGACGGGCGGGTGCCCGGCCCGGCCACAGGGGTGGTCAGGTGGTTGGTGTCAGCCTGTCGGGGTGGGTGAGCCGGTCGGGGTTGGTGACGGGGAACCCGTTGGGCTCGGGGACGGGCTGGCGGTCGGCTTGGCGGCGGCTGCGGACTGTGCTGCGGCCAGCGCGTCGCGGGCGGCCTTGATCTGCTTCCAGGCCTCGCCCATGGCGGCGTAGTCGCCCTTGCGCTGGGCCTCTTCGAACGCGTTGACCGCGTTCTGCAGGTCCGTGATCGCCTTTTGGGCGGCCGCGCTGAGCTGGGTGCCGCCCTGGGGTTGGCCCTGCTCGCCGGGCGATGTCGGCGGCGTGATGGCGCCGGTGCCGCCGAAGACCCCCTTGAGGGCGTCGGCGAGCGTGTCGCCCGCGGCAGCCTTCTCCCCGTACCGCACCAGGACCTTGCGCAGGATCGGGTACGGCTGCTGGCCCGTGCCGCCCGAGACCTTCGCGTACACCGGCTCGATGTACAGGATCCCGTCGGCGAACGGCAGCGTGAGCAGGTTGCCGTAGACCAGCGTGGTGCCGGACTGTTTCAGCGGCAGCAGCTGGGCTTGCACTCCTGGATCGCTGCCGAAGGAGCCCTGGACGAGCTCCGGCCCGTCCACGAGGGAATTTCGGGGTAGTTCAAGCACACGGATCCGAGGTGGGTCGGCGCTCGTGTCGACGGCCATGAACGCGGCCAGGTTGCCGCGGCCACGCGGCGTGAACACCGAGGTCAGAGAGAACTGCGGCGTATTGATTCCGGGCATCCGCAAGGCCTGGTAATACGGCGGCTGCGTCTTGCCCTTGGCGCCCGGGTCCTCCGGCACCGACCAGAAACCTTCACCGTTGAAGAACGGCCCGGGCTCGGTCACGTGGTACTTCGCCAGGATGCGGCGCTGCACCTTGAACATGTCCTGCGGGTAGCGGAAGTGGTCCCTGAGCCCGGGGACCTTGTCGATCGCGCTCTTGGGCTCCACGGTGCCCTTGAAGACCTTCATCCAGGTCTGGACGACCGGGTCCTTGTCGTCCCACTGGTAGAGGTGGATCGTGCCGTCGTAGGCGTCCACGGTCGCCTTGACGGAGTTGCGCATGTAGTTGATCCGGTCGTTCGCCTGCCGGGCCACCGCCGACCGGGTGTCGGTGACGGTGTCGCGGGTGGCGTCGCCGAGGCTCGTCTGCTCGGAGTACGGGTAGCCGTTGGACGTGGTGTAGCCGTCGAGGATCCACAGGATCCGGCCGTTGACCACCGCCGGGTACGGGTCGCCGTCCAGCGTCAGCCAGGGCGCCGTCCGCTGCACCATCTCGCGCGGGCTGCGGTTATAGAGGATCTTCGCGCCGGACTTGATCGCGCCGGAGAGCAGGAGGTTCTTCTCCTGGAACTTGGTCGCGAACAGCAGCTTGTTGAAGAACGAGTCGATCGGCACGCCGCGCGAACCCTCGTACTGCGTGTACGCCTGGCCGCCCGCGCTCTTGTCGTCGGGGAAGTCCAGCTCCTGCTGGCCCTGGCCGCCGACGACCGAGTAGCCGGGGGAGCGCTCGCCGAAGTAGATCTGCGGCTTGTCGACCTTGATCTTGGCGGTGGGGGAGACCGGCATGTCCTTGGTCACGAAGTCCGGGTTGCCGCCGGCCGCGATGCGGTCGCCGTACGCGGACACGAATCCGTAGCCGTGGGTGTAGACCATGCGGTCCTTGACCCAGCTCTGCTGCCCGGCCGGCGCGCCGGAGACCTCGCGGAGCGCCACGATCGTGTCGATCGTCTTGTTGTCGATCTTGTAGCGGTCGACGTCGAGCGGGTCGGGGAACTTGTAGAAGTTACGGCCCTGCTGGAGCCGCTGGAACGTCTCGCCGACCACGTTCGGGTCCAGCAGGCGCACGCCGTCGCCCTGCAGCCGCCCCGACTCGTCGGTCAGCTTCTTGGCGTCGGTGGCCGGTTTGGCCCCGTACACCTCGGGTTTGATCCCGTTGACGCCGTACGCGGCGCGGGTGGCCTCGATGTTGCGCGCGATGAACTGGCGTTCCTTGGCCAGCTCGTCCGGCTTGACCTGGAACTGCTGGATCAGCAGCGGGTAGACGCCGCCGACCAGGATCGCCGACACCACCAGCAGGGTGAAGCCGACGCCGGGCAGCATCATGCCGCGCCGCGTGATGTTGACGAAGAACAGCGCGGCGCAGATCAGCGCGATCAACGCCAAGATCGTCTTGGCTGGGAGCAGCGCGTTGACGTCCGTGTACGAGGCGCCGGTCACCACGCCGCGTTCGGAATGCGCAAGCCCGTACCGGTCGAACCAGTAGGCGAACGCCTTCAGCAGCACGAACAGCCCGACCAGCACCGACAGGTGGGCGCGCGCGGGGCCGCTGGCCTTGTCACCAGGGCCCTGCAGCCGCAACCCGCCGTACAGGTAGTGCACGGCCACCGACGCCAGGATCGACAGGATCACCGTGGCGAAGATCACGCCCAGCACCAGCCGCAGGAACGGATAGGTGAAGACGTAGAACGAGATGTCCTTGTGGAATTGCGGGTCTTCGAGCCCGAAGGGCGTCCTGTTGAGGAACGCCAGGAACACCGGCCACTGGCCTGCGATCGACGAACCCGTCAGCAGCCCCAGCAGACCGAGAAGCCCGCCCGCGATCAGCTTGCGATGCGGATCGACGACGGCACGGTACCGCTCCAGTCCCTGCTGCTCCACCGACAACGGCCGGTACGCGGGGCGCAGCTTGTAGGCGATCACCATGTTGGCGCCCACCACGGCCGCCATCAGCAGGCCCGCGCCGAGGAACAGCAAGACCCTGGCCCACAGCTGCGTCGTGTAGACCGACGAGAAACCGACCGAGCGGTACCAGAGCAGATTCGTCCAGATGGACGTGAACACCATGAACGCGACCAGCAGTATCGCCAGCGCGACCAGCACCGGCACCACCAGCCGCGTTCGGCCGGTACCGAGCCGTCGCCCGAATCCGGGAGTCCGGAAGGTCAATGGCCTCTCCGTTTCAGGTCATGCCCACCGGCGGAGAGCCGGTGCTGTCTATGCAACTTACCGACTTGGCGGGGGGTTCCAGCATTTCCTTCGCGGGATTGGGGGGAAGATGACCCCGTGAGTCTTCTGGAAGAAGTCGTGCTGGACCTCGAACGCCACTCTGCCCAGGAAGGATGGGACACAGCACCGAAGCTATACGCGCTCGTGGAAAGCGCCGAACTGCGGCGCGCCGAGCCCGCGCTGGCCGATGATCTGGGTTTGCCCGCCGACGCGGACACGCTTGCCGCCCTGGAGCAGCCCGCGCTTCCCGAGCAGGGCGGCGTGGAGGACGCACTGGCGACGATCGCCTGGCCGGAGGCGGTCGCGGGCTGTGCCCTGGTGATCGAACGGGTCGTCCTGCCGCCCGACGCCGAGGACGAGATCCCGGAGAACGAGAAAGAGGCCACCAACTGGGCCGCCGAACACCCCAAGCGCGAGGACGTCCGCATGGTCGTCGGCGTGCTCCGCGACGGCACCCGCCATTCGGCCCTCCGCCTCCGCCGCCATGACACCGACGACGAGGTCCTGGTGGGCCCCGACCTGGTCCCCGCCCTCGCCGAAGCCCTCATCGCCACGTTCGAACCAGACGAGCCGGCCAAACAAGCCTGACAGGCCCCAGAGAAACCTGACCAAGCCGCCCAGAGAAGCCTGATCAAGCCCCAGAGCACGCCAGGCGGACGGGCAGGGTGGCTTGTTCGCGGGGTAACCTGCGTGACGTGAGCGAGGTCATGGCTTCCGAGGACGTCATCCGGCTGATCGGTGTCCGGGAGACGCCCCTGTCGGTCGACGAGGTCTTCAACGCGGTCGGCGACTCCGGTGCGGGCGGCACGACGGTCTTCGTCGGCACCGTCCGCGACACCGACCACGCCCGCGCCGTCCGCCGGCTGTCCTACAGCGCTCACCCCACGGTCGAACGCGAGCTGCGTGCCGTCATGGAGAAGGTCGTCGCGGACTATCCGGTCAAGGCCATCGCGGCCGTTCACCGGGTCGGTGACCTGGAGATCGGCGATCTTGCCGTGGTGGTCGCGGCGTCCTGCCCGCACCGCGGCGAGGCGTTCGAGGCCTGCCGCCGGCTGATCGACGACCTCAAGGCCCAGGTGCCCATCTGGAAGCACCAGCTGTTCGAGGACGGCGGCGACGAGTGGGTCGGTGCCTGCTAGGCACCCTGTTTCCCTGGGGGGCGACCCCCAGACCCCCGCGACTTCCCCATCACGCCTTGCTCCGCTGCGGCGTGCGGGGCCCCTTGCGCATAGAGTTTCCGACATGTCTCGCCGTGCCGCCACGCTCACCCTCACGAGCGTGCTCGTCCTCGTCTTCGCCCTCGTGGGCTCCTTCATGCCGGTGCCCTACGTCGCGCTGATGCCCGGCCCGACGAGCAACACCCTGGGCACGAACGACAAGGGCCAGCCACTGGTCAAGATCGACGGACGCGAGATCTACCCGGCCACCGGCAACCTGAACTTCACGACGGTCACCTACCGGGGCGGCCCCGGCGCCCGCATCGACCTCTTCACCGCCCTGCGCGGCTGGGTCGACGACGACGTGGCGATCGTCCCCGAAGAGACGATCTTCCCCAAGAACGAGTCGCAGCAGCAGGTGGACGAGGAGAACACCCGCCAGATGCGCGACTCGCAGCAGAACGCCGAGGCCGCCGCGCTCAACCATCTCAAGGTCCCGATCTCCATTCAGGTCCTGGTCGACTCCGTGCAGAAGGGCAAGCCCGCCGACGGCAAGATCAAGCCCAGTGACGAGATCATCGCGGTGGACGGGACCAAGGTCACCAGCGTCGCGCAGGTCACCGAGCTGATGGCCAAGCGCAAGATCGGCAGTCCGGTGGCCGTCACCGTCAAGCGCGGCGGCGCCGAGCAGAAGGTGTCCCTCACCACCGTCGCCTCGACAGACGGCAAGCGTGCCGTGGTCGGCGTCGTCCTGGGCGACCAGTACAAGTTCCCGTTCAAGGTCGAAATCAGCGTCGGCGACATCGGCGGGCCCAGCGCCGGCCTGATGTTCTCCCTCGCCATCGTCGACAAGCTCACGCCCGGCCCCCTCACCGGCGGCAAGTTCATCGCCGGTACCGGCACCATCACCCCCGAGGGCAAGGTCGGCCCCATCGGCGGCATCCAGCAGAAGTTGATCGCCGCCCGCCAGGCCGGCGCCGCGATCTTCCTGACCCCCACCGACAACTGCGCCGACGCCGTGGCCGCCCGCCCCGACGGCCTCCGCCTCGTCCGGGCCGACACGCTGGACAGCGCCATCAAGGCCCTGGAATCCCTCAAGGCGGGCAAGAACGACCTCCCCGCATGCCCCACCGGCTGAGCCGATTTGGTCCATCTCCTCGCATGCCATAGAGTTAAGACATCGCCGCGGGGTGGAGCAGTTCGGTAGCTCGCTGGGCTCATAACCCAGAGGTCGTAGGTTCAAATCCTGCCCCCGCTACAGTGTGATGTCTCAGGACATCGGAATGACCCTGAACCCACGATTGTGGGTTCAGGGTCGTTTTGGTTGTGGGCCGGGTGGGCGTCCGGTGGGTTGGTAGTCGCGGGTGGGGTCGATGGTGAGCTC
>NZ_JBIRAZ010000026.1:0-166016 GCF_044326415.1 Actinomadura sp. 6N118 | reverse complement strand
GGTTGCTCACGTGTTACTCACCCGTTCGCCGCTCGAGTACCCCCGAAGGGGCCTTTCCGCTCGACTTGCATGTGTTAAGCACGCCGCCAGCGTTCGTCCTGAGCCAGGATCAAACTCTCCATCAAGGCACAACGACCCACCAAACCCAAAAAGAGCCCGGCGAGCCAAACCTCAGAGAAAAATCCCAGCAATGCGATCACAAGATCGCTTTGCCTCAAAGAAATCCCCAACCACAACCCCCCAAAAGAGGGCCATGGCCACGGGGAGACCAGACCATCAAAGACGGCCTGGCCTATAAAGGCACTGGCTTTTAACACGCTGTTGAGTTCTCAAGAAACGGACACCCACCGTTGGGTTTCGCTTTCGCGTTTCCCGCTCGGAGGCGACTCGATTTACTTTATCAGATCCGTCCGGCTTGTCAATTTCCGGTCTTTTCTGATTCCGTCGTTCCTGGTTCCGCTTTCGCGGCCCCATTTCCGGCGGGCGTTGCTATTTCATCAGATCCAGCCGATTTGTCAAAACCAGCCATTCCGACCCATCGCGATGCGGAGGGCATGGAGAACCACACCCTCGTGATCATTCGATGGTTTCCCTGTGGCACGGCCGCCGCGCAGGCGTCACGCTTCCCTCCAGGGGCAAGGAGTGAATCTATGCGGTCCCCGCCCGTACGTCAAATCGTCTCGCAACCCGCGACATCCCACCACGACAACCTGAGTTGCCGTTTCCGGGAACCACCAGGTGAAATGGCCTCATGGAGAACTCCCAAGCGATCGCCAGCGCCCTGGCCGAGGTGGGGCCGCGCCTCAAGCGACTCCGTATCGAGCGCGGTGTCACCCTCACCTCGCTCGCGGAGGTGACGGGCATCTCCAAGAGCACACTGTCTCGGCTGGAGTCCGGGCAGCGGCGGCCCAGCCTGGAGTTGCTGCTACCGATCGCACAGGCCCACCAGGTGCCGCTGGACGAACTCGTCGGCGCCCCCGAGGTCGGTGACCCCCGCATCCGTCTCACGCCCCGCCAGTCGAACGGCCGGACCGTCGTCCCGCTGACCCGGCAGCCAGGAGGCGTGCAGGCCTTCAAAATGGTCATCCCGAACGATCAGAACGAGCCTGACCTACGCATCCACGAGGGCTACGAGTGGATGTACGTGCTGTCCGGCCGCTTGCGCCTCATCCTCGCCGACCATGACATCGTCATGCGTGCGGGCGAGGTCGCGGAGTTCGACACGCGCCTGCCGCACTGGTTCGGCAGCACCGGCGAAGGTCCGGTCGAGCTTCTCAGCCTCTTCGGCCCCCAGGGCGAGCGCATCCACGTACGCGCACAGCCAAAGAATCGATCGACGAGCACCGGCAACGCCTGAGTGGCTCGCCGAGAGTGCGTTGTACCGGCGAGGCGGTTCGCCCTGCCGGACAGGCCATGACGACGTGGCGGTGCTCCTCCAGAACCTCGCCGCCGAGGGCCTGCGCTCAGCAGGGATGTCCTTCCCGCAACGACATCGTCACCGGGCCGGGCGGCTCCCAGATGCTGCTCCAGGACCCCGCCGCCGACGTCGTCGAGTCCTTCCAGCCCGCGACACGCCAGGCACTCCACTTCCCCTCCCCGGGCGCCCGCAAATCCAGGCATGGACCGCAGTCGGTGCCGGTCGCTCACTGCGCGGGCACGGCATGGAGCAGGCGCCGGGTGACGAACAGCTCGGTGGCGAGCCCCAGACCGGCGCGGACCAGAAGGAACGCCGCCAGACCCCACATGTCCCACAGCAGCGCGGCGATGATCGGCCCGGCGGCCTCGCCGATCGACAGCGCGGTGTCGAGGGTCGCGACGACCCGGCCGGCCCGGGGCCCGGCGCCGCGCGCCGCCTGCGCCAGCAGGCTTCCCCACGGCGGCCGGAACGCGGCCTTCCCCGCGTCGTCGACCAGTCGGCCGGTCAGCATGCCGGCGCCGGTCGGGAAGATCAGGTACAGCAGGGAGGACAGCGTGTTGGCGATGCTGCGCGCCCCGGTGAGCGGCGCCGCGCCGAACCGGTCGGCGGCCAGGCCCGCCAGCGGCCCGACGATGAGCAGTACGAACACCGACGCGGAGTAGATGGCGCCGATCTGCCCGGGACTCAGGCCCGCGACCTCGGCGGCGATCACGGGGAAGAGGCCGTGGGTCATATGGGCGGTCGCCCCGACGAGCAGCCCCAGGACGCACAGCAGCCGCAGCCGGCGGTCACGCAACACCCGTGATCCGGCAGGACGCCGGGCTTCCGGCGGGTGCTCCACCGGCTGTGCGGCGGGGGCCGGTTGCCGGTCGGGACGCGGAACCCAGAGCCAGACCACGATGACCGGTACGAAGGAGATGGCCAGGACGAAGGCCCACAGCAGCCGGAAATCGTTTCCGCTGCCGGACAGCAGGAGGCCGCCGAGCGCCCCCGCGGACACGGCGCCCAGGTCCTTCGCACCGAAGGACACCGAGAAGGCCCGGCCGAGCCTCCGCTCGCTGGAGCCGGCGACCACGCTGATCGACGCCGGATCCCGCGCGGCCGACGCCGCGCCCTGGACCAGGCGCACCAGGTACAGCGAAGCGGGCGTTGTGGCGGTGAACAGCAGCAACGACGCGATCAGGCGCACCGTCACCGCCGTCAGATAGCCGCGCCGGGCGCCCCACCGGTCCACCGCCTGGCCCATGAAGGGCTTGACGGCCGGCTCGACCAGCGCCTTCATCGCGACGAGCACACCGATCTCGGTCAGCGACATACCCAGCTGCCGGGCGTACAGCGGCATCGCGAAGATCACCACGCCGAACGCCAGCCGCGTGGTGAAGCCCTCCACGACGACGGCCCGCATCGGGTGGGCGCCGAGGACGCCGCCGAAGCGGAAGCCTCTCAGCTCCCTCATACCGTCCCTCCGGCCGCACCGGCGGTGGCAAGGGCGGCATCGGCGATCCAGTCGGCGGCGGCCGGCACCCCCCGGTAGCCGGGGAAGGTGTTGACGTCGACGATGACCGGGCCGTCCGCACAGGTGACGACGTCGACGCCCCAGCAGACCAGCCCGCACAGATCGGCGGTGCGCAGTCCCAGCCGCACCAGCCCCAGGTCCGGGTCGGGAACGGGGATGCGCGGCACGTCGAGGCGGCCTGGCTCGACGTGGACCTGCAGTACCGCGGCCTGGCCGCCCACACCGCACACCTTGTAGTCGAAGCCGGGTCCGTCGATGACCTCCTGGACCAGCCAGGGGCCGGCGCCCACCGGGCGCTCGCCCGGGCGCAGCACGCCCGCTCCCCGGCCGAGCCGTCCGCGCAGCGGTTTCACGAACCGGGGCGTCCCGGCCGTACAAAGCAGGTCCGCCACCGCGTCGGCGTCGGCCGCGATCGTGGTCGCGGGGACCGGCAGCCCGGCCCGGTCGAGCAGCGCCAGCACGCGAGCCTTGTCGATGACCCGCAGCGTCGTGGCGAGGTCGTTGAGGCAGATGCCCCCCGCGTCGGCGGCGGCCCCGGCGGCGCAGAGCACCGCCGGATCGCCGCCCTTGACGAGGAACACGTCGGCGGCAGGCAGGTCGGCGGGAGTCCATGGAGCGGTGGCGTCGAAGGCCGTGCAGTCCACGCCGCGCGCGGCCAGCGCCGCGCCGAGCGGGCGCAGCAGCGGATTGCGGCCCGCATCCGAACCTGCCTCGACCAGGACGCAGACCCGCGCCCGGCTCACCGGGCCACCTGCCCCAGAAGCTGTTTCCTCCATTCGGACATGGCGTCGGGGGGCGGGGCCGCCGGGCCGGGAACGGGGGCCGCCGGCGGGAACCGTACGCCGTCATCGGTGAACACGAAGCCGTGGTAGCGGGCGGCCACCGCGACGGCGAACGGATCGTCGGCGGCCAGGCCGCACACACCGGTCAGTACGGCGAGCACGCCCCGCTCGTCCAGCAGCTGGCGCAGCCGGTGCGCTGACGCGTCGGCCGCCTGCACCGCCTCGTCGCCGTACCCGTACAGCAGCGCGGCGGCGACGCCCAGCGCGAAGTGCGCCGGGAGGCGGTGGTCGCTTCCGCTCAGCAGGGCGACCGGGCCCATCAGCCGGTCGCCGGCGGCGAGCTTGCGGATCGGGTCGCGGGCGACCCGGGTGACCGGGTCGGCGAGTTCGGTGTTGCCGTAGCGGGCGAGCACGTCGGCCACCGGCCCGTGCACGGCGCTGTGGTCCACGCCGTGTCCCGGCAGGAGGCCCGGATACGCGGCGAGGATCGCGCGCCGCGCCTCCAACAGGGCCCCTGCCACGACCGGCTGGACGAACGGGTCTCCGATCGCCGCGTCGATGGTGCGGTGACCGCGCAGCCAGCCGAGGTACGCGGCGAGCGCGTGGCCGGCGTTGTAGACGAACAGCTTCTCGCGCAGCCAGGCACGGTACTGGTCGGTGGTGTGCACGCCGGGCAGTACGGGCGGCGCCCGGCGCAGCGGACGGGCGTCGACGGTCAGCCGTCGCGCGGCGTCGCCGACGAATTCGGGCACCCCCGGTTCGTGCCAGCTGCCGCGGCCCACGGCCACGCGGGCGACCGCCCCTGCGACCCCGACCGGCGGTAGCCGCGCCCCGCTGGCCGCGGCGGTGTGGACGAACGCCTCGCTCACCCGAGGTGCGCATTCGGCGTTCTCCACCACCCACACGTCCACCGGACGCCCCCGCCGGGCGGCGAGCCCGGGCACCAGGTGCGGAGCGACTCGGGCGGCGTTGGCCACACCGACGCTGAGCACGACCAGGTCCGCGGCGGCCACGACCTCGTCCAGGTCCGTGGTGCCCACCGCCGCGGTGCCGACGCCGTGGACCTCCTCGGGCGGCTCCCCGGTGACCCGCACCCGCCAGCCGCCGACGGATCGGATGCGGTCGGCGATGGCACTGGTGTGGCAGCCGAGCAGCACCTCGTGGCCCGCTCCCAGGAACAGAGGCACCAGGTAGCCGCAACCCAGCTTTCCGGCGCCGACGATCAGTACGCGCATGGCTGCGCACCCCCCTCCAGGTGCCCGAGCAGGTGGCCGGAGAGGAGGCTGACAGCACCAGGTACCCCCTTGAACCCTGGGAAGGCGTTGACGTCGACGATCTGCGGGCCGTCCGGTCCGTCGATCACGTCCACGCCGTAGGCGCACAGCCCGAACACGCCGCCCGCGGCCAGCGCCAGCGCGGCCAACCCGTCGTCCAGGTGCAGCGGGCGGCCCAGTTTCTCCGTCGGCGACCGGGCCGGCCAGTGGCGCAGCGTGCCGTGGACGTGCGGCCCGATCACGAACAGCTTGCGGTCCCAGCCGTCGCCCGGCACCCAGTCCTGGACCAACCAGGGACCTCGGCCGCCGACCGGCCAGCCGTCACCCCGGTCAAGTACCGCCACGCCCTCACCGCGGCTGCCCAGCGGTGTCTTCACCACCACCGGCCCGTCGGCGGCGATGGCCGCCACCGTCCGCGGATCGTGCACGACCTGCGCAGACGGCACCGGGAGGCCGGCCACGTTGAGCCGCCGCCAGGTCTCCACGCGGTCGGCGACCACAGCCGTGGCCCTGGGCGGATTGCACCAGGTGGCCCCCGCTGGAGCGCCTGCCCGCGCCAACTCCGCTGTGGCGGGGTGGACCGAGCGCAGGATGACCAGATCAGCGCGTGCGAAGACGGCCCGGGACAGGTCCGGTGCGTCCTGCCAGGTCTGGATGTGAGCGCCCTGGGCGCGCAGCCGCGCGAGCACTCCCCAGACGATGGAGTGGGGCGTCGGCTTCTTGCCGTGAACCAGGACGACGCGGGCCCCGGCCTTGGTCTCGGTCATGCCGGAACCACCTCCATGAGCCTGGATTCGACGAGATCGGCGACCGCGTCCGGGGCCTCGGCGATGCCCGTGTAGTTCGGGAAGTCGTTGACATCGACCACCAGCGGGCCGGCGGGAGACGGCAGTACGTCCACGCCGTACAGCTCCAGCCCGAAGGCGTCCCGGCAGGCGTGCGCGAGCGTCCACAGCTCCCTGGTGACCGGCAGGGGGACCGGCTCCTCCCACTCGTCCGGGGCGAGCAGCGGCGAAGGCCGCCGCACCGCCCACACCTCCTCTCCCACCCCGTACAGCTTCACGTCGACCCCCGCCACATCGACGTAGTGCTGGGCGAGCACCATGCCCTCGGGCCAGGGCAGCCGCTCCAGATCGCGCGGGGAGTCCACCCGCACGATCCCGTGACCGTTGTCGCCGTAGGGGGGCTTCAGCAGCAGCGGCCACGCCGCGGCCGGCAGATAGGCCAGCGAGGCCGGCCTGTCAGTGAGGAAGGTGCGCGGGGTCGGCACCCCGGCTTGGGCCAGAAGCAGCACGGCGTGCGGCTTGTCCCGCACTGCCTGGACCGCCTCCCAGCGGTTGACCACACGCACACCACTGAGCTGGGCCCGGAACAGCAGCGACAGCGCGAACGCATTCCGGGTCCGCGGCACTACGAGATCACCCGGGCGCAGTGCGGGCTCCTGCCCTGTCCACCGCACCGGTTCCGGCGCCGCAGCCCCCTCCGCCCGCACCTCGGCGACCAGCCGATCCGCCAGTGCCAGCACGGCGGGCGCGCCCCGCCCGCGCAACACCTCGACCAAGGCACCGGGCATGCGCTGACCCAGGTATCGGGAGTCGGTAAGCACCACCACACGGTTCACAGGCCACCCCCCTCACCTGCTCCCGCGATGGCGAGCTGCGCACGGACCTCGGTCCGCAGCAGGGTGACCTTGAACGGTTTGGTCAAGAACACGTTTGCCCCAGAGGCCAGGCACGCGGAGCGGTGCTCCGGATCGTCCCACCCGGTCAACACCACGACCGGCAGCTTCCGGCCCTGCTCACGCAGGACCTCCAGCATCACGCGCCCCGGCAGGCCGGGCAGGCCGAGATCCAGAACGACGCAGTCGGTGCCGTCCGCCTCGGCGATGAGCAGCCCGACCTCACCATCCTCTGACAGCACGACGTCGTGCCCGTCCTGGCGCAGCACCTCCGTCACGAGGGATGCGACATGCGGCTCATCCTCGACGACCAGGATCCGCGACATGTTGTCCTCCTGGTGAACGTCAGATGAAGCGTTCGCTTCAGCTGAGCTTCAGGTTCAGCTTGGGCCTTCCAGGTGAGGCCAGTATGAGAGCGGAATGAGCGTCTACTCATACTTTCCAGGCCATTCCCACAAAGGCCCCGATAGGCCGGGGGCAAAGCGGGGAATGATGGAATGCGAATTTCCTTCATCCACGCCGCTCAGCCGCACCGGTAGCCCATGCCCCGCACTGTCTTGATCTTGTCTGCCCCGACTTTGCGTCGCAGTTGCCGGATGCAGACCTCGACGACGTTCGAGCTCGGGCTGAAGTCATAGCCCCAGACGTGGTCGAGAATCTGACCGCGCGAGACCACCTGCCCCGGGTGCCGGAGCAACAGATCGAGCAGGGCGAACTCTCGCGCGCTGAGGTCGACCGTGCGCCCGTCCTGGGTCTGGGCCTGGCGGGTGCGCAGGTCGAGCGACAGCCCGTTTATGCCGAGAACCATGGGCTCGGCCAATGCCGCCCGCGCGGTGCGCAGCCGCAGCCGGATCCGCGCGAGCAGCTCCTGGAACCGGAACGGCTTGGTCATGTAGTCGTCCGCGCCGCCCTCCAGCCCGGCAACGGTTTCGCGGACGGTGTCGTGGGCCGTAAGGATGATCACCGGCAGGTCGACCCGCGACTCGCGGATTCCACGCAGCACCCCATAGCCGTCGCGGCTCGGAAGACCGATGTTGAGCACGAGCAGGTCGTACTTGCCGGACAAGGCATGGGCGAGCGCCGCGTTGCCGTCACCGACGACGGTCGGGGTGAACTGGTGGGCACGCAGTCCCTCCTCGATGAACCGGGCGGTGCGCTCATCGTCTTCAGCGATCAGAATCCGGTTCACGGCCAGCCTCACCCGTCGTTTGCCGCACCCTTCATCCTGGTGGGAAGCGGAGGACGTCACTGGCCTACCCACTTCGTGAGTCGGCTCACCCACGTTATCAACCAATGCCCTTAACCGTATATTCACGCAATTCGCTAGCAATTATTCCGTCAGCCCCCCACCAATCCACGGCCAAAGGGGGCCGGAGGGGGGTCATCGAGCCGGCCGCCTCGGCGACCCCGGATGGGCGAGTCGGTGCTCGTCCCGGGATGCCTGCCGCCAGTGCCTCCTACGACGATCACTAACCTGGTGGCGCAACAACCGCTGTCGCCACGTTCGTGCAGGCCTGATCAGGAGATGCCCATGCCGCAGATCACCGTCGAGTACTCCGCTCAGTTGGCCGGGAGATTCGATCGGCGAGCGTTCGCGCTGGCGTTGCACGCGGAGGCGTCCGCACTGATCGACAGCACGCTCGGTAGTTTCAAGACGCGCTTCTACCGCCTCGATGAGGTCGTCATCGGTGCGGGCGCTGAGACCGATGTGATGGTCCATGTCGACCTGGCGATCTTGCCCGGCCGGAGCCGGGAGACCAAGCAGAAGCTGGGACAGACCGCCCTCGACCTCCTGGTGCGTCATCTCGGCGACCCCGGCGGCCTGTCCACGCAGGCGACGGTCGAGGTACGCGAGCTCGAAGGCGCCGACTACCACAAACACGTCCTCGTATGAGGATTTTCCGTGGCCACAGGCGGCCTTTTCAGAGGGTTACGAGAACCAATACACCGGGAGCAACGTCAACATCACTGACGCACTCCCATGCTTCGGAGGTTCACTGCACATGAGCTACAACACCCCCGGCTACGGCGGCTACCCCTCCACCCCGTCGGGACCCCCTCCTCCCAACCACCTCGTGTGGGCGATCCTCACCACCCTCTTCTGCTGTCTTCCTGCGGGGATCGCGTCGATCGTCTTCTCCACGCAGGTCAACTCCAAGTGGCAGGCCGGCGACTACGCGGGGGCGCAGAAGGCGTCCAACAACGCCAAGACCTGGGCCATCGTCTCCGCCGTCGCCGGGGCGATCTTCGCCGTCATCTACCTGCTGATCGTCGTAGCGGCGTCGAGCAGCTGACGGCGACGAGATAATCCGACTCATGTCGTACGTGCGCCGGCCCGCCTCATCCCTGAGAGGCGGGCCGGTGTCCAGGTTGGCGAGGCCGGTCGGCGTCCTCGTGGCCACCGCCGCCGTCGTCTCCTATCTCGCCGTCGTCGATCCGAACGAGAGCGGCCACTATCCGACCTGCCCGTTCCTGGCCCTGACGGGCTACCAGTGCCCGGGCTGCGGTTCGCTCCGCACCATCCACGCGCTGGCACATGGAAACCTCGGCGAAGCCTTTGGCCTGAACGTGTTCGCCGTCGCGATGATCCCTGTGCTGGCCTTCTTCTGGATCCGCTGGACCATCGCCTCCGCCCGCGGCCGCCCGGCGCGGACCACGCTCGCGGATCCGCGGCTCCTCTGGGCCTTCCTGGGCCTCGTCCTGATCTTCTGGCTGGTCCGCAATCTCCCGTTCGGCTCCTTCCTCGCCGCCTGATCAGGCGGGGTCGGAGAAGGTCGCGGGCCGCTTCTCGAAGTAGGCACGGACGGCCTCGGCCTGGTTGGGCGAGCCGCGCAGGGCGCCCAGCTCGCGGGACTCCTCAAGATACTGGCCGGCCAGATCGTGGTCGGCGGCGCGGTTGAGGAGCCGCTTGGCGGCGCGGATGGCATCCGGGCTGCTGGCAGCGATCTCACGCGCGAGGACGGTGGCGGCCTGCCGAGGGTCATCGGCGGTACGGGTCGCAAGGCCGAGCCGCACGGCTTCCTCACCCGAGACCATGCGCCCCGTGAACGTCAGCTCCTTGGCCACGTCCTCCCCCACGAGACGGATGAGAGCGGCGGTGCCGGTCATGTCGGGGACGAGGCCCCAGCGGATCTCCAGCACCGACAGTTTGGCGCCGGGCGCAACGATGCGGATGTCGGCGCCGAGCGCGATCTGGAGGCCGCCGCCGAGGGCATGGCCCGTGACCGCCGCGATGACGGGTTGGGGCAGCTCGTGCCAGGCGTGTGCCGCCTGCTGGCCGAGGTTGGTGATGCGGCCGGGCTCGCGTTCGGTGATGTCGGTCAGCAGGCGTTTGAAGCGTTCACCACCCTGCTCGCCGCCGTTCGACGGGGCATCGGCCATCGCGGCGAAGTTGGCGAAGTCGAGACCCGCGCAGAACGAACGGCCCTCGCCCGACAGCACGACCGCGCGGACGGAGGAGTCTGCGGCGATCCGGTCACCGGCTTCGGCGAGCGCTTCGAACGTGGCCATGTCGAGGGCGTTGAGCTTGTCCGGGCGGTTCAGCCGTACGTCGGCCACGCCCTCGTCCACGGCAACGGTCACGCGGTCGGTCATGTCGGGGCCTTCCTCTCCGTCGCGGCTGTCCCGTTCACGATCTCACGGCGTCCGTACATCAACCGGCGCAGCACCACCTCGGCCGGCCCGCGGCGGCCGGTGCGCTCCAGGACGTATGCCGCGACCACGGTGATCAGCCAGACCCCGACGGCGAAGAGCGCCATGGTCGCGCTGCTCATGTGGGCGCCCAGCCCGAGCCCCCACGCGGCCAGGATCGGCGAGAAGAGCAGCGAGTGGCCGAGGTACATGGAAAGCGAGCGCTTGCCGACAGCGGCGACCGCCACCACCGGACGGCTCTCGCGAGTCCGGGCCGACATCCGGTGCGCGATGAGCCCGAAGCAGGCCACGTAACCGATGCCGCACGGGATGCCGGTCACCTCCCGCAGCTGGGAGAGCACGCCCGTCTCGCTGACGGCGGCCCCCGGAACGTCCAGCGCCCCGACATGTGCGAGCGCGGCGGGGAGCGCCCCCAGCCAGCCGATCGTGATGCCAAGGACGGCGGTCCACCGAAGCAGCCGGAGGTGACGGCCGGGCTCTTCGAGGACGCGCCGCCTCGCGGCCCAGAAGCCGAGCAGGAACTGCGGCAGGGTGACCGAAAAGAGCCCGCCTGCGAGCGTCACGAACAGGCCGGTCTCAAGGCGGGTGCGCGCCGCGGTGAGCGGGTTCTCCTCACCGGAGGCGTAAGCCTCGGTGGAGGGCGGCGTGTCCGTGCTGCCATAGGCCCCGAGGTCACCCGTGGCCGCCGCCCAGAGCGCGGGTCCGGCGAGCAGCAACGTCAACGCCCCGAAAAGCAGGCTCCATACGAGCAGGGTCCGGTCCGCTCGGCGGATGAACAACCAGCCGAGCACAAGGCTCGCGACCCCGTACGCGCCCAGGATGTCACCAGCCATCAGCAGCGTCGCATGCAGCAGGCCGAAGACGATCAGCCAGAGGCTGCGCCTGCGGAGAATGCCCACCGCGGCGCGTTCCCCGGTGCCCGCGGCCCGCTGGCGCAGGTAGAGCTGCATCATCCCGTAGCCGAAGAGGAACGCGAACAACGGATAGACGCGCAGGTCAAGCATCATGATCATCAGGAACTGCACGGCGCGGTCGACCAGCGATCCCTCGACCGGATGCCAGCCCGACGGCCCATGCGGCGCCGCGTACAAGTAGAAGGCCGTGTTGGACAGGACGATCAACAGCAACATGAGGCCACGCGCCAGGTCGGGAGCCAGCGCCCGCTCCCCCGCCCGCACCGCCCCACGCGCGATCGCCCTCCGGCCTAGCGCCCCGCTCGGCCCTTCTCCCTCCGTCTGCCTGTCGACCTCCGTACGCCTGTCGACCTCCGCCTGCCCATCCCCCTCCGTCTGCCCGTGTTCCTCCGTCTGCCCGAGTTCCTCCGTCTGCCCGAGTTCCTCCGCCTGCCCGTGTTCGTCGGCGTGCTTGTGTCTTTGTGAACGTGCGGTTCCGCGCATGTCTCCGACGCTAGAAATCTCCCAGCAGGAGGGCATCGTCCGCATGGCTACGGACCGTCAACCAAAGTTGAGCGCCCCCAGCGACTACCAGCCGGTGCGGCGGCGTAGCCACGTCAGGGCGATCTCCCCTTGGGCTTGCTGGAACGCCCGCAAGGTGGGCAGCCCTGAAGGATCAGGCTGGCGTCCAGACCACACGAAGTAACCCGCGAGCGCCACGAGAACGGCCGTCACCGCCGAGTCGTCGGCGCGTGCCGCAGCCGGGTGGGCATCGAAGATCTGCTCGGGCGGCGGGCCACCTTGCATCCGGACGCTCGGCAACATCCCCAGCAAGTCGAACCACGGTGCGGCGAGGCTGGCCCACGGCCAGTCCACGACCACGACACGGTCGGCGGTGAGCAACAGGTTGTCGGCTCGTATATCCGCGTGGGCGAGCGTTGTCCCGGCTGCGGCATCGGCCCACGTCTCCTCCAGCTCAGCCAGACGACCAAGGTGCCGTACGGCCCAGGGGTCCAGTCCGGAGGCATCCTCACCACCGGCCAGGGTGCGCCAGCCACGGAAGGCTTCCGCGAAGCGTTCGCCTGCCGTCGGCACGTCGATGGGAGACGGAGTCATCACTTCGGCAAGATCGCTGAGAGCGTCGAGAACGCGGCGCAACTCATCCGGGTCCCAGGGTTGCCGCGGCATCTGACCGTCGATGTCCTCGAAGAGAAGCGCCACCCAACCGTCCTGGTCGAACGAGGTGAGAAAGGACGGCACCGGCGCGGACGCGGGTATCACGGCCGCCACCCGGGCTTCGGCCCGATGCAAGCCGGGGGTGTCCGCGTTCAGTTCCTCACCGGCCGCCTTAACGAACACCCGTCGCCCATCGTCCAGGCGGAGACGCGCCGCGACGCCAGGTGAGAAACCGCCCGGCTGGGTGCGGGACTCCGCCACCTTGCCGCCGAGATGAGCCTCGATCGCACCGCGCAGCCGCTCTGGAGCCTGCCACCACGACACGCGCACTCCGGTCGCAGGCGGCGGCGACGGATCTCGGCCCATCAAGGCATGGTCCCGGCCCGGCCATCACACGGCAAGCACCTCATTGGAGGTCGGCGGGCCTGATCTGGCGCCGCCATGACTTTGCGTGAGCCCGGATAGGTCAACGACCAGCGGGGAGGGAAGACGCGAGAAGCCATCGAGCGGAATCGAGCGGAGAGGACGGCCCCGAACATGGCCGAGTTTCTGAGTGACGTGACCACGTTGCGGGAACGTGCCCGCGCGGAGATCAACAAGGGCCCGGTGACCGAGGCGTATGACGCGGACGTCGAGCGGGTCATCCAGGTGTGCAACGAGGCCCTCGCCACCGAACTGGTGTGCGTGCTGCGCTACAAGCGGCACGCCTACACCGCGACCGGCATCTACTCCGAGAGCGTGGTGGCCGAATTCCAGGAGCACGCCGCCGACGAGTACGAGCACGTCGGCAAGCTGGCCCACCGCATCACGCAGCTCGGCGGGGAGCCCGACTTCAATCCCGAGATCCTGGCCGGCCGTTCGCACACCCACTACGACGCCAGCCTCGACCTGGTCGAAATGATCAAGGAGGACCTGATCGCCGAACGCGTCGCGATCGCGTCCTACACCGAGATCATCCAGTGGCTGGGCAACGGCGACCCCACCACCCGCCGCGTGTTCGAGGACCTGCTGGCCGACGAGGAGGACCACGCTGACGACCTCCGCAGCCTGCTTGAGCGGCTGCCCAAGGACCTCACGTCGTCCTGAGGTTCGGCCGGCCGAGGCTCTCGCGAGTGCGAATCAACAGCGGCTGCCCGGCACGGGCGATCCGGCGCGGCGGCCGCCTAGGGCTGGGTGTCCACCAGGAGGGTCTGCAGGCCTCGGCCGTAGGAGCCTGAGGCGTCGGCGAGCGTCGACTCGGCCAGGGCGCTTCCGCCCGGCGAGGCGTGGAGACGGGCGCTCATGAAGAGCCATTCGCCGACGGGATCCCGGTGCAGCGCGACGGTCAGATCGGTGTTGATGACCAGCCATTTCGCAAAGTCGATCTGGCTGCCGACGCCCGAGGCACTGTCGGCGAGAACGAGCGTGCGCACCAGCGGCGTGTCGGCCTCTCCTGCGACGAGCGGGATCTTCGCGCGCGCCCAGACCTCGCCTGGCCCCGGCTGCGAAAAGGAGCCCCGCACGAAACGCCACTCCATCGAGGACAGATAGCCGTCCAGGTGCATGCCAGCCCAACCTTCGAACAGAGCCGGCGCCGGTGCCGAGCCAGGCAGGGGCGGCGCCGAGCCGGAAAGAGGTGGGGGCCAGCCGGACAGAGGCGGGGGCGGGGGCATCGGCGCGTTCTCGATCGGCTCGAGGCCCTCCGGCGCGGCCGCGATCCGCCACGCGGTGGCGCGGGCGACGGCCCGCCCCTCGTGGGACAGTTCGCCTTCGAGGAGGGCGACCCGCTTGCCTGGCCGTGCGACCCGCGTCGTGACCCGCAGCGGGGCGACCGGGACTGGGCCGAGGATCTCGACGGTCACCCGTCCGACCCGGCCGCCGGGTCTGGGGTCGTGGCGTTCGAACGCGCGCCCGAGCAGCGCCGACACCGGACCCGCATGCTGGAACTCCGGTGCCCACGGTCCGGCGGTCGCAGGGGTGCCGGCGAACCGGCCGTCACCGAGCGGCTCGTAGAACGCCACGGCGGGCGGCTCCTCGGTGGCCATCCGGCTCCTCCCACGTACCAGAACAATGTTCTAGCCAAACCTAGAACACGCACCCAGATACAGCCGAGGACTCAATTCTCGACAGGTATTTGATCATTTATTGTCACTCGCGTCTATTGTCACATCCTGAGCATCATGACCAGACTCACCTCTCAGCCGCGTGGTCGCCCGGGCTGCGCACCGTTGCGAGGTGACAGATGTCAGCCCTGGTCCACCGCCGTTCGTCCACTCGCCGGCGACGCTCGTTGGCAACGGGCACGATCGCCGCGACCGTCCTGGGCATCGGCGTCGTCAGCACCGGTGCGGCACAGGCCGCCCCCAAGCCGCGGCCCGCGGCGGACGGCGCGCGGATCACCAAGACCGCCAGGCTCGCAGCGCGCACGTTCGACATCACCATCCAGTCGCCCGCGCTCGGCAGGTCTGTGAAGACCCGCATCCTGGTCCCGGCGGGCTGGAAGCAGAACGCCACCCGCACCTGGCCCGTGCTGTACGCGTACCACGGCGGCCAAGACAACTACACGTCCTGGACCAAGAACACCGACATCGAGTCCTGGGCCGCCGCTTACGGCGTCATCGTCGTCATGCCCGAGGCGTCCAACGGCTCGTACGCCAACTGGTACAACTACGGCAAGGGCGGCTCCCCCAGGTGGGATACGTTCCACACCCAGGAGGTCCGCCAGCTCATCGAGCGTAACTACAGGGGCGGCGGCGTTCGGGCGGCTATCGGCAACTCCTCGGGCGGGCAGGGCGCGATCAGCTACGCCGGGCGCCACCCAGGGCTCTTCAGGTACGCGGCGTCACTCAGCGGCGTCCTGTCGATGCGCTCGCCGGGCATGCCCGCGATGCTGATGTTCACGAACGCGGGCAACGGGCAGGATCCGTTCGCCATCTGGGGCATCCCGTTCGCCGATGACGCCAACTGGGCGGCGTACGACCCGCACGCACTCGCCACGAAGCTGAGGGGCACCGGGATCTTCTTCTCGTCCGGCACGACGGGGAGGCCCGGCCCGGGTGACCCGAACGTCGCGCCCTGGGACATCGGCCTGCTGAGCGAGATCGCGGTCGGCGCAAGCAACAACGAGTTCCGCAAGCGGCTCGACGCAGTCGGCGTGCCCTACACCGCACACATCTACGGCAACGGTCGGCACAACTGGCCCGCGTGGATCCGCGAGGCCAAGTTCATCTGGCCGACGCTGATGAAGTCCCTCGGAGCGAGCAAGAAGGCCTGACCCGCCGCTTGCCTCGCAGCCTGAGCCGCGGCGTGACTGCGGCCTCGCGCGGCCGAGCGCGGAGCATTCCACGTTCAAATGTATTTGATAAATGCATAAGCGAGCGCTGACACAATGCGCTGACGGGAATATTCGGGACAACCCTCCGCCGTTCCCGAAAGGCCCCCGCATTGGGTCGACGCATCACCCTCACCGCGCTGGTGGGGGCGTTCATCCTGCTCTTCTCCCTCGGCCACACCATCCGTACCTCCGGACCGGTGATGGCAACTTCCGGAGCGACCGTTGTCACCGAAACAATGGTCGCCCCACGGACACTGGACTTGACCATCGAGTCGCCCGCGATGGGCGGCGAGGAGAAAGTGCGGCTGCTCCTGCCGCCCGGCTGGTCGCGCACCGCCTCGCGCACCTGGCCGACGTTCTGGCTGCTGCACGGCGGCGTCGACGGCTACACCGCCTGGACGCGCGACACCGACGTCGAGCAGCTCACCGCCACCTCCGACGTGCTGGTCGTCATGCCGAACGGCGGCCGCTGCGGCAACTACTCCGACTGGTGGAACCACGGGCAGGGCGGCCCGCCTCGCTGGGAGACGTTCCACATGACGGAGCTCCGGCAGATCCTGGAGCGCGGCTACCGGGCGGGCAGGGCCCGCGTGATCGCCGGTAACTCGATGGGCGGTCTCGGCACCATGCTGTATGCGGCGCGGTTCCCCGGCTCGTTCAGGGCGGCCGTGTCGTTCAGCGGTTACCTGCACACGCTGCACGGACACCGTCCGGGCAACGACTCCACCGGCTGGGGCCCGGCCTTCGCCTGCCCCGGCACCGACTGGCGGCGCGTCTGGGGCGACCCCGACGACCAGGCCGCGATCTGGCACGCCCACAACCCCTACGACCTCGCCGGCCGGCTCAGCGGCGTCCAGCTGCGGGTGACCAGCGGCAACGGGCGGCGCGGGCCGCTCGGCGGGTCGATCCTCCCCGATTTGATCGAGTCCGCGACGTACGACCATGCCCAGGTGTTCAGCGGCCGGCTCCGCAGCCTGGGAATCCCGGTGACGACGCGTTTCTACGACGGCCAGCACGATTGGCCCTACTGGCAGCGCGAACTGCACCTCGCCTATCCCTCGCTGCTGGAGGCGCTCAACCGCTAGCCGCCGCCGTGTGATCTCCTGGTCACATGTATGACGCTGTGATCGCTGGTGGTGGCCACAACGGGCTCGTGGCAGCCGCATACCTGGCTCGGGCGGGCCGCCGGGTCCTGGTCCTGGAACGCCTGGATCATCTCGGCGGCCTGGCCGTGTCGAAACGGGTGTTCCCGGGCGTGGACGCGCGGCTGTCCCGCTACTCGTACCTGGTCAGCCTGCTGCCGTCGCAGGTGGTCCGGGATCTGGGTCTGCGCGTGGAGCTGCGCCGCCGCCGGTTCGCCTCGTACACCCCGCTCGGCGACGGCGGCCTGCTGGTCGACAACGACGATCCCGGACGCACCGCCGCGTCGTTCTCCGGCGTCACCGGTGGCGGCAAGGACTTCGAGGCGTGGCGGCGGTTCTATGAGCTGGCGGGGCACGTCGCCCGGCGCGTGGCGCCGACGCTGCTGGAGCCGCTGCGCGACCGTGAGGGGTTGCGGCGGCTGGTGGACGACGAGGAGGCCTGGCGCGACCTGTTCGAACGGCCGATCGGCGAGGTCGTGGACGAACGGTTCGCGGACGACGACATCCGCGGGGTCGTCCTCACCGACTCGTTGATCGGCACGTTCGCGGACCCCGCGGATCCGGGGCTGCTCGCCAACCGGTGCCTGCTCTACCACGTCGTCGGCGACGGGACCGGCGACTGGAACGTGCCCGTCGGCGGCATGGGGGCGCTGACCGCGGACCTGGCCGACGCCGCCCGCGCCGCCGGGGCCGAGCTGCGCACCGGCATGGAGGTCGTGGCGATCGACCCGTCCGGGGAGGTGACATTCCGGGATAAGAAGGGCGCGGAGCACGCCGTCAGCGCGAAGTGGGTCCTGGCCAACGTGCCCCCGGCCGTTCTGGCACGCCTCACGGGCGAATCTTCAGCCCCGCCCATCCCGGAGGGCTCGCAGCTGAAGGTCAACATGGTGCTGTCACGCCTCCCTCGCCTTCGCGATGCCTCCGTACGGCCGGACGAGGCGTTCGGCGGTACCTTCCACATCAACGAGGCACGCGCGCAGCTCGCGACCGCCTACACCGAAGCCGTCGCAGGCCGCATCCCCACCCTGCCGCCGGCTGAGGTGTACTGCCACTCGCTCACCGACCCGTCCATCCTCAGCCCGGAGCTGCGGTCGGCAGGGGCACACACCCTCACGCTCTTCGGGCTGTACATGCCTGCCCGTCTGTTCCGGGCCGATCCGGCGCGCGCGCGTGAAGAAGCATTGCGGGCCACGCTCAGCTCGTTCAACGCCGTCCTCGCCGAGCCCATCGAAGACTGCCTGCTGCGCACGCCGGACGGCGCGCCCTGCCTTGAGGTGAAGACCCCCGTCGACCTGGAGGACGAGGCCGGGCTGCCGGGCGGCCACATCTTCCACCGCGACCTGTCCTGGCCGTACGCCGAGGACCCGGCCGAGACCGGACGTTGGGGAGTCGAGACGGAGCATCCGCGGGT
Source organism: Actinomadura sp. 6N118 (assembly GCF_044326415.1). Taxonomy (NCBI): domain Bacteria; kingdom Bacillati; phylum Actinomycetota; class Actinomycetes; order Streptosporangiales; family Thermomonosporaceae; genus Actinomadura; species Actinomadura sp. 6N118. Next base: position 147,763 of record NZ_JBIRAZ010000026.1, on the reverse strand, counting down.
GCTCCTGTGCGGCGCGGGCGCGCGACGCGGAGGCGGCGTCAGCGGCATCCCAGGGCACAACGCTGCCCGCGCCGTTCTCGGAACGGCCTAGCCAAACACGGAACGGCCCAGGCAACCACCCCACAGAACGGCCTGGCCATATACGGAACGGCCTACCGGATCACGGCTGGCCGAGCAGACTGCCCACACGTTTGACGTTCTGGATGATCGGGCTCGTCTCGACGTGCCCGATCGCCTTCAGGGCCGCGACGCGCCCGGTCAGGTAGCGGTAGAGGGCGCCGGAGTCGCGGCATACGACCTGCGCTGCGAGATTGGTGGGACCCGTCGTGGCTGCGGCGAAGACGACCTCGGGATGCTCGGCCAGGGCCGCGCCGGTGGCCGCCAGCTCGGCCGGCGGCACGTTGATCCACAGGCGCGCGGCGGTGTGCAGGCCGACGTACGGCAGGTCGAACTCGGCGTAGTAGTGCAGGACGCCCGAGGCACGGAGCTGATCGAGGCGGCGGCCGACGGTCGACGGCGACCAGCCGGTCGCGGCGGCGAGCTCCGCGTGCCCGGCCCGGCCGTCGCGGGCGAGGACGTCGAGGAGCCGCTGGTCGCCTTGATCCAGCGCGGCGTGCAGGTCGAGCGGATCGACCTCGCCGGACGGGCCGGGCCCGTCCGGCGGCCGATCAGCGCGGAGCTGCCGGCTCTCGTCGGCCGTGAGCGCGTCCAGACCGCGGAGCCGGTTGGGCGCACCGTAGAAGGCGTGCAGGACGGAGTACGCGCCGACGGCGACGACCCGGCTGCTCCTCGGCAGCTTGTCCAGCAGGAGCTGCTCGCTCTCGTCCTGGCTGCGGGCGCGCGTGATGCAGAGGATCTCGGTGCCTCCCGAGACGAGCTGCACCCACGAGGTGTCGGGACGGCGCGCGAGGGCCGCCGCCACGCCCTGGGCGGCGCCGGGGACGCAGCGCAGCCGGAGCAGCCATCTCCCGGCCGCGAAGTAGTTGGCGGGCGGGACTCCAACGACGCGGAGCAGATCGCGGCTGCGTAGCCGGCGATAGCGCCGGGCGATCGTCTGGTCGGAGACACCCAGCACGTCCGCGATGCGGCTGAACGGGGCGCGGCCGTCCAGCTGCAAGGAATGGATCAACTTGCGATCAAGCTCGTCGGCGATGTCGGATTCCACCGTCTGAAGCTAGCAGATGTCGAAAGCATCGAAGGTCGACCCCTTTGAGTGGCGATTGGCGCACCCATGGCCACACGGTTGTCGGGATTTCCCGAAAACGACCGTGAAGGGATCGAAATGGGTAAGTGGTGGCCGCTGACGGCGGTGTGCATGGGAGCGTTCATGCTCCTGGTGGACGTCAACATCGTGACGGTGGCGTTGCCGGACATGTCTGCGGGTCTGAAGACGTCATTCTCATCACTGCAATGGGTGATGGACATCTACGCGCTCGTTCTCGCCGCCCTCCTGCTGGGCGCCGGTGCGCTCGCCGATCTCGTCGGGCACCGCAGGGTGTACGTGCTGGGGCTGGCAGTGTTCGCGCTGTCGTCGCTGGCCTGCGGACTCGCGCCGAACGTCACGGTCCTCATCGCGGCCCGCGCGGCCCAGGGGGCCGGAGCCGCCATGATGTTCGCAACGACCGTCGCCCTGGTCAATGCCTCGTACGAGGGACGCGCCCGGACGGCTGCCTTCGGCATCTGGGGTGCGGTCAACGGCGCCGCCTCCGGAATCGGGCCGATCCTGGGCGGCCTGGTCACGCAGCAGTTCGGCTGGCGCTGGGTCTTCCTGGTGAACCTCCCGGTCAGCGTGGTGGCCGTGGCCCTGACGCTGCGCGTGGTCACCGAAACCCGCCCTGCGAAGGCGCCACGCCATCGTTCATTGCGGAACATGGACCTGCCTGGGGTCGTGCTGTTCGCAGCGGGTGCGGGCGCGGTGACGTATGCGCTGACGAGGGCGGGCGAAGCCGGATGGACCTCGTACACGACACTCGGCTTGTTCGCCGCTGGCGCCGTGGCCCTCGCGGCGTTCACAGTGGCGGAGATCCGGAGCCCGCACCCGATCCTGGACCTGCGTCTGTTTCGCGGCGCGTCGTTCACCGGGCTCATGATCGCCTCGCTGGTGATGTCCGGCGCGGCCTTCGCGTACCTGCTCTACACGTCGCTGTGGCTGCAGTCCGTCCAGGGTCTCAGCGCGATCGGCGCCGGCCTGGTGATCCTGCCGATGAGCGGCCTGGCCTTCGTGTCCTCATGGCTGACAGGCCGTTTCCTGCACGGCGTCTCGCCCCGCTGGACCATCGGGTCCGGGCTGCTGCTCATCGGGATCGGCACCCTGAGCCAGGCGGTGCTGACCGCCGGATCCGGGTGGGCCGCCGTGCTCCCCGGCTTCGCGATCACGGGTGCGGGGGTCGGGATCGCCCTTCCCAACGTGACGGCGGCCGCGATGGCCTCCGTGCCACAGGAGCGCGCCGGAATGGCGGCGGGGGCGGTCGGCGCCTTCCGGCAGCTCGGTTACGCGCTCGGGATCGCCGTGCTCGGGGGCGTGTTCCAGGGCGCGCTAGAACAGGCTCTCCGGCACGACGTCCCCGATGCCGCCGCCACGGCCGAGGCCCTCACCGGCGGCCGGGCCGCCCAGGCCCTCGCCGAGGCGCCCGAAGCCGCACGCGCCGCGTTCGCCACAGGATTGAACACCGCGACCGCGACAGCCGCGGCCATCGCCCTGACGGCGGCCGTCGCGGCCCTGGTCCTGGTCCGCCGCCCCTCCGCCGAGATCACAGATTAAGGTCGGGGGCATGGACGAGTATGCGGACCCCATCATGCCGAGCCGGCATGACCCGGATGTGGATCCGTTGACCACGTCCGCCGGCTGCTCAAACTCCTACTCTGGATAAACCTCGGACATGCGCAAGTCAGACCGTTGGTCCTTTGTGGCCTTGGGCATCGGCGTGGCCGTGATTTTGGGCGGCGTGCAACTCTTCGCCATGCTTGACGATCCCCCGGCGCCACCGCCCGCTCCCAAGCCCGCGTTCTGTCCTGATAACCCCACCAGAGGTGCCCGGTCCGGCACCAGCTACGAAGAAGTGGCGGCGCCCTACCAGGGGAAGGGACCGCACCCAGTGGAACTGGTCCTGATGCAGGAGGACGTCGAGCAGATCGACCTACCCCTCGCATGGAAGCCGGGCCTTAACGACGGGCCGCCCAAGGTCCAAGTGGTGGCCTGCGTGTATCAGAACATGGTCCGCTCCCCCGAGAAGAGGCCGACCTGCCTCTACTCCCACCTGCCCGGCCATCTGTCGCACTCCCTGCGAACCCAGAGGGATCTCTCTAAGGCCATCAAGGTTTCGTTGTTGAAGGCTCGGTACGCCTTCCAGTTGTACGAGGCGAAGACCGCCAAGCCGCTCGGCCGGTTCGAGGTGGCAGGGGCGAAGCACTGCCCCGCCCAATACAGGCTCAATACCGGTGGCGTGATCGCCCAGGAACCCGACGAAGAAGGCCTGCGCAAGGCCCTGCGCCCCTACGTCGAACGCACCCTCAGCGCCCAGCCCTCACCCAGCCGAAGCTGACAGCTCGCCGAAGGTAGGGCGCTTCCGCCAGCGACACACCCCCGCAAACCGCCCACTGAGTTGAACGAACCGCCGGCGGTGTCCGTACCTGTGATCACCGGGCCGGGTTCGTCCTGCCCGGGCGACGGTCGCCAGGAGGAGGGCCCAGCCCAATGGTTGCTGAAAGCAAGCCCGTCAGCAGACCCGTCAGCGGGCCCGCGCCGCTGAGTGACCTCCGGATGCTCTGGCTTGGCATGGCGGCGGTCGCGCTGGTGATCCTGGCGGTGGTCATCCGGTTCGGCGGCGCGTTCAGCTCGGCGGCGGTGCCGGAGCTCACGCAGGCCGGGGCGTTCACCAAGGGCGGGCTTTCCATCGCCAAGCTCGCGATGAACGTGGCCGGAACCATCACCGTGGGCTGGCTTCTGATGACCGCGGTGTTCCTGCCGGACCAGGACGGCAAGCTGTCGGGCCTGGCGCAACGGTGCCTGCGAGGGGCGGCGGTGAGCGCGATCGCCTGGGCGATGTCCACCCTCGCCATGATCGTCTTCTCGATCTCCGATCTGTTCGGCGTGCCGGTCACGACCGGGATCTCGGGGAACATGCTGCGCACGTTCCTCCTCGAACTCCCCCAGGGAAAGGCTCTGCTTGTTGTCACGGCCGTCGCCGCGGTGATCTCGATCGCCGCGCACCTGCCTCGTACGGCGAGCGGCTCCGGTTATCTGCTCGTTCTCGCTGTCGCGGGCCTCCTGCCGCCCATCTTCACCGGGCACGTCGCCGGCAGCGACGACCATGCCCTCGCCGTGTTCAGCCTCGCGGCGCACATCGCCGGCGCGGCCCTGTGGGTGGGCGGGCTGGTGGTCCTGGTGGCGATGTCACGGTCGACGCGCGGAGAGCTGCCATACGTGGTGCCGCGCTACAGCGTCCTGGCTCTCGTCTGCTTCGTGGCCGTCGGCGCCAGCGGCCTGGCCAACGCGTGGGTACGCCTTGGCGGCATCGACGTGGGTTCCCGATACGGAGCGCTCATCGTTGGAAAGACGGTGGCGCTCATCGGGCTGGGTGCCCTGGGCTGGTGGCACAGGCGGCGGAGCATCCCTTCTCTGCGCACCGAACGGCGCACGCGGGTCTTCCTCCGGATCGCCGCGATCGAGCTCCTGGCCATGGCCGCGACCATGGCTCTGGCCACCGGCCTGTCCCGTACACCGCCGCCCGAGGTGCCGCAGGGAACGCTCAACGCGGTCACGTTGCGGCTCGGCTTCCCGCTTCCCGACTCCGGGAGCATCCAGTCGTACGTGCTGGACTGGTGGATCGACCCGCTCTTCCTGCCGCTCATCGTCACCGGGGCCGTCCTGTACGCCGCCGGAGTGGTCCGCCTGCGGCGCAACGGCACGCCCTGGCCGCTCCCGCGCGTGGTGGCGTGGTTCGCAGGGCTCGCCGTGCTGTTCGCCGTGACGTGCGGTGGGCTGGCCCGCTTCAGCATGGTGCTCTTCAGCGCGCACATCGTTCAGCACATGGCGCTGAGCATGATCGTGCCGATTCTCCTGGTGTTCGGCGCGCCCGTCACGCTCGCGATGCGCGCGCTGCGCAGCGGCCCCACGGCCGCCGGTCGTACGCCTCGTGAGCTGATCCTCGCGCTGTTGGAGAGCCGGGCAGCGCGGATGTTCGCACATCCTCTGGTGGCGCTGGCGCTCCTCATCGGCAGCCTCTATGGCTTCTACTTCTCATCGTTGTTCGAAACGACGCTGCGAAACCATGCCAGTCACTCGCTGGCCATGGCCGTCTTTGTGTTCAGCGGCCTGTGCTTCTGGTCGGCCATGGGCGCCCCTTCGAGATCCCGGACCTTTACTCGTTCGTCGCTGCTGCTGCTGATGGTGTGCCACGCGTTCTTCGGCGTCGCGTTCATAAGCTCCGGCGACGTCCTGGCAGGAGACTGGTACTCGGGGCTCGGCCGTACGTGGGGAGCCACACCGGCCCAGGACCAGCAGACGGGCGGCATGCTCGCCTGGATCCTTGGATGGATCATCACCCTGCTGGCCCTCGCCTACAACCGGCGGCAAAGCGGCGCCCCGGAAGCAAGCAGCCCGCGCGAACGCAGCAGCACGCCACCGATCTGGCCGTTGCCCGCGATGGCCAACGCAGGCGCCTGGCGCGGTGACAGCCCGAGGCTGAGCCGTTCTGAGGCGGGAGTCAAGGCGGAGGAGGACGCCTGACACCGGACCTTATGGCCCCCGTCCGACGGCTAATTCGTTTGAGGGGCTGTGTGAGGCGTGAGTAGTGTGGCTCGGGTGATGAGCCCAGAGTCGGACAGAACCGAGCCGCCGGTCGCCCGGCGGCGGATTGTCTGACCCGGTAATCAACCGGGCTTCTTGGATCGATCTCGCATTCCGGTGACCGGACACGTGTCCCGTGTTCCGTCGACGCTGGAGTCGATCCTTGCCTGTGTTCATCTATGTCCTGGGCCTTGCCGTCTTCGCCCAGGGAACCTCCGAGTTCATGCTGTCCGGTCTCGTACCGGGTATCGCCCGTGACCTGTCGGTCTCGGTGGGCGCCGCCGCGAGCCTGACGTCCGCGTACGCCATCGGAATGATCGTCGGGGCTCCGATGATGGCCGCGCTGAGTGCACGATGGCCACGTCGCCGCGCGCTTGCGACCTTCCTGGCGGCGTTCGTCGTCGTGCACGTCATCGGTGCGGTGACGACGGACTTCATGGTGCTGTTCGCGACGCGGGCCCTGGCCGCGATCGTCAACGCCGGTTTCCTCGCCGTCGCGATGTCCGTCGCGACGGCGCTGGCCGGCCCGGCCAAGCAAGCCCGGGCTACTTCGGTCCTGGTGTCAGGGGTGACGCTCTCGTGTGTGGCAGGTGTGCCGGCGGGCGCGTTGCTGGGAGACGTGGCCGGTTGGCGATCGGTTTTCTGGGCGGTCGCGGCTCTGTGCCTGCCCGCGCTGGTGCTGGTGTTCCGGTCCGCCCCTGCTGATGCGGCGCGGCAGGAGGATGTGTCGATCCGGCAGGAAGCGCGCGCGTTGACGTCGCGGCCGGTACGGAAGGCGATGGTGCTCGCGGCCGTGGTCAACGGGGCGACCTTTGCGACCTTCGCCTACCTGGCCGTCATCGCCACCGATGTCACCCATCTCCCCGAGCGCGCGGTGCCCGGGCTGCTCGCCGCCTTCGGCGCCGGTGCCTTCGCCGGCGTGGCCGTGGCCGGACGTCTCGACGTCCGGCGGGGGCTGGTCCTCGCCGTGTGCGCACTGGCCGGTGGCTGGGCGGCGATGGCTTTGACCAGCGCTCACGCGGTCCCGCTGTTCACTCTGGCGGTCATCCAGGGTGGGATGTCGTTCGGGATCGGGTCGATGCTCATCAGCCGGGTCATGGACGCCGCGTCCAACGCGCCTTCGCTGAACGGGTCGTTCGCCACCGTCGCGTTGAACGTGGGCGCGTTCGCCGGTCCGCTGCTCGCCGGAATCGCCTCGGAGAGCACCAACGATCATCGGAGCGCCATCTGGGTCAGTGCCGTCCTGGCCGCGATGGCGATCGTCGCGGTTGGGCGGAGGCGGCCGCTATCCCTTGATGGCGCCCTGGGTGATGCCGTTGACGAAGCTGCGCTGGAACGTGAGGTACACGGCGACGATCGGGGCGATCACTATCAGGCACGCGGCGGACAGTAGGGGGATGTCCGTGGAGTACTGGCCGACGAAGAAGCCCAGGCCGGTCGGTGCGTTACGCCGGGAGGGATCCTGCATCATGACCAGGACCAGGAGGAACTGGTTCCACGACCACATGAAGTACAGGACCGAGAGCGTCGTGATCGCGGGCCAGGAGACCGGCAGCAGCACCCGGACCAGCACGATGAGGTCCCGGGCGCCGTCGATGCGCGCCGCCTCGACGAGTTCGTCGGGCACGCTGGAGAAGTGCGCCTGCATCCAGTACACGCCGAACGGCATGAACAGCGCCGCCTCGGCCAGGATGACGCCGAGATAGGAGTTGGTGAGGCCGACCTCGCGCAGGTTGAAGTAGAGCGCTACCACCACGAGCTCGACCGGGAGCGTGAGGCCGAGGACGAACCCGGCCGACAGCTTCCGGTTGCCCCAGACCTTGAGGACCGTCAGCCCGTACGCGGCGAGGGTGGCGAGGATGACCGCCAGCGGCACGACGCAGAACGTGATCAGGGCGCTGGACCGCATGAGGGCGGTGAAGTTGCCGCGTTCCCACGCGCGGCTGAAGTTGCCCCACGACCAGTGGTCCGGGATGCTCAGCCCGCTGATCGGCGAGCCGGCGGGGTGCAGGGCGGCCAGGATGATGCCGAGGAACGGCACCAGGATCATGCCCGCCAGGAGGATGAGCAGTCCGTACCGGACGGTGACTCCGCCGCGCGCGGTCATGTCGCCTCCCTGGTGAAACGGCGGATGAGGCCGACGATGGCGACGACGATGACGGTCAGCACGACGGCCAGCGCGCTGGCGCCGCCGATGTCGCCCTCGCTGAACGCCAGCCGGTAGACCAGCAGGGCCGGCACGTTGGTCTGCCCGGCCGGGCCGCCGTTCGTGGTGACGTAGACGAGGTCGAAGCTGGCCAGCGCGGCGATGGTGGTGATGACCCCGGCGATGGTGATCTCTTTGCGGACGCCGGGCAGGGTGACATGGAGGAACTGGCTGAACGATCCGGCGCCGTCCAGGGTGGCCGCCTCATAGAGGGCCGGGTCGATCTTCTGCGCCCCGGCGAGGAAGAGCATCATGCACAGCCCGCTCATCGCCCAGGTGCCGATGAACCCGAGCGCGATCAGCGCCAGGTCGTAGTCGCCCAGCCAGGCCCGGGTGAACGAGCCCAGGCCGACCAGGTCGAGGAACTGGTTGACGACGCCGGACTCGCTGTAGAGCCACCGCCAGGTGACGCCGACGGCGACGAGCGGCAGCACCTGGGGCAGGAAGAACACGACCCGGAAGAACGTCATGCCCCGGCGGACCTTGCCCATCAGCAGGGCCGTCATGAGCAGCCCCGCCACGATGGGGAGGAACGAGAAGAAGACGATCAGCACCAGGCCGTGCAGGACGGCCTCGTACAGCGCCTCCTCCTGGAGGATCTTGACGTAGTTGTCGAAGCCCGCCCAGGTCGGCGCGAGAATGCCGTCCCAGGTGAAGAACGACAGGCGCAGCGTGTTCAGCGCCGGCCAGATGGCGAATCCCAGGTAGACCGCGAGCGCGGGCAGCACGTAGAGCCAGCCGCGCACCCGCCGGCCGCGGCCGGGCGGGCGGTGGTGGCGCCGGCCGGCCGCAGATGCGGCCGGCGCGGCCCGCGGCGGGGAGTCCGCCGTGGTCACATCATGAGCCATGGTGCCCGTCCCACGACTTCTGCAGGGAGCTCAGGAAGCCGTCGGTGGTCATCTTGCTGCTGATCAGTCCCTGCACGCCCGGGGTCAGCTTGTCGATCATGCCCGGCGAGGCGAAGTCGGGGAACGGGACGATGCCGTTCTGCTGGGACACCGGGCCGAACGCGGCGGCGATCTCCCCGCGCAGTCCCTGGGCGCCGACGTCGGCCTTCGGGTCGACGGGCATGAACCCGGTCTCGAACTGGATCTTCGCCGCTTCGGGCGAGCCGAGGTAGTCGAGGAACGCGGCGGCGACGTTCGGGTGCTTGGTCTTGGAGGAGATGGCGTAGGCGACGCTCGCGCCCGAGGCGACCGAGGGCGGCCCGGCCGTCGCCGAGGGCAGGAGGAAGAAGCCGACGTTGTCCTTCAGCTTCGACTCCATCTTGGCGGCGGTCCAGTTGCCCGTGATGATGAAGGTGTTCTTGCCGTTGGCGAAGTCGGCCTGCGCGTCGGTGTCGGCCGTGGCGTTCGACGACGGCGGGATGTATCCCTTCTTCACCCAGTCGATCAGTGTCTGGGTGGCCTTCCGCGCGTCCGGGGTCTCGATCGTGGCCTTGGGCTGGCCGTACACCCAGGAACGGTAGGCGGAGACGTCACCGGTGACGTTGAGGAGCGCGTTCCATACCTGGAAGCCGCCGACCTCCAGCCCTCCCACGCTCAACGGAGCCTGACCGGCGCCCTTGGCCTTCTGCATCGCGGCCTCGAACTCGGCCAGCGTCCGAGGTGCTTCCTTGACACCCGCCTTGGACAGGAGCGACTTGTTGTAGAACACGCCCAGCACGGACATCGCGCCAGGCGCGGCGTACAGGCTGCCAGTGCCGAACTGCTTGGCCGTCTTGTCGGAGCTGAGGACTTCCAGGCTCGACTTGGGGAACTTGGTGTCCCAGCCGTACGCCTTGGCCCACTGGTCCAGGTTCAGCACGAGGCCGGCCGGAACGAGGGAGTTCATCGCGCCGGGGTTGTACTGGGCGATGTCCGGCGGCGCGCCCGACGACATCGACAGCTTGATCGACTTGACGTAGTCCTTGAACTGCGTCTGCTGGGGCTTGATCGTGACGTTCGGGTGCTTCTTGGTGAAGCCCGCGATGAGCGCCTTGGTCGGCGGGTCGTCGGTGTAGGCCATGGTGAGCGTCACCGGCTCGCTGGGAACGGTCGTCGACACGTCGATGTTCTTCGTCGCGCCCGCGTCCGGGCTGCTGCTGCCCGCGCAGCCCGTCAGGGCGAGCGCCGACGCGGTGCCGAGCGCGACGAACGCCGCTCGGCGGCGGGCTGGTGCCGTCATACGCATGGATGTTCTCCTTCGTCGGGATACCGGTGCCGGCCGGTCGGGGGATTCAGCCGGTCGCGGGGGGCGCCTGGTGTCCTCGAACGCCGTCATGAGATCTCCTGACGGCTGCTCCGGTGCAGGCCGAACTTGGTGCGTTCGATCTCGTCCAGCGAGTGGCGCAGCGCGCCGTGGACGACGGCGTCGTCCTGGAGCGCCGAGACCTCCAGGGCGGGCTGGTCGAGGGGTTCGCCGGCCAGGTGGGCGCGGACCGCGGCGAGCAGGGGTTCGCCGCACCGGGCCATGGGACCGCCGATGACCACCAGCCGCGGGTTGAGGATCGCCCGGATCACGCTGACGCCCTTGGCGAAGCGCCGCGCGACCACGTCGATCGCCGCCAGGGCGGCAGGCGTGCCGGCGGCGACGGCGTCCAGCACGGCGTCGAACCCGCGCTCCCCCGCGGCATCGATCCGTGCCCGGAACGCCGCGTCGCCGTCGCGTCCGGCCGCCGCCACGGCCAGCCGGACGATCTCCTCGCCGCCGACCCGTTGCTCGAACGGGCCGAGCCCGTGCGGACCGAGCCCGTGCGGATGGCGGGTTGCCGCGACGGGGCCTGTCTCCTGGTCGTCGCAGAACAGATCGAGGAAGCCGACGTCGCCCGCGTCGTTGGAGGCGCCGCGGTAGAGCTCGCCGTTCAGCACGATCCCGGCGCCGACGCGTTCGCCCCAGTGGACCATCACCAGGGAGTCCTCGCGTCGCTCGGTGCTCCGCCAGCGCTCACCCTGAGTGGCCAGCTTGACGTCGTTGTCGAGGTAGATCGGGCAGCCGAGCACGTCCTTCAGGCGGCGGACGAGGATGTCGCCCGCCAGGCCCGGCATGCTCGGGATGAGCTTGACGACCCCGGCTTCCGGGTCGACTATGCCGGGCGTTCCGACCGAGGCGAACCAGACATCACCGGCCGTGACGCCGGCCGACATCAGCGTGCGTTCAGCCGTGGCCAGCAACGCCTCCACCGCCTCCGCGCCGCCCATGCCGGCGCCGAGCTGCACCACGTCGGTGGCGGTGACCGTCCCGGCCAGGTCGGAGACCGCGACCCGCAGATCCTGCGGGCTGATCGAGAGACCGAGCACGTAGCCCGCCTCCGCCCGGAACCGCACGAGCTGTGCGGGACGTCCCGCCCGGGTGGAGTCGCGGTCAAGGGAGCCGAACTCGACGAGGCCCTCCTCGACCAGCGCGTTGAGGGAACGGGTGACCGCCTGCCGGGAGAGCCCCACGGCCTTGGCCAGCGCGGACACGCTCATGCTGGTCTCGGTACGCAGCCTCCGCAGGATCGCGGCGGCGTTGACCTCCCGCATGAACTGCGTGCCGGCGGCGACCAGATCCTTCATCAGCCCGCCTCCCTGACGTCGATCATGCATGCCGTGGCGGTACGCTAGCATATTAATTATGGACCGTACGGAACTAATCGCCAAGGGGTGTGACCTGCGATGTCGTCCGGCAACGGCGAGCAGACACCGTCATGGGCGGGTACCGTCCACGGCCTCGCCCAGCGCGTGCTCGGGCCCGTTGCGGGGTCGCTCCGGCTCGTCGCCCTCGACGGAACGGGCCGCCCCGACGGAACGGGCCACCGCGACGGAACGGACCGTCGCGGCGAAGCGGACCGTCGTTACAAGGCGGACCGTCGCTATGAGTACGAGGCGGACGGCGGTGTGCTGACCGTCGCCGCGATGGACGGCGTGAGCGCGTCCGTCGGACTCCATCAGTACCTGCGGGAACAGTGTGGTCTGTCCGTCGACTGGGACACCGTGCTGCCGTTGCCGCTGACGTCGTTCCCGGAGAGCCCGCCGTGCCGAGGCTCAGCACGGGTCAAAGAGGGCTACTACCTCAACTTCTGTACGTTCAGCTACACCATGCCGTACTGGGACTGGTCCGACTGGGAACGGGAGATCGACTGGATGGCGTTGCACGGCATCACCATGCCGCTCGCCATCACCGGTCATGAGGCCGTGCTGCAGGCCGCCTACTCCGTTCTCGGCCTCGACGATGACGCGATCCGCGGCTTCCTCGGCGGGCCGGGCTACCTGCCGTTCCAGTTCATGGGCTGCCTGGACGGCTTCGCGGGCCCGCTCCCCTCGTCCTGGATCGAGAGCCATCGCGAGCTGGGCGCCCGCATCCTCGACCGCGAGCGCGCCCTCGGCATGACACCCGTGCTCCCCGCCTTCACCGGGCACGTCCCGCGCGAGATCGCGTCGTCGGCGCGGGCCGGGCGCCGCGACTGGCAGGGGTTCGAGACCTGGGTCCTGGACCCGGCGGATCCGCTCTACGAGCGGATCGGCGCCGAGATCACCCGTGCCCAGATCGCGCTGTTCGGCACCGACCACCTATACGCCGCCGACCCGTTCATCGAGATGATCCCGGTCGACGCCGACCCCGCGTTCCCGGGAGCCGTGGCGGCGGCGACGCTCAACGGGCTGCGAGCCGCCGACCCGGACGCGGCCTGGGTCATGCAGGCCTGGCCATTCTCCTACCAGCGTGACTTCTGGACAGACGAGCGTGTCACCACCTTTCTCGGCTCCATCCCCGGCGACCGGATGCTCGTGGCGGACCTGTGGGCGGAGCACGATCCGCAGTGGGGCCGCTTCGACCAGTTCGCAGGCAAGCCGTGGCTTTGGTGTGCGCTGCTCAACTTCGGCGGGCGCACCGATCCGGTCGCCGACCTGCGTGGCGTGCCGGCCGCGGTCGAGGCCGCACTGGCGGCGCCGAACCCTCCCACCGGGCTCGGCCTGGCCATGGAGGCCACCCGCAACAACCCCGTCTTCTTCGAGCTCGTGACCGACCAGATATGGAACGCGGTCGCCGACGTCGACGCGTGGCTCGACGCCTTCGTGACCCGGCGCTACGGCGGACCGGGTGCGTGGACGGCGCCGCTGAGAGCCGCCTGGCAAGGGCTTCTGGAGACCATCTACGACGCCCGCGGCCTGCGGATCTTTCCCGAGCAGTTCAACGGCGTCATCACGGCCAAGCCCTCGTATGCGCGGATACCCGGCGCCGTCGCGGAGTTGCGGGCCGAGGTCGACCAGGCCCTCTGGTATCGGCCGCCCGTCCTGGCCGAGGCCTGGGAGCGCATGGTCGAAGTGGCCGAGGACCACCGCGACCTCGTGGACGGACCACTCGGCCACGACCTCGCCGAGGTGGGCATCGCGTTCATGGCCAGAGTCGCCGACCGGCTCTACCTCGACGCCGTGGAGCAGGCCATGGATCAGGCCATGGATCAGGCCGGGGAGCGGGCCGGGGAGCAGGCCGCGTTGCCGCAGGCCAGCCGGTTTCTGCGCGTCTTCGACGACCTGGACCGGATGCTGGCCGCCCGGCGCGAGTACACCTTCCAGCATTGGGAGTCGAAGGCGTTGTCGTGGGCGACGAACACGGCCGACCGCGACGTCCTGCTGGAGAACGCCCGCCGCATCATCACGGCATGGGGCCCAACGGCCAGTCCCCTGCTCGACGACTATGCGGGGCGGCACTGGGCCGGGCTCGTGGGCGGCTACTACCGCGACCGCTGGGAGTTGTGGGCGCGCGGGCTCGGCGCGGCCCTCGCCACGCCCGGCGGCGACCACGAGGCTCAGCTCCAGGAGCGGCTCCGCGACCGCGCCGAGGTTTTCCTGCGGGAGGGACCGGCGTCGGCCCCACCAGACCTGGGCGACCTCACGACGGAGTCGCGCCGCCTGGTCACCGCATATGCAGGCCAGGCCGGCTCGCTCATCCGTCCGTCCGACCACGATCGACGAGGAGCACGATGACACAGGCGCTTCCACCGACGGAGCACCGGAACCCGCGCACCACCGACATCGACACGCTGGGGTCCCGCGACATCCTCCGCCTTCTGGTCGACGAGGACGCCCATGCGGTCGAGGCGGTCCGTGCGGCGGCCGGCCCGCTCGCCGAGGCCGTGGACGAAGCGCATCTCCGGCTCAGCAGGGGCGGGACCGTGCACTACTTCGGCGCCGGTGCGTCGGGACGGCTGGCGGTACTGGACGCCACAGAGATCACTCCGACCTTCGGCGCGCCGCGCGGCCTGTTCACCGCGCACTTCGCCGGCGGGTCCACCGCAGTCGCCGACTCCTCCATCGACCGCGAGGACTCCGAGGCGATGGGCGCCGCCGACGCGGAGGGCCTCAGCGCCGGCAGCGTGGCGATCGGGATCACCGCGTCCGGCACCACCCCGTACGTCGCCGGTGCGCTCCGTACCGCCGGGGCCTCCGGCGCGCTCACGGTGCTGATCACCTGCAACCCGGCTGCCCCGCTGCGCGAGCTCGCCCAGATCAGCGTCGTCGCCGACACCGGGCCGGAGGCACTGACCGGCTCGACCCGGCTCAAGGCGGGCACCGCGACCAAGGTGATCCTGAACGCGTTCTCGACGGCGCTCATGATCAAGGCCGGCCACACCTACGGCAACCTCATGGTCGGCCTCGTCGCGACCAACGCCAAGCTCGGCGACCGCGCGCTGCGCCTGCTCGCCGACGCGACCGGGCTCGACCTCGCGACCTGCGCCACTGCGCTCGCCGACGCCGACGGACATGTGCCGGAGGCGCTCCTGCGGCTGCTCACCGGCTGCTCCCCCGAAGAGGCGAAGAGCGCGCTCCACGACCACCCGGGTGTCCGGGCGGCTGCGGCCGCGCTGGACGGGCGTGCCGGATGAGCCGGACCGAACCCGCCCACCCGGCCGACTCCGCCGACTCCGCTGGCGTCGTCGGCGTCAACGGCTTCGATGGCGTCGTCGGCGTCGACGTCGGTGGCGGAGGGATCAGGGTGCGGGCGGACTGCGCGGGCACGGTCACGCACGGGGAGAACGCCATTCCCGTGCCCCGGGACAGGGGCAGGGTCGATCTCGAACGGCTCGCGCCTCAGATCGCCGCCGTCATCGAGAAAGCGGCCCCCGGGGTCGGCCGTTTCACCAGCATGGCGATCGGCATCACGGGGCTGCCCGGCCTGGTCATGGACCCGGACACGCTGTGGCACGCCCTTGGAGACCGCTTCCGCCTGGACACGCTCGTCGTCGCCGGTGACGCGGTGACCACGCACGTCGGCGCACTCGGATTCCGGCAGGGAGTCGTCGTGGCCGCGGGCACCGGCGTCATCACGCTCGGCACCGACCTCAGCGGCATCTGGAACCAGTCCGACGGATGGGGCTATCTGCTCGGCGATCACGGCGGCGGTGCCTGGATCGGCATGCAGGGCCTGCACGCCGCCCTGCGTGCACACGACGGCCGGGTCGGCGGGTCACCCGCCTTGCGTGACCACATGACCGCGCGCTTCGGCCACCCCCTGGACCTGGTGGCCCTCGTTCACGAGTCGGAGTCCGCGGCCCATGAGCTCGCCTCGTTCACCCCTCTGGTCGCCGAGGCGGCACGCGCCGGGGATCCGGTCGCCGGGCAGATCTGGACCGAGGCCGGCCGCCAGCTCGGCCAGACCGCGGTCGCCGCCGCTTCAGGGCTCGATCCGCTCTTCTCCTGGGGTGGCCGCCTCTTCGATGCGGCCGACCTCCTCATGGAGCCCTTCCAGCACACGATCCGGACGATGCTTCCCGCCGCCCGCTTCGTCCAGCCGCAAGGGACCTCCGCGGACGGCGCGCTCGCCTTGGCCCGAGCGGCCGCCGACGGATCAGTACGCCCGCACTCCCCCTACGTGCACGTCTTCACCAACCAGCGTTCACCGGTCCGCTAGGCGGCGGACGACCCGGAGAGCAAAGCGACGAACCCCAGGAACGTGATCTCAAGCAGCAGGAGCTGGGAAAGGAAGTGCAGGTCGCGACGGTTCTCATAGCATCGGCGCACGGCCGCCCTGGGCCTCCTCGTCACCCTCGGCCGGGCCATCGAGTGCCGTGGCTGGCCGGACTGGAGCTGCGACCGGATCGTGTCCTGCTTCTGGTCGACCGTGCGCACCAGGACGCTCATGATCGATTCGGTGGAGAGCACGAGCTGGTCCCCGTGCAACGCGTCCAGGGGCAGCGGCCTGCCATGACCGTCCAGCTCGAAGATCGGGGCCCTCAAGGTGACGTAGGAGCTGCGGGGGCCCTGGGTGGGCGCCACGCCGGCGACCAATCCCCGGTAGGTGTCCCCGCTGTTGAGCCTGACCTCGAGCTCGACGTCCTCATCGGCCTGCGCGCCGACTCCCGTGGCACGCGAGCGGGCCCTTCCGCGCGATGAAGCGGAGTCTGATTCCAGGCGCGACAGCAAAGCATCGGCAAGTGACGCGGCCGTGAGCGACAACGCGAGAAAGGAGACGATCGTCCAGGCGAACTCTTCCGGATTCTTCCAGCCGCCGGAGCCCTCCGCCTTGTCGAGCGGAAAGGCGAGGGTCTGGGAGCCGAACAGACCGAGCAATCCGAGGAGCACCAGGGTCGCCGTCGTGATGAGCACCCCAGCCAGGATCACGCGGCCCACATTCGGAGCGGACACCGTGCGCGGACCTGCGGCTCTGCCCCTCAGCTGGTCATAGTGCAGACCCGGAACAATTGCCAGAAGCACGATGATTATCTGGCCGACCACAGACGCAGTCATGACTCGTCCCTCCACAAAGAGAGGACCTGGTCATCGTTTACCGCGCTACGCAGGCCAGTCTGATTGACGCGAAATTCGCACATTGCAGCCCCAACGCGAATAACCCTCAAATTTCCCGGCGGGAGAGATCTTGCCACCAAGCCGCGCAAACTTCAACAACCCTGTGCTGACGAAGGGTCCAATTAACGCACCCCTCGTACGAGTGATGTCGCAAATTTTCCTCCACGGAGGGAGTCTGGGCAGATTGCCACCCCAGCAAGATCTCATCCACCGTGGCCAGGGGCTTGGATCGGGTGTGTCGAGTCCTCAGTCCCTGACGCTCGGCAGGACCAGACTGCGCGGAAGGAAGCTCGATGCCGGGGGATGTGCGGGTCGAGCCGCTCAGCAGCACCACACCGGGGGTCAGCACCAGCGTCAGCGAACTCCGAAGTCCTACCTGACCAGGCCGCAATCAGGCATCGGAGATTCACGTCCACAGCATCGGCTTTTCCGTCATCGGACAACCCACTCCAGCCATCCGGCGTTCATCAGGAAGTCGATTAGGCGGCGAAAACTCTCTCGGTGACGGGCGCTTTGACAACGCGCACTTCCTCCGGCCCACCTTCATACGAGCCATGAAATTCTCAAAAGTGCCTAGTTACGCACCGTGGGCTTCAACCGCAACGCCATACTTCGATGTGGCGGTCATAGGTGGCCGGATACGGCCCGCAGGGGTGACGGGGACGTCCCGGCGATGCCCATGATCTGGGTATGGAAACCGAGCACGAGTTCACGATCGACCGCCTGGACCTCGACCCCCACTATGGCTGGCTGCGTGAGAACCGTCCCGTCTCCAAGATCCGCCTGCGCAACGGCGTGGACGCCTGGCTGGTGACCCGCTGGGAGGACGCCCGCCGGGTGTTCGCCGACCCGGTGTTCAGCCGGGCACGAGCCGGTGGCCTGCCCTTCGGGGCCCGGGGAAAGGCGCTCTCGATCGCCGACATGGACCCGCCCGAGCACACCCGGGTCCGGCGCCTCGCGCTGACCGCATTCACGCACCGGCGAGTGCAGCGGATGCGGCCCCGCATCGAGCAGATCGTGACCGGGCTACTGGACGACATGGCCGCGCACGGCGCTCCGGCCGATCTGGTCGAGCACCTCGCGCTGCCACTGCCGGTGACGGTGATCTGCGAACTGCTCGGCGTTCCGGCCGATGACCGGGACCGGTTCACCGAATGGTCGGCCGCACGGCTCTCGGTCTCGGCCCATACACCCGAACAGATGGCCGAGGCCGCCGCGCAGCTGGACGCCTACCTGACCGAGCTGATCGCCCAGCGGCGCACGGAACCCGCCGAGGACCTGCTGTCGGCCCTGGCGCAGCTACCCGCCGACGAGGACGGGCTGTCGTCGGCGGAACTGCTCAGCCTGGCCACGACGTTGCTGATCGCCGGCTTCGAGACCACGGCGGGCCAGATCGCCAACTTCACCTACACGTTGCTCGACCAGCGACACCACTGGGAACGGCTGGTCGCCGAGCCGGATCTGGTCCCCGCCGCTCTGGAGGAGCTGCTGCGGCTCCTCCCTCTGGGCGCGACACCCGGCCTGCCACGGGTCGCCACCGCCGACGTGGAGCTGGGCGGCGTGCACATCCGGGAGGGCGACACCGTGGTGGTGGCCCGGACCGCGGCCAGCCGCGACGAGAGCGTCTTCGTCAACGGCGACACCCTGGACTTCGACCGGCCGGAGAACCCGCACCTGGCCTTCGGGCACGGCATCCACCACTGCCTGGGCGCCCATCTCGCACGGCTTGAGCTGCAGGTCACGATCGGCACGCTGCTGGCACGCTTCCCGGACCTGCGCCTGGCCGTTCCCAAGGAGGAGCTGCGCTGGAAGGACGGCCTGGCGGTCCGTGGCCTGCGGGAGCTCCCAGTCACCTGGTCGAAGTAAGACCCGCTGGCTGACACCCCGGCCAACGCCGCCGGCCGACACCCCGGCCAACGCCGCCGGCCGACACCCCGGCCAACGCCGCCAGCGGCCACGTGGACTACTGGGCGAACGTGCTCAGGAACCGGTCGCGGAAGGAGCTCATCGGCCAGACCGGCGCTCCGGCGCGAGGCACGAATGCGTCCTGCCATTTCATGGTGGAGGAAACCCGGTCCAGCACCTTCTTGTCACGGGTGACGATGGTGATCGGCACATCCCGGGTCGTGGCTCCGCCCGTCGCGACCGGAAGGGGCTGGTGATCGCCGAGGAAGACCAGCACCAGTTTGTCGTCGCCGTACTTCTCCACGTAGGAGGTGATGCTCTCCAGCGAGTACTCGATGGAACGCCGGTATTCAGTGCGGATCCGGTCGGTGCTCTTCCATACGTCCTCTCTGCTTTGAGCCGCCGCGCGAATGGCGTTGTAGACGGAACCGTCCCCGAGCTGGTCCCATCCGAGCATCTTCGGGATGGGTGCCCAGGGCGCATGACTGGACCCCAGGGGAATCTCGGCCATCAACGGGGCGTCCCCCTTCTTACCGTGCTCCAGGCGCTGGAACTGCGCCAGGGTGTACTGATCGGGTACGGGAGACCAGCCAAAGCGCGGCCCGCGATATCCGAGGTTCCAGGATGGGTACCACTGGTCGTAGCCGAAGTACTTGGCCTCTGGCCAAGCCCGCATCACGCCCGGCATGACACCGACGCTGCGCCAGCCCGCGCGGCGGAACGCGCGGTTGAGGGTCAGGCGATCGCCGGACACCAATTTCTTGTAGCGCTGCTGATTGTTGACCCATACGCCGGAGAGCAGCGTGGCATGGGCCAGCCAGCTTCCTCCACCGGCCGTGGGGGACGTGAGGAAGGCGCTGCGGGATTCGAACCCGGCCGTACGGAGCCGGCGCGTAGCAGACTCCCCCAGCGCCCGGATCTCAGGAGTATCGGCCACAGTCCGGCCATAGCTCTCGACGAACGTGAAAACGACGTCCTTGCCCCGCAAGCCCCTCAGGAGTTGGTCGCCCGGAGTGGCGCGGAAGGCGTCGACACGAACTGCCTTGCCGAACGTACTGTCGTCCAGAAGGCTGTCATGCACCTTGGCAGCACGCTTCATCGCCAGCTTGGTCGCTCCCATCCCGGCGACGTCCACGCCCGGGACGAGCTGCGCGCCGAGCGTGGCGCAAGCGATCCAGGCGGTCCCGGCCACGGCGACCGACACGGTCGTCGCCCTCCGGCGCTGGACGAGCGTCCGGGTCAGCCGCCGCACCGACAACGTCGTGAGAACCAGCACGCCGACGATCAACAAGACGAACAGGATGATCACACCGATCCCGCCGGCCTTGCCGAACGTGCTGGTGGCGAACTCCATGCCGGCCCTGAGGAACGGCCAGTCGAGCACGGGGTCGAACGGGCGGGCCAGGGTCTCGTGGAAGCCCATGTCCACGATCTTGAAGACCAGCAGGAGGCCCAGGCCCAGACCGGCCAGCGTCGCGGCGACCTTCCGCGCACGCCCGGGCAGGACGAGGAGCAGCCCGGCACCGACGACCGCCTCCATCGGGATGCGCGCGAACGCGCCCGGCGTGACGTTCTTGAACGTGATCGGCGTGAGCAGGATGAACAACACGAGTGCGCCGGCGAGGGCCGTGAGCGTCCAGCTGACGGCGGTGCGCAGGCGGCCGGCAGTGCGGGAGCCGGCCGGTGCGCCATCGTCACCGGCGTCGCCGGCTGCGACCTTCTCGATCGGCTTCAGCTGGATAGTCAGGACGTTCTCCGGGGTGTCCGGCTCGGCCGGGGCAACCGAGACACATGAGCAACACTGATCTGTACGTACAAGCGACGCCCACGGTTCAACGACGACCGACCCTCGGGGGTCAGCCGGGGCAGTCGGGGCAGTAGGGGACACCCCGTGCTGCCGCGATTCCTGGTGGTGGCAACATTGTGGCCGTCTGCCTCCGGAGGAACAGTGAACGTATCTTTTAGCGTCTGGGCGCTGACGGTCGCTGCGCTGTGCGTCCTCATCGCCATTGATTTCGCCATCGGGCGCAAGCCGCACGACGTGTCCATCAAGGAAGCGAGCATCTGGTCGGCCATCTGGGTCGCCCTGGCCATCGCCTTCGGGTTCGGCCTGCTGGCCTTCGAGGGAGGGCAGCCGGCCGGGGAATTCTTCGCGGGGTTCATCACCGAGAAGTCCCTCAGCGTGGACAACCTGTTCGTGTTCGTGCTGATCATGGCGAAGTTCGCGGTGCCGTCCCAGTACCAGGCGCGTGTGCTGATGATCGGCGTCCTCATGGCGCTGGTCATGCGCGCGGGGTTCATCGCCGCCGGCGCAGCGATCATCTCGACCTTCTCCTGGGTCTTCTACATCTTCGGCGCCTTCCTGATCTGGACCGCGTGGAAGCTCGTCCAGGACGCCCGCCACGAGGAACACCACGAGGATTACCAGGAGAACAAGCTGCTCAAGGTGGTCGAGCGCCGCTTCGGCGTGGCGGACCGCTACCACGGCACCAAGCTGTTCGTTCAGGAGAACGGCAGGCGCGTGATGACCCCGATGATGGTCGTCATGCTGGCGATCGGCTCCACCGACGTGCTGTTCGCCCTGGACTCCATCCCGGCGATCTACGGCCTGACCGAGGACCCGTACATCGTCTTCACCGCCAACGCCTTCGCTCTGATGGGCCTGCGCCAGCTGTACTTCCTCATCGGCGGGCTGCTGAGGAGGCTGGTCCACCTGTCCTACGGGCTGTCCATCATCCTGGGCTTCATCGGGGTCAAGCTGGTGCTGCACGCCCTGCACGAGTCCGGGGTGCACGTTCCGGAGATCAGCGTGCCGGTCTCTCTCGGCGTCATCGTCCTCGTTCTCGCGATCACCACCACGACCAGCCTGATGGCCACCAAGAAACAGGACACCGGCAGCACGGCACCTTAGAACAGGCGACCGGGAGCCCACTGCGGCTCGTCATGTTCGGTGTGACCGGCCGGGGGCGGAGGATCGTGTCGCGAGGCCGTGGACGATTCCTGCTGGAAGCGTGGGCCGGGCACGAGCGGGCCGGTGCCGGTGCCGTCGTCGAGCCAGCCCTGATCCATGAGGCGGTTGACGAGCTGGCTGGCGTACCAGCGGCGGGCAGTATCCGGAACCAGGGCCAGATCAGGCCGGACGTACTCTGCGAGGGCGTACCAGGTAGGGCCGCCCTGGCGATGGTGCCAGTACTCCTCCACCCACGCCGCGGCCCGGCGGCCCAGGCCGCGGTCGCGGCGATCATCCGCAACCCACTCGGCTAGCAGCGGGTATCGGTCCCGCCGGTCCCCATCTTTGCGAGGCCGCCGACGGCCACCGCTGGTGTTAGGCACCGCCATGGTTCCTCAGTCAACCATCCGTTCTCGGGGGGTACGCCACCGACGCCATGGTGGGCGAACGGCAGCGTGGCGAACTTCTGGGATTCCTGAAGACCCATCGTCCTCGTCGTTCGCCTCGCGTGCTGGATGAAGGCGATGAGACCCGCGGGTAATTTCGCGGTCTCCATGACCCGCATGTTCGAGGCCGACTGGGTAGGTCCGAAATGGAGCCGAAGGGGTGGTTCCATGAACGGTCGTGTTGTTGTGATCACCGGTGCCAGTGGTGGCATCGGGCGGGCGGCGGCGCGGGAGTTCGCGGCGCGCGGCGCGAAGGTGGCGCTGCTGGCGCGCGGTGAGGCGGGGCTGCGGGCGGCGGCCGAGGATGTCACGGCCGCCGGCGGTGAGGCGCTGGTGCTGCCAGTGGACGTGGCCGACTTCGACGCCGTCCAGGGGGCCGGGCGGCGCGCCGAAGAGAAGCTGGGGCCGGTCGACGTCTGGGTGAACGTGGCGTTCAGCTCGGTGTTCGCCCCGTTCACCGATATCGAGCCCGCGGAGTTCCGGCGGGTGACCGAGGTGACCTACCTGGGCTTCGTCCACGGGACGCGGGTCGCGCTGGACCTCATGCTCCCGCGCGACCGCGGAGTGATCGTCCAGACCGGTTCGGCTCTGGCCAAGCGCGGTATCCCGCTCCAATCGGCCTACTGCGGCGCGAAGCACGCGGTGCAGGGCTTCCACGAGTCCCTACGGACAGAGCTGCTGCATGCGGGCAGCGGGGTGAAGACGACGATCGTGCACATGCCGGCGGTCAACACCCCGCAGTTCGACTGGGTGCTGTCGCGGCTCCCCGGACGGGCACAGCCAGTGCCGCCCATCTACCAGCCGGAGGTGGCCGCGCGCGCCCTGGTCCACGCCGCCGAACATCCTGGGCGGCGCGAGTACTGGGTCGGCGGAAGCACCGTCGCCACCCTGCTCGCCAACAAGTTCGCCCCCGGCCTCGTCGACCGCTACCTGGCCCGCACCGGCTTCAGGTCCCAGCAGACGGGCGAACGCCGGGACCCCGCTCAGCCCGCCAATCTCTGGGAACCCGCCGACCGGAGCGGGGCGCACGACTTCGGCGCGCACGGGTCGTTCGATGAGGACGCCCATCCCCGTAGCCATCAGCTGTGGCTGATGCGGCACCGGCGGACGCTGGCCGCGGCGGGCGGTGCCGCCGGCCTCATCTGGCTCACCCGTGCGCGGAAACGCTGACGATTGTCTCCCTGCCGAACCCTCCAAACAGCGGTCGATGCTCAGGCGTCCGGGAGCAGGTCGGGGCGGGTCGCCCGCAGTGCCCGGACGATTTCTGCTTGCCTGGTCTTCCTCGACCGGATTCGGACCTTGTCGCCGTCGAAGGCGGCCCAGGTCGGCAGTCCCGCATCGCGGAGAGGGTCACGCAGTTCGATGTCGATGACGTAGTGGACGGTGCGGCCGTTCCCGCCACTGACGACGATCCGGTCCTGGCGGACACGGTGAACCTGTGGCCAGGGGATATGGGCGTTACGGCCAGGGAACCATCGCTTGGGTTCCTGCACCAGCGTGATCCCTGTGCCGTCCGCCAAGAACCCTTGGCGGGTGGAGTAGCGCGGCGCCATCCGTACCAGGGGCCAGCTCACCAGTCCGCATACCAATGCCAGAGCCACCATCCCCGCAGCCGCTCCGACTTCTCCGGCGACGATCACCATCACAATCGCCACCACGGTCAAGCCGACCGTGAAATAGACGAACAACCCGGTGGCGACAGCCCACCCCAGGACGCCCTGCCAACCCATGTCCACCCATTGGGAGCGGCCAGGTTCCGCCTCCGCCGGTACCTCCACCCGCGCAGGCTCGGCGCGTCCGGCGGGTGTACCAACCTCAGCCGGGTCTTCAAATGAGTGCGGCATCGCGATGACCTCGAAGGCTTGATCTCAGGGAAAAGCGGCGGCACAGGGGGTAGCGCACCATGATCGGCCGCACCGTACCAGGACGGTGGAGGATGGCACCATGTCCACGCAGGCACTCCGCCCGCCGCGCCTGATGACTGGGCGAACGCGGGTTCAGGTCTCCGTAGGGGGTTCGTTCGGGCCGCGCACGATCTGTCCGATCTGGTGGACCTGGGGGACGGTGGTGACCATGTGGGCGACGACGCGGTCGCTCAGGCAGATGTGGCGGTGCGGGACGTCGCCGGGGAAGCGCACGAAGTCTCCGGCGCTGATGTCCACCGGCTCGCTCAGCGGACCGGTTCGGAGCTTGCCGGTGATCACGTAGAGGTGGTGCAGGGTACCGGGGGTGTGCGGGCCGATCTCCGGCGTCGTCCGGGTGCGCTCAAGCCGGAGCAGGAGCGTGCGCACATGCCCCGAACCGTAGACCTCGTCCAGGATCCGCTCTGACCAGCCCTCGGCGTCGGCCCACTCGACCTCTCCCTGACGCTGGACGAAGACGGGGGTCCCCCATTCGGTCATCAATCGCCGGATCGAGACGTCCAGCGCCCCTCCCAGCTGGGAGAGGGTGTCCACGGTCGGATTGCCCACCCCTTGTTCGATCTTCGACAGGGTCTGCTTGGACAGGCCGGACCTGCGGGCGACCTCTCCGAGGGACAGGCCGCGCTCCCGCCGGAAACGTCTCACATTCCTGGCGACCAGCTGGTTCGCCTCCGTCACGCCGCCTCCGTCACTTTAAATAGACACATCGTCACTCTTGACCACACGTCGCCGAGTCCGCATTATCGTCACTAATAAATGCCACTTCGGCACATTGTAAGTGACACTCCCGCCCCGTGAGGTGAGTCCATGCCTCTTGCCACGAACGCTCCGGCCCGCGACGACCGTGCCGCGATCGACAAGGCGATCAGCCTGCTGCTGTCCTTCGGCGAGCAGGCCAACTCCGGCGTCGGCGTCAGCGAGCTGGCCCGCAGGGCGGGGCTGAGCAAGTCCACCGCCTTCCGGCTGCTCGGCATGCTGGAACGCAACGAGGTGGTCGAACGGGTCGGCCGGAACTACCGGCTGGGCAGCCGGCTCCACGAGTTGGGCAGCCACGTTTACGCACCTGGGCACGACCGGATCCGTGACCTGCTGATCCCCTATTTGGCCGACCTGTTCTCGCTGACTCAGGAGACCGTTCACCTGGCAGTCCTTCACGGCACCGAAGTGGTGTATCTGGCCAAGCTGTTCGGGCACCGTCCCGTTCCCGCGCCGTCCAGGATCGGCGGACGCATGCCGGCGCACTGCACCGCGGTCGGCAAGGTGCTGCTGGCCTATGAGCCGGCGACGGCGGCGGAGGTGCTGGCGGCGCCCCTGCGAGGTTTCACCCCGCAGACGATCACCGACGATTCCTCGCTGGCCGCCGAGCTGGACAGGATCCGGCAGGACGGCATCGCCTTCGACGACGGCGAGGCGCGACCGGGCCTCAATTGTGTGGCGGTCCCGGTGATGGGGCCCGGCGGACGGCCTGTCGCGGCGATGTCGATCGCCGGACCGGCGGAACGGCTCGAGACCCGGCTCCGGTCGCCGCAGCTGCGCCGTGTCGCGGCCGCGGCCGCGCAGGAGGTGCTGCGGGCACGCAGGTCGGCTTCCGCGGCCTCGCGCACACTTGTCAGCTGATCCGGGCCCCGGTGAACGGGTGGAGCGGCACGGGCTCTGCCGGGGGCGCTCACACGGTCGGCACCCGGTCGAGGTCCATGTCGGCGCTGGTGGCCCAGGCGGGTTCGATGACGAGCAGATCCACCGTCCCGGCGTCGGGAAGGTCGACGTCGGCAACGTGCCGGAACCCTGCGGACCGAGCGGAGCCCGCAGTGTCATGGTCCTCCGGAGCGACGGCGAGAACGATTCTGCGGCAGCGGGAGTCGGCGTTCCAGATCGTGGTGACCACCTGGCGCAGCACGTCGGAGGCCGCCGCGGACCCAGCCGTGGACGCAGCCGGGCCCGTGCTGACGTCGTCGAACGGGGCGCCGCCGATCGTGGTGATGGCGATCTCGACATCGTGCCCGCCGGCAGGGTAGGTGTCGCGAAGGCGTCCGGCGGCACACCGTTCGACGTCGATGACCACGTAAAGGCCGTCGTCTCTCCGCAACCGGAGTGTGGCGCGATTCCTGCTCGCCGCGATGACATCGCCGGTCCAGGGCACGAAGGCCTGGAGCCGCTGCAGGGGCGCGGCCGTCATGTCACCCTTCCTGTCTGGCGATGGCGCGAATGGAGAGCTTGTCGAGCTTGCCCGAGGCGTTGCGGGGCACCGATGTCACGATGTGCAGGGCCCGCGGGAGCTTGTAGCGGGCGAGTTTGGCTCCGGCGTGGGCACGCAGTTCGTCCAATGTGAGGCCGGTGTCCGGGGCGAGCGAGACGACCGCGACGACCTTCTCTCCCCACTCGGCGTCCGGGACGCCGACGACGGCGACGTCGATGAGGCCGGGCAGGTCGGCCAGGGCGCGTTCGACCTCGGCGGGGTAGACGTTCTCACCCCCGCTGATGATCATGTCCTTGAGGCGGTCGACGATGTAGAGGTAGCCGTCCTCGTCGAGGTATCCGATGTCGCCGGAGTGGAACCAGCCTTCGTCGTCGAACGTGGCCCGCGTCGCTTCGGGATTCTCCCAGTACCCGGGGGTGACGTTCGGCCCGCGCACCACGATCTCGCCGGAGGCCCCCGCTTCCAGCGGAGTGTTGGTCTGCACGTCGACGACCCGGACCTCGGTGTGGGGCATCGCGACCCCCGCCGACCCGAGTTTGGCGAGCGTGAACTCGGCGGGCAGGTGGGTGGCGAACGGCGCGGTCTCGGTGAGCCCCCACGCCTGCTGGAGGATGATGCCGTGGTCGGCGTACTGCTTGATCAGCGAGGGCGGGACCGGCGCGCCGGCGACCACGATCGACCGCAGCCGCTCAAGGTCCGCGTCGAACACCCCGGGGACCCGGGCGAGCGCGGCGAGCATCGCCGGGACCATGAAGGTCGAGTTGACGCCGTACTCGACGAAGTCGGCCAGCGTCCGGGCCGGGTCGAAGGATCGGCGCAGGATGATCGTGCCGCCGCGCACCAGGGTGCGCATGAGGAAGCTGTTGAGGGCGCCGACGTGGAAGATCGGTGCGACGGCGTGGGTGACGTCGCCGCGGCGGGTGTCGATCACCGTGTCGACGTTGATCGAGTTCCACCAGATGTTCCCGTGGGTCAGCAGGACGCCCTTGGGCAGCCCGGTGGTCCCGGAGGTGAACATCAAGATCGCCGGGTCGTCGAATCCCCGGGCGGCCAGAGCCGGGGACGGAGCGGCTTTGGCCACCAGGGCCGCCCACAACTCCCAGCCGTCCGGTGTGACGCCGTCCGCGGGGATCGCCGGGTCGTCGTCCACGAGCAGGAGACGTTCCAGGGCCGTGCCCTCACACGCGCTGTCCGCGGCGGCCAGGTGGCCCTGTTCACAGACCAGAGTGATCGCGCCGCTGCGGGCCAGGACGCTGTTCAGCTCGGGACCGGCGAGCCGGAAGTTCACCGGCACGAAGATCGCTCCCAGCCGGAACGCGGCCAGCATCGTGAGCAGGAACGACGGGCTGTTGAGTCCGAGATAGGCGACGCGATCACCACTGCCGACCCCGGTCTCGGCCAGAACGGTCGCCAGCCGGGCGGCACGGTCGTCGAGCTCCGCATAGGTCAGGTCACCGCCGTCGTAGCGCAGGACGACGTGGTCTGGCCGGAGCAGAGCGTGGCGGTGGACCATGGCGGCGGCATTGATGTCGACGTTTTGGCCGGAGTTCGCAGGGTGTGGGGTGGTCATCGCAGTTTCCTTGGGCTCAGAAGGTGGCTCAGAGGTGGTCGCCGCCGGCGGGCGTGGCGAAACCCCTTACCCCTATGCCACCGTCAACGGATATGGCCTGGCCCGTGATGGGACCGCTCTGCTCCCGTGAGGCCAGGAGGACGTAGGAGCCGGTGAAGTCGACCGGGTCGGTGCTGGAGTCGTACAGCGGGATGGCCGGTGGGGGCGAATCCGGCCTCTTCCTCGCGAAGGAGGCGCTGAGCGAGCGGCCGTCGAGGGCGAGCGCGGCGGGACCGCGGAGGTCGGTGTTCATGCCGCCGCACGCTACGCCGTTGACCCTGATCTTGGGGGCCAGCTCGTACGCGAGTTCGCGCATGAGACCGAGGCAGGCGTGCTTGCTGGCGGTGTAGATGGGGCCGCCGCCGTTGACGTAGAAGGAGGCGTTCGACAGCGTCATGACGATGCTGCCGCGGGTCTTCACCAGCTCGCGCCAGGCGGCCTCGGCGGCCAGCAGGTATCCCTTGACGTTGACCGCGAAGAGCTCGTCGAACGTCGCGGCGAGTTCGGCGCCGGTGAGCCGGGTGAGCTGGCGCTGGTAGTCCCAGATACCGGCGTTGGCGACCAGGGTGTCGAGCTTGCCGAACCGGTCGACGGTCTCGGCGACGGCCTCGTGCAGCCGTTCGGAGTCGCGGACGTCGCCCTCAATGGCGTGGGTGCGGCCGGGATCGGGAGAGTCCGCGACGGCTTCGCGCAGGGCATCCGGACCCCGCCCGTAGATCGCCACCGAGGCGCCCTCGGCGACGAAGCGGTGGGCGACTGCCCGGCCGATCCCGGAGCTTCCGCCCGTGATGAGGGCGGTGTAGCCCGCCAGCCAGCCCGTAGCGCCAGACCCGCCGGTCATCACAGGCCTGCCAAGAAGTCGGTGACGAGGCGCTCGAAGTCCTGCTGCCGCTCCAGCTGGACCCAGTGGCCGCAGTTGCCGAACACATGCAGCTGAACGTTCCGTATCTGCTTGAGCATGATCTGGGCGCCGTCGAGCGTGATGGTGCGGTCGTCGCGACCCCACAGCAGCAGGGTCGGCGCCTTGATCTTGTGGAGGTCGCGCCAGAGCGGGTCCATGCCGTGCCGTTTGGCGAACGCGGCGTTGTACCGGTGATAGAAGGCGATGTGGCTCTCGTCCAGCGACGCCTCGTAACGCACCCGTACGACGTCCTCCCCGAACTGCTTGTGGTCGAAGACCATGGCACGGATGAACGCCGCCATCTTCTTCTCCGACGGGCCGCCGGCGTTGTAGTAGCGGAACATCTCCTTCTGGCCTTCGGTCGGGGTGGGGCCGAACGGCAGCCAGCCACCGCCGGGCGCCATGAGGACGAGGCCGTTGACGCGGTCGCGGCGGGCCTGGGCCATCGCGATCGCGGCGGCGCCGCCGAGGCTGTTTCCAAGCAGGTGGAAGGTCTCGATGCCGAGCGCGTCCAGCGCCTGGAACAGGGCGTCCACGGTGATCTCGGTGATCGACCGGGCGTCCAGGTCGGCCTCGGTGGGCCGGTAGCTGCCACCGAAGCCCGGCTGGTCGGGCAGCACCACCCGGAAGCGGGACGCCAGCGCCGGCAGATTCTGGTGGTAGTTGCCAACCCCGGACGCGCCCGGTCCGCCGCCGTGCAGCATCACCAGGGCCGGGCCGTGACCGACCTCGGCGACGGCGATGTCCCCCAGTGAGGTCGGCACCATGTGCTGGGTGGTCGGCAGTTCGGTACCAGTGACGATCACAGCGCATCCTCGGAGAGTCAGGGATCGGAGAGTCGGGGATCAGAGATCAGAAGAAGGTGGAGATGTTCTTGGACTGGAGGACGTTCTGGTCGAGCAGGATCGTCCTGCGCGCGACCAGCAGCCCGTCGGGCGTCCGCCGGAGCACGTCGGTACGGCCGCCAGCGAACACGTTCTCCTCGCGTGCGAGCCGGTTGCTGTAGACGAGGAACGCCGACTTCACCAGCAGGTCGTCCTCGGCGAATCCCGGGTGCTCGTCGGGGTCGACATGGCGGGCGACCACATTGGTGACCAGATGGCGGGTCCGGGACGGCGGGTCTTCGGCCCAGGCCATGCCGGAGTCGAACCGGCGGATCCGCCAGGCCAGGCTCTCCTTCGTCTCGTCGTAGAACGCCGCCTCGCCGCGCGCCGCGACCGCGAAGGCCTGCTGGCGGCGCAGCCGGTTGGTGCGGGTCGGCATCCAGTAATCCAGGTCGTCGGCGAGCAGGTCGAGCCAGTCGGCATAGCGGCCGTCGTCAAGGAGCTCCGCCTCGCGGAAGTAGAACTGCTCGACCTCGAAGTGCAGGTCACGGTCGGCGAGCAGCCCCGCCCGGCCGTCCAGGGCGTTCACGGATGTGGTGACGCTCACGGGGTCATTCGATCCCTTCTCAAGAGCTACGGCTACGGTGTGTGCCGCTGTGCGGAACGACTACGGTGCGCCGCTGTACGGGACGGCCGCAGCGGTGGGTTCCGACCGCCGGCGCAGGAGGGCACGCAGATCGGTCGTGGGGTCGGCCAGTGCGTCGGCGTCGGCGGGAACGCCACGGTCGATCATGCGGCGGGCGGCACGGACGGCCGCGGAGTCGTCGACCGCGGCGGCGGCGACCACACGCCCGTCGAGCAGGCCGAACACCGAGAACGGCCCGCCCTCCGCGGGTTCGCCGCGCACGACGGCACTGGTCGCTTTCGCCATCTCGCCGACGACCTCGACGTGGACGCCGTGCCGGTCGGTCCAGAACCAGGAGGCGGCGGAACGGGGCACGGTGGCGCCGAGCAGCGAGGCCGCCGCGCGTTTGCCGTCGTACTGGGCCGCCTCCCAGTGCTCGGCCCGGCGCGTCAGCGTGCCGTTCACCCGCCGGCGAGTCGGATCACCGACCGCCAGCACGGCCGGATGCGAGGTGGTCTGGCCTTCGTCGACCACGATCCCGCCCTCGCACTCCAGCCCGGCTGCCTCCGCCAACCCGGCAGACGGAGTCATGCCGACACCCAGCACGACCGCGTCGAACACCCGAGGCGCGTCTTCGCGTGACAACTGTGCGGCCAGCCCGTGGGAGTGGTCGGCGAACGCCTCGACCGTCGCCTGGATGGTCTTCACGCCACGGCGGGCGTGCATTTGGTGCAGCCAAGAGGCCATGAGCGGACCGACCGCAGCGGTCAGCGGAGGACTGATGGGGTCGACCAGGACGACGTCGCAGCCCAGGCCTGCCGCGGTCGCCGCCGTCTCAGCGCCGACCAAGCCCGCGCCGACGACCAGCAACCGCGCTCCGGGAACCAGCACTGAGCGCAGACGTTCGGCGTCCTGCGCGGTCCGCAGGACGTGGAGGCGGTGGTGGACACGGTGGTCGTCCGCGCCGGGGATCGGCGGGCGGGCTGCTCCCCCGCCTGTCGCCAGGACCACACGGTCCGCCCGCAGGGTTCTTCCATCGGACAGTTCCACTGTCCCTGACGCCGGCTTGATCGCCACTGCGGTGGTGCTGGCGAGCAGCCGGATCGACTGGGCGTCGTACCAATCCGGAGGCTGGAGAGCGAGGTCTTCAAGCTCCTTGGCGCCGGTGAGGAAATCCTTGGACAGCGGGGGCCGGTCATAGGGGAACTCGCCTGCGTCCACCAGGGTGAGCTCCCCGTCGTAGCCGCCGGACCGGAGCGCGGCGGCGGTGCTGACGCCCGCGACACCGCCCCCGACGATCACGATTCGCCGGAGCTCCCTGTCAGTTCGCCGAAGCTCCATGTCAGGGGGCCTCTCCGGGGAACACGAAGACCTCGCCGTCGCGGACCTCGACCCGGTGCGGGCGAGTGTCCTCGGTCGCGGGCAGTCCTTGAACGGCACCGTCCTTGAGACAGAACTTGCTGGTGTGCAGGGGGCATTCGACGCAGCCGTCCTCGACCCAGCCCTCGGCCAGGGAGGCGGTCTCGTGGGTGCAGGTGTCGTTCAGCGCCCAGACTGTGCCGTCGGTGTCACGCAGCAGCGCGATGTCGTCGTCGGTCCCGGTGACGCTCTTGTCCACGGCGAGGCCCTCGCCGATCGGGATGTCGTCCAGGGCGGCGACCCGGATGCCCGAGCTCATGCGTGCTCCTCGTGCCAGGCGGGGGTGTTCATCAAGGTGCGCCAGCGCGCGTAGAAGGACCGGCCTGCGGCGTCGCTGTACAACTCGCTGGTCATGCCGGGGTGGCGGCCGTCCTCGCGTTCGCTTCCCAGGCCCATCTGGTAGTTGAGAGCGACGCGGTTGGCCATGAAGCCGCCGGCGGTGCCCTGGACCTCGCTCCAGTTCTCGCCGTCGTCCTGCTCGAACACCCCGCTCGGACCGAAGGTCCGCAGGTTGTACAGGCGCTGGGCCTCGCGGACCTCCTCCGGCATGGACGCGTCGACGATCGTCCAGGCCCACACCTCCATCCGGCCTGGGCCCTTGGGGTGCCAGATCCGGATCGAGCCGTTGACCGGCAGGTAGGAGAAGTTCGGGAAGACGGTGGCGTGCCCGTTGGTCAGCGGGCCCTCCACTCGTGCGTCGCCGAGGCGTGCGCGCAGGGCGTCGTAGTCCGTCCATTCGTGGACCGTTCTGGCGTCGAACCGGTTCTTGGGATGGACGGGGAAACCGGCGCCGTGCCCGTTCGGGTCGACGTACTGCCGGCCGGCCCGGTGAACGATCTCCTGCTTGGGCTTCTTGCCTGCCGGAGCCAGCACCATCAGCGCCGAGGCATGGCTCATGTTCACGTGGTACCAGTCGGTGGCGAACTGCTCGGCGGCGAGCTTCCAGTTCCCCTCCAGCACCCATTTGTGGATGCCGCCGACGACCACGGTGCCCTTCTCGTCATGGTCGAGCATCGCGTCCATGTACCAGGCCATGTCGCCCAGCGACTCCCGCAGCGTCACCGGCGCCGGATTCCAGGTGCCGAAGATCAGCCCGCGGTAGGTCTCCACGTGCGGTACCTCGACCAGGCCCCATTGGCCGGTGTCGAACGAGCCGGGATAGCCCTCCCTGTTGGGCACGCTGACCAGGTCGCCCTCCAGGTTGTACGACCAGCCGTGGTAGGTGCAGGTGAAGTTGCGGGTGGTGCCGAGGTCCGCACGGCAGACGCGGGCGCCGCGGTGGCGGCAGGAGTTCAGGTAGGCCCGGATCCGCCGGCTCTTGTCCATGGTGACGATCACCGGATCCTCACCCATCCAGGTGGTGAAGAAGTCACCCGGGCGGTGGAACTGGTCGGTGTGCGCCAGGAACAGCCAGCTCGGCGCGAAGACCCGGCGCATCTCCTGCCGGTACACCGTCTCGTCGGTGAAGACCGCCCGGTCCAGCAAGCCGCCCTCGGCGTCGACCAGCCCGGTGACGTCGACGCTCCGGGCCAGCTCCGCCGGGCGCCGCAGGGCACCGCGCGGCGTGACCGTGGCGGGTTCGGTTGAGGAGCTCATACCGGTCATCGAAGCGATCCGGCCGGTCACCCCCAAGGGCTTGTGCCGCACAACGGAACACGGACTGTGACCTCGGGCCGGTCATCGGCACGCTCGGGACATGCTGACAGCAACCGCCATCTCCCAGAGCGCCACCGACCCGCTGTCCGGGCTGGTGCTGCGGGATTCTCCCGTTCCCGGCCTGCGGCCCGGCTGGTCCGTGGTCAAGGTCGTGGCCTCATCGCTCAACATGCATGATCTGTGGACGCTCCGCGGGGTGGGGCATCCGGCCGACCGGCTCCCGATCGTTCTCGGGTGTGACGCGGCGGGTTTTGACGAGGACGGCCGGGAGGTGATCGTCCATCCGGTGCTCGGCGACTCCGAGGCCGGTGGCGGCGACGTCACCCTCGACCCGGGCCGGGTGCTGCTGTCGGAGCGGCACGACGGCGCTTTCGCCGAGTACCTCACGGTCCCCACCGCCAACCTCGTCCCCAAGCCGTCCTGGTTGTCCTTCGATGAGGCCGCGTCTCTGCCGGTGGCGTGGGGTACCGCGTACCGGATGCTCTTCACCCAGGCGAAGATCCGCGCTGGGGACCGGGTGCTGGTGCAGGGGGCCGGCGGCGGCGTCGGCTCGGCGGCGATCACGTTGGCCGCCGCTGCGGGCGCCGTCGTGTACGCCACCAGCCGCAGCGGGACCAAGCGCGCCGAGGCCCTCACCTGGGGAGCCCGCGCCGCGTTCGCGACCGGTGAGCGGCTGCCGGAACGGGTGGACGTGGCGATCGAGACGGTCGGTGAGGCGACCTGGTCGCACTCCATGAAAGCACTCAAGCCGGGCGGCACCATTGTGATCGCCGGCGCCACCAGCGGGGCCGCGCCGTACGCAGACCTCAACCGGATCTTCTACCAGCAGCTGCGGGTGCTCGGATCGACCGGGTGCACCCGCTCCGAGCTCGTCGACCTGCTCCGGATGATGGACGCCACCGGTGTGCGGCCGGTCATCGACCGGGCCCTGCCGCTCACCGAGATCCACAAGGGCTTCCAGCTCATGATCGACGGCGGTGTCACCGGCAAGATCATCGTCCGCCCGGCCGACTCCGGAGGAGCATCATGAACGTCAGCGGGAACCCCATGAACATCGCCGCCGTCGGACTCTCCCACTCCCCCTTGATCGGCAAGAACGATCCCGCTCCCGATGTGCTGGAGCGGGTGGAGGCCGCCGTCTCCGGCGCCCGCGACTTCGTCCGGGATTTCGACCCGGAGCTGGTCGTCCTTTTCGCCCCGGACCATTACAACGGGTTCTTCTATAAGGAAATGCCGCCGTTCTGCCTGGCTACCGAGGCGCATGCGGTCGGTGACTTCGGCTCGTCATCCGGTCCCCTGTCAGTCGACTCGGCCGCCGCCAGGGCCCTGGCCGAAAGCGTCCTGGACCAAGATGTGGACTTGACGGTGTCCGCGCGCATGACCGTCGACCACGGTTTCGCCCAGCCGCTGGAGGTGTTGTTCGGCGGGATCGACCGGGTACCGGTCGTCCCGGTCTTCGTCAACGGCGTCGCCACCCCGCTCGGGCCGGTCAGCCGGATCAGGGCGCTGGGGACGGCGCTGGGCCGGGCCGCCGCCGGGCTCGACAAGCGGGTGTTGTTCCTCGGGTCGGGCGGCCTGTCCCACGACCCGCCGGTCCCGGTGCTGGACGGCGCCCCGCCGCGGGTCGCCGACGCGCTGATCGAAGGCCACCCGCCGACCGCCGAGCAGCGTGCGCGCGGCGAGGAGCGCGTCGTCAAGGCCGGCCGGGAGTACGCCGCCGGATCGGCGGCGATGATCCCGATCAATCCCCGATGGGACAACGAGCTGCTGGACCTGCTGGAGCAGGGCGACCTGGCCGCGTTCGACTCCTGGACGGTGGCGTGGATGGGAGAGCAGGGCGGTGGTTCCGCGCACGAGGTCCGCACCTGGATCGCCGCGTTCGCAGGGCTCGCCGCTGGCGGCGCGTACGAGATGACGTCCCGTTTCTACGAGGCCGTGCCGGAGTGGATCGCCGGATTCGCCGTCGCGACCGCCCGGCTCCGCTGATCCCTCCCCGGCTCCGCTGATCCCCCGGAACCGCTGATCCCTCCCCCGGAACCACAAGGCCCGGCCCCGCAACGCGGGGCCGGGCCTGAAGCTTTTTGGAAGGCTGCTCGGCCGGTAGGGCGGTGGCTCAGCCAGCGAAGGAAGCGGTCAGGTCAGAGGTGAACGGGTCCTTGGCCACGACGAGACCGCCCTTGGCCTTGAGGTCGACACGGTTGATGTAGGAGCTGGTGGAGGGGAACTTGGCGGCGTCGCTCAGGTCCAGAGCGGGCATGACGCCGGTCTCGACCTTGTTGAGGGACCGCATCGCCTTGGCAAGGCCGTCCCGGGTCAGGTCGCCCTCCTTGCACGCGCGGTCGAGGGCCTGGCCCATGACGTCCGCGGTGGCGTATCCGTAGTTGACCATGTTGGTCGGCTTGCCGTCGGGGTAGGCGGTGCCGTACTGCGTGGCGATGGTCTGCGCCTGCTTGCTGCCTCCCGAGAACGGCTCGTAGGAGGTCGCGACGTACAGGTTGTCAGCCAAGGTCCGGCCGGCCGGGGTGGCGAGCAGCGCCGGGTCGAACCCGGGCCCGTTGGCAAGGATCGGGGTCTTCAGGCCCGAGCCGGCCGCGAGCCCGGCGATCGAGGCGGTCTGGCGGGGACCCGCGCTGATCAGGATCGCCTGAGGATCGCCGCCGGACCGCAGTTCGTTGAACTGGGCGGTCAGGTCGGTGGCGGACGGCACCACCTGCACCGGCTTGATCTTGAGGCCGAGCTTCCCGGCGGCGTACTGCGACCCCTTGAGCGCGTTGGAGCCGTAGTCGCCCTCGAAGTAGACGTGGCCGAGCGTGTCCCCCTTCTTGATCTTTTTTTCGTCGAGGAGGTACTGGATACCGT
Organism: Actinomadura sp. 6N118; assembly: GCF_044326415.1. NCBI lineage: Bacteria > Bacillati > Actinomycetota > Actinomycetes > Streptosporangiales > Thermomonosporaceae > Actinomadura > Actinomadura sp. 6N118. Next base: position 111,691 of record NZ_JBIRAZ010000026.1, on the reverse strand, counting down.
TGATCATGTCGACGGGGTAGGCGCTTCCGACGATGACCAGGCCGTCCTTGCTCAGCCAGTCGGTGGACCAGGTGGCGGGCACCGTGACGGCCTTGGTCGAGGCGATCTTCGGTGCGAGCGCGGAGACGATCGGCGATCCGAGCAGCTGGACGAAGCCCAAGGCCTTCGGCTCCAGCTCGGAGAACTGCGAGACAGCGGTCTGGACGTTGTAGGCGTGGTCGCGGATCTCCAGCTTGACCTGCCGGCCGCAGATGCCGCCGGCGGCGTTGCGCTGCTTGAAGTACAGCTCGTTGCCCTGCACCAGGGTCTTGCCGAGCGGGCCGAACACATTGGACAGGTCACTGAGGACGCCCAGGGTGATGGTGCCGTCGGCGACGCCCTGGCCGGTCTTGACCGAGCCGTCGGAGGCATCGCCGCCGGGGGCCTTGGTTGAGCAGGCGGTCGCCGCCAGCGCGAGCGCCGTGGTCATGATCAGCCCGCGCAGCACAGGAGAGATCTTCACGATGGGACCTTTCAGGAAGGAGATGCCGCCGGAGCGGTGAGGGATGGAGCGGCAGGTACGGAGCGATCAGGTACGGAGCGATCAGTCGCGGGAGCGCCGGAGCCGGCGCCAGAGCCCGGCCAGGCCACCGGGCTCTGCGATCAGCACGATGACGAGGAGGGCGCCGAAGACGAAGCGGGCGAACATCGCCGCGTCGAGGCCGCCCGAGCCGGGCGCGGCCAGGAATCCCAGGGAGCCGCTGAAGCGGTCCAGGAGCAGGGGAAGCGCGGTGACGAACAGGCCTCCGGCGACCGCGCCGGGCACGGATCCAAGCCCGCCGATCACAGCCATCGCCAGATACAGCACGGCCAGGTGGAGGGTGAAGTACTGCGGGACGATGAACTCGAACGCCAGCGCGGTCAGCACGCCGGCCGCCCCGGCGAACACCGACGACACGGTGAACGCCGCCGCCTTGTAGCGGTGTGCGGGCACGCCCATCGAGCCCGCCGCAGCGGGGTTGTCGCGCATCAGCTGCAGGGCGCGCCCGGGACGGCCCCGCACGATGCGGCTCGCCACCACGATCGAGGCGACCAGGACGCCCAAGGTCAGGTACCACAGCCGTTCCCGGCCGGTGAAGGGGACGCCCAGCACCCACAAGCCGGGGGCGTCGCCGTTCATCTCGAACCCGCCCACGGCGAGCGTCGCGACCTCGCGGCCGTTGTATCCGCCGGTCAGCGGGGTGGCGTTCTTGAGCACGTGCTCGCCGATGAACACCAGAGCCAGGGACGCGACGCCCAGGTAGAGTCCTCCGACGCGTGCCGCGACGGGGCTGAACAGCAGCCCGGCCAGGCCAGCGGCGGCGATGGCGGCCAGCGCTGCAGGAAGGGTCGGCAGGCCCAGGCCGCCCGCCGCCGATGATCCGCCCTCCCCCGCCAGGTAGGCGTAGGTGTAGGCGCCGACTGCGACGAAGAAGGCGTGGGCCAGCGACAGCTGGCCGGCGGTGCCCACCAGCAAGGTCAGGCCGATGGCGCCGACCGCGGTGGCCATGCCGAGGATCCCGATGATCAGCCAGGACCCGTCCAGGAACAGGGGTACGGCGCACAGCGGCAGCAGGAGCAGCCACGGAGCGGCGTGCCGGACCAGCGCCGCGCGGCCGGGGCGCAGAGAGGAGGAAGGCGCGGCCTGCTCGGCGCGCCGCAGGGTCGTCTCAGACACGGTTCAGCTCCTTGGAGCCCAGAAGCCCGGAGGGCCGCCACAGCAGGATGAGGAGCATCACGACGTACGGGGCGACGGTGCCGGACCCCTCGCCGAGAAAGTGCAGGGAAGAGGCGTTGCCGTCGACGAGCGTCTGGGTGACGCCCACGACGAGACCGCCGAGAACGGCGCCCTCGGTGGAGTCCAGGCCGCCGATGATGATGGCCGGAATCGCGTTGAGAGCGATGACGCTGGAGGTGTGGTCGAGGCCCGGGTTGGGGAACCCCGCGAGGAACACTCCGGCGACACAGGCGAGGGCGCCACCGATGGCCCACGAGGTCAGAGCGACCTTGCGCTGGTCGATGCCCATCAGGGCGGCGGTGCGCGGATCGTCCGCCGAGGCGCGCATCCGGACGCCGAAGTCCGTGCGGCGGAAGATCAGGAAGAACAGGGCGATGAAGAGGATGCCGACGATGGTCGCCGCGATCCTGGCCTGCGGGAGGACGGTCCCGAGGATCTCCACACGCTGCCCGCCCCATGGGTCGCCCATGGTGAGGATGCGGGAGCCGATGCGGCGGGACAACTCGGTGGCCAGGAGGATGTCCACGCCGATCGTGAGGATCGTCAACACGAGGTGGTTCTGGGTCCGCATCGCCGCGACGAGTCGCTGGATCACCACGGCGCAGAGCGCGGACGCCAGCGCGCCCAGGGCGACGGCGGGCAGGAACCCTATGTGCGGGGACAGGACCGCGACGGCGTAGGCGCCGGCAAGAAGCACTGATCCATGCGCCAGGTTGATGACTTTGGTGCCCTTGTAGATCACGACGAATCCCAGGGCGATGAGGGAGTAGATCGAGCCGAGCGATACGCCGAGCAGCACCAGCTGCAAGATCTTCATGACGTTCCCTCCCGTGCCGGTGAAGCGGTCACGGCGTCCGTTTCGGGATGTGATGAGCCGAGATAGGCGGCGATGACCTCGGGAGAGTTTTGGACATCGGCCGGGGTGCCGTCGGCGATGCCGCGCCCGAAGTCCAGGACGGTGACCCGGTCGGCGATGGCCATCACCATCGGCATGTCGTGCTCGACCAGCAGCACCGAGATGCCCAGCGCGTCGCGGACGCTGACGATGAGGTGGGCGATGTCCCACTTCTCGTGGGACGGCATGCCGGCGGCGGGCTCGTCCAGCAGCAGGACGCCGGGTTCGCTGGCCAGGGCGCGGGCCAGCTCGACCCGCTTCCGGTCGCCGTAGGCGAGGGCACCGGCGAGGGTGTCCAGCTTGCCGCCCAGCCCGGCGAACTCGGCGATCTCGGTGACGCGGGCCCGGTGCACCTTCTCCTCGCGCCGCACCCGCGGCAGGCCGAGTGCGGTGGCCACGAACCCCGACCGGGTCAACCGGTGGCGGGCGACCATCAGGTTGTCCAGCACGGTCTCGTGGGCCGACAGCGCGATGTTCTGGAAGGCGCGGCCGACGCCGCGCCGGGCGATCTCGTGCGGCGGCAGATGGGTGAGGTCGTCGCCGCCGAACACGACCGTGCCGGCCTCGGGCCGGTAGTGCCCGCTGATGACGTTGAAGCACGACGACTTCCCGGCGCCATTGGGGCCGATGAGAGCGTGGACGGTGCCCGGCTCCACGGTGAACCCGAGCCCATCGAGGGCGGTGACGCCGCCGAACCGCAGCCGGATGCCCTCCAAGCGGAGCGTGGTCATGCCGACCACCTCGCCAGCGGGACCCGGTCGGCGAACCGGAGGAGCTCCTCGGCCGATCCGGAGCCACCCAGATAAAGCTGCTGCACCTCGTCGGTCGCCCGCAGGTCGGTGGTGGTGCCCGACAGGACGACACGTCCCTGCTCCAGGACGTAGCCGTCGTGGGCGACCGTCAACGCCATGGCCGCGTTCTGCTCGACGACCAGGACGGCGGTGCCGTTGCCGCAGATCGCCGAGATGATCTCGCCGATCCGTTCGACGACCTTGGGTGCCAGGCCGAGCGACGGCTCGTCGAGCAGAAGGAGCCGGGGCCTGCTCATCAGGCCGCGGGCGATGGCGAGCATCTGCTGCTCGCCGCCCGACAGGAGGACGGCCCGCTGCTTGCGCCGTTCGGCCAGGACCCCGAACATCCCGTAGGCCTCGTCGAGCGAGGTGCGGACGTTCTTGCGCGTCGTGGAGGCTCCCGCGCGCAGGTTCTCCTCAACGGTCAGGTCCGCGAAGACCCGGCGTCCCTCGGGGACATGCGCGATGCCGCGCCGGACCAGGGCCGTCGGCCCCAGCCCGTGGACCGGTTGCCCGTCGAAAAGGATCTCGCCGCCCTCCAGACGGCCGCCGTCGAAGGGCAGAATCCCCGAGACGGCCTTCATGAGGGTCGACTTGCCCGCGCCGTTGCCGCCGACGACCGCTGTGACCTGGCCCGGACCGGCTCTGAGGTGAAGCGATCTCAGCGCGGGCGCGCCCTGCCCGTAGCGCACGCTGATGCCCCGCACTTCCAGCATGTTCGTTGCCCTGCTTCCGGAGAGAAGGAAATTCGACTGCTGCCCCGGAACGTAAGGTGATGGCGGTCACAGGGGACCCCGTCGTTCCGCTCTGCGGCACACGAGTCCGCTGACCGGTCGTTTCGGCCGTCGGCGTGCCGCTGTCCGGAACACCGGCATGTACCACGGCACGGCGGTCGGCGATGCTCAGGAACGGCCCATCCCCTATGACTTCGAAGGTTCGCGATGACCGAGCCCACGTTCCCGACCGCTCAGACACACGGGACACCTGAACCCAGTGCCGCTGTGACCAGTGCCGCGCGGCGGCTCACCGAGGCCGCGACCTCCGGTGTTCCTTGCGATCCCGTGCGTGATCTCATCGGGGCCACCGATATCCGGGATGCCTACGCGGTCCAGGACCGCCTGACGCAGGCCCGGCTGGCTGCGGGAGCCCGGCGGGTGGGCCGCAAGATCGGGCTGACCTCGCCGGCCGTGCAACGTCAGCTGGGCGTCGACCAACCCGACTTCGGAGTGCTGTTCGACGACATGGACCTCTCCGCCGCGGCGCAGGTGCCCAGCGGACGGCTGCTCCAGCCCAAGGCCGAAGCGGAGATCGCGTTCGTGCTCGGCGCCGACCTGGCCGACGGTGACCTGGACGACGGCCAGGTCCGGGCCGCCGTGGACTACGCGGTCGCCGCCTTGGAGATCGTGGACAGCCGGATCGCCGGATGGGACATCACCATCGCCGACACCGTCGCCGACAACGCCTCCAGCGGCCTGTTCGTGCTTGCCGGCCGGCGTTTGACGCTCAAGGAGTTCGAGCCCCGGGATGTGACCATGCGGCTGCTCCTGGACGGCGATCCGGTGTCCGAAGGCACCGGCGCCGCGTGCCTGGGTGACCCCCTGATCGCTCTGGCATGGCTAGCCCGGACCGTCCGGGACCTCGGACAGCCACTGCGCGCCGGGGAGGTCGTGCTGTCCGGCGCGCTCGGCCCGATGGTCGCCGTTGGGCCCGGCAGCACCGTCCACGCCGAACTGTCCGGCCTCGGGCCCGTCACCGCCGTCTTCAGCGCCTAGGAGAGAACCGTGAAGAAGACCAAGGTCGCGATCATCGGGTCCGGCAACATCGGCACCGACCTGATGATCAAGGTGCTGCGGACATCGGCCTCGCTGGAGATGGGCGCGATGGTCGGCATCGACCCCGCCTCGGACGGGCTGGCTCGCGCCCAGAGGATGAAGGTGGCCATCACCGCCGACGGTGTGGACGGCCTGATCGCGATGGACGGGTTCGACGAGATAGGGATCGTGTTCGACGCCACGTCCGCCAAGGCCCACGTCGCCAACGCCGCCAAGCTCGCCCCGTACGGCAAGACCCTCATCGACCTGACGCCCGCCGCGATCGGCCCGTTCGTCGTGCCGCCGGTCAACCTGGAGGAGCACCTGGCCGACGGCGTCTCCAACCTGAACATGGTGACGTGTGGCGGGCAGGCCACCATTCCCATGGTCGCCGCCGTCTCCCGGGTGACCTCCGTCCCCTACGCCGAGATCGTCGCGTCGATCGCGTCCAGGTCTGCCGGGCCCGGGACCCGCGCCAACATCGACGAGTTCACCGAGACCACCGCCCACGCCATCGAATCGGTCGGCGGCGCCGGACGCGGCAAGGCCATCATCGTCCTCAACCCCGCCGAGCCGCCCCTGATCATGCGTGACACCGTCCTGTGCCTGATCGGCGACACCGACCACGACGCGATCCGCGCCTCCATCGCCGGCATGGCCACCGAGGTGGCGAAGTACGTCCCCGGCTACCGGCTCAAGCAGCAGGTCCAGTTCACCCCGATCGCTCCTGACGAGCCCGTCCACACCCTCGTGCCCGACGGCGCGCCACCGGTCACGACCAAGGTGTCGGTGTTCCTCGAAGTCGAGGGTGCCGCGCACTACCTGCCCGCCTACGCCGGCAACCTCGACATCATGACGTCGGCCGCCCTGCGCGTCGCCGAGACCATCGCCCTGCGGAAGTGAGCTCATGACCAAGCTGTACATCCAGGACGTCACTCTTCGCGACGGACTGCATGCCATCCGGCACCGCATCGACCCCGCCGACGTCGGCCGCATCGTCTCCGCCCTCGACGCCGCCGGCGTCGACGCCATCGAGGTCGCCCACGGCGACGGCCTCGCCGGGGGCTCCCTCACCTACGGTCCCGGCAGCCACACCGACTGGGAATGGATCGAGGCCGCCGCCCAGAACACCACCAACGCCGTCCTCACCACCCTGCTGCTGCCCGGCATCGGCACCATCGCCGAACTCGAACGCGCCCACGCCCTCGGCGTCCGCTCGATCCGGATCGCGACCCACTGCACCGAGGCCGACATCGCCGCCCAGCACATCGCCAAAGCCCGCGACCTCGGCATGGACGTGTCCGGCTTCCTCATGATGAGCCATATGGCGCCGCCCAAAGAGCTCGCGGCCCAGGCCAAGCTGATGGAGTCCTACGGGGCGCACTGCGTCTACGTCACCGACTCGGGCGGACGGCTCACCATGGACGGTGTCCGCGACCGGGTCCGCGCCTACCGCGACGTCCTCGACGCTGACACCCAGATCGGCATCCACGCCCACGAGAACCTGTCGCTGTCCGTGGCGAACTCCGTGGTCGCCGTCGAGGAAGGCGTCACCCGCGTCGACGCCTCCCTCGCCGGGCAAGGTGCCGGCGCCGGTAACTGCCCGATCGAGGCCTTCATCGCGGTCGCCGACCTCCAAGGCTGGGAGCACGGCTGCGACCTGTTCACCCTGCAGGACGCCGCCGACGACATCGTCCGGCCGCTGCGCGACCGCCCCGTCCAGGTCGACCGGGAGACCCTCACCCTCGGCTACGCCGGCGTCTACTCCAGCTTCCTCCGCCACGCCGAGACAGCAGCCGCCCTCTACGGACTCGACGTCCGGACGATCCTTCTCCAGGTCGGCGCCCGCAACCTCGTCGGAGGCCAGGAAGACATGATCACCGACATCGCCCTGGACCTGGCCACCTGACCCCGCCATCGGCCGCCTCGTTAGGGCAGTGGCCGGACGGGCGTTACCTCCTCGGTGTGGACGACGACGTCGAACCACGTGGCAAGTGATCCGCCGGACAGGTGGTGGGCCGCGTCGTCCTGCGGGTCGTAGAACGGGCCGATCAGCCGGGTGCGGCTCGGGGCGTCCAGCACGCGGCGGACGGGTTCGGGTCGTGGGCCCTGCAGGTTCAGGATGTATCCCGCCCTGCCCCCGGCGGCCGCGCTGAGGGCGGCGTCGACGAAGTCCGCGCTCGGGGCGGGCAAGGGCACGCCGATCGAGCCGCGCGCCATGGTCAGCCCGATCGAACGGTAGTCCATGCCCATGCGTTCACGCAGATAGCCACCCATGTTGCGGTGCGTCTCGAGGGACGGGGACACCGAACGAGGGTCGCCAACGGCGGTGTGCGCCATGCCACCCCAGTAGACGACCTTGTCGCCGGAGCGCTCCAGCCACCAGGCCACACCGTCGGCGAGCGTACGTTCCACTGCGGCCAGGCCATCGGGCTGCGTCGTGTGCCGCACAGGCTTGTCCGGGGACTGCGCGAAACGTACCGGGTCCTCGGGGTGACTCTCGTTGTAGAACCGCATCCAGCGGATGAGGTCGAGGATCTCCCCGGTCTGCCAGAACGCCCGCGCCCCAGCCAACATGGCCCGCGGGTCACCTTCACCAGTGGCGACGTAGACGTCCAGGCCGAGCCGGGCAGCGTCGTCGCCCTCCAGCGCCAGCGTCCGGAACCCCGCCTCCTCCACCAGCAGCCGCACGATACGGTGCGCCACGACCGACAACTCACGCGTCTGCCGCGCGGCGGCTCCCAGCGCCACGACCTTGGCATCGCCCACCAGCGGCACGAGCGGCCGCAGCTCGTCCAATGGCTCGTCATACTCCGTGCCGGCCAGCCCGTGGGAGTTCTTCCTGATCCACTCAGCCGCTGTCTCCACCGACATGCCGCCCTCCTCGCCCCCTTCACGCCCACCCCGAGCGATCCACTGCAAAGATCATCTGCCCTCAAGCATGGTTGAGGTCAACTCGGCACCAGCCCGACCCTGGTCACGATCGCGGTGTTCGCCCTCGGTGTCGCCCTGTGGTGCGCGGCAGGCTCCTGGCTCGGCTCACACGAGAAGGTCATCGAACTCGTCGAACGCTACGGCCCGTGGCTGGTGCCCGCGGTGTTCATGGCGATCGGCGCACTCATCCTCATCGAGTCAGGCGTGCTGGGCAAGATTCTGTGACCCGCCCGGAAATCCCGCTGCCCAGGAGAGCAACCTGTCTACGTGGCGTCGCGTGAGTCCGCATGTCTGGTTCACCTGCATCAGTTTCATGCCGCGGTGGGGCAGGGCCTGGCGCCTGGCCCGGAGTGGGATCTCGTCGTCCACCCACGCGAACCGCCGGCCGTTCGCGTGCCGGAGGATGGGCGCCCACTTGCGCATCTCTGCAACCTGCATGACAGGTACGCGAGGGTCGTCTGGCCGTCGCTGATAGGTCGTGAACGATACGAACGGCAACTCCGGCAGGCCGAGCAGAGGGCCGATGAACTCGTTCGCGTGCTTTTCCCAGGTGCTCGCCCAGACCAGTTCGTAGCATTCCCCGAGCTCACGCAGCCAGCACTGGTGCTCGGACGAGATCCGGACGGTCAGTCGGGCGACCGCGTGCTCGACGAAGCTTTCAGGGGCAACTAGACCAGTGGGGTTGAGGACCCCGTCGATGTCGAGGTAGAGCACTGGACGGCCAGGACGGCTACCCGGCCGTGGTGCGCCCCTGATACCCCATGCCACTCTGCAGGTTTAGCAGATTCCAGCCGCCAGGAGACTCCATGTCCCTGCTTGCCACCCCGCCGATGCCGGAGTCCCCAGCAGACGAACCGCTTCACGGCCACCCGAACGCCAACTGGCCGATCTACAGAACCTTCATCGCATTGGACATGGAGGGGTCGACGCTGCGCACCAACCCGGCGAAGCGGGTCCTGCGTGACCGCATGTACCTGCTCCTCGAGGAGGGCCTGCGCCGCTCCGGCGTCGGGGCCCACCACCTCGACCGGCTCACCGACCGGGGCGACGGCGTGCTCGCCCTCATCCGGCCTGCCGACGCGGTGCCCAAGACCCTGCTGCTCGACTCCTTCATCCCCACGCTCGTTGACCTGCTGACGGACTACAACCACGGGGTCGCTGACCAGCCGCCGCTGTGCCTCAGATTGCGAGTGGTCATCCATGCGGGCGACATCCACGACGACGGCAAGGGCTTCTTCGGCGAAGAGCTCGACGTCGCCTTCAGGTTGCTCGACTCGCCCCACGTCAAGCGGGCCCTTGCGCTCTCGGCCGGCTCGCTCGCCCTGGCGATCTCTGACGAGATCTTCCGCGCGATCGTCCGCCATGGCTACGGCACCATCAACGCGGGTGCCTACCGCCACGGCTTCTGCGTCAGGGTCAGTGACAGGCAACGGCAAGGGTGGATCCTGAACGACCCAGGATCCCCTTCCGTGCTCGCGCGCTGAATGACCTACGCCTAGGCCACCGGGCATTGCATGTCATGCCCGCAGGAACCGCAGTTCGCGGGTGAGAGCTGTGGCGGCCCGGGGATTCTCCGGGCCGCCACGGTGTTGGCACGCGGTCTCAATTCAGCGGGAACGACCAGACGTCAGCGATTGAGGGGTCGAAGTCGCCTGGGATGTCCTGGAAGCGGATCCGGACCTGGCCGTCTGCAGTGTCTGCAGAGGGTTGCACCACAAATTGGTAGGTCACTGTCCCGCTTCCACCTGCGGTTCGCTGGAATCGGCGTTGCGCCTGGAGATGGCCGTCGAGCGTCACGTCGTAGGTCTTGAGCTGCGCCATGTTGTAGGTCTCGACCGCCCGGATCACGAACGGCTGGCCTGCTGGAACCTTCAGGTTCATCTCGAACCACCCGTTGGACGCGCCGTTGTCGGTGTAGCGCCGGGTCAGTCCGGCCTCTGTGTTGGTGCCCGAGGACGCGGAAGCGGTGAGTGCGTGCGCGGTTTCCGAGGCCGCGTCCCCGACGTCCACGGAGTCGACCGGGTTGGCCGGTGGGTTCACGAGCTCGACCGTGGTCGTCGCGGTGCCGCGTTCCTCCGGCAGGGCGCCGGTGGCCGCAACGATGGTGGCTTCGCCCTGCGTGACGGTGAGCGGCACGTCGATCTTGACGGGCACCGTCACGGTGGTACTTGCGGCGATCTCGTGGGACGCCTTGGAGGGTGCGGTCCAGCCCGTTGGCACCTGGACGTCGAGGCCTCGCGTCAGGGCGTTCGCCGTCCGGTTGGTGAGCTGGACCGACGCTGTGAGGACGCCGCCGGGCTCGGCCTTGGCCGGTGAAAGGGAGACAGATTTGACCACGACCGGCGCGGCAACGGCCACGGACGCACCCACGGGCAGTTTCGCGGTTCCCTTCCGGTAGTCATAGCTGACCGTGCCTTCCAGCGGCGTCGGCCCCGAATCGGCGTCCTTGGGCACCCGGAGGTTGTAGCGCAGACGTGCCGTTTGGCCGGGCTTCACGAGCGTGGGGTTGTCCCCGGCCTCGCTCACCTGCCATCCGGAGGCGGCCTTGAGCGTCGCGGTGAGCGACGTCAGGTTCCTCTTCCCGGCATTCTGGACCGCGATCGCGACGGGGATGGTCGAGCCCGGGAACCATTCACCGACGGGCATTTCGATCTTCGCGGAGGCTCCCAGGACCAGCCCGGAGACCGCCGACAGGTCGGCTTCGATGCGGTCGTGCAGCGAGTCGACCGCTGCTCCATCGGCGGCGCTCAGGTGGCCCTTGCTCACTTGGAATGCCGTCCAGCGGCCGAGGTCGCCCAGGCGTGCCAGGGCCCGGTGCACTTGCCTGGCCGTGTCCTTCTCGTCATTGGCGGCATGGGCTTTCTGAGCGGCGCTGATGGAAGCTTGCGCTAGCCGGGTCCACTCGCGCGCCGCCGGTGCGCCGGGAGCGTTGAAAGTCGCGACCAGATCACGAAGCTGCTTGACCGCGTCGGCGCCCTCCCCCAGCCCGCCGAGAACGGGGTCGATGCCGAAGGCATAGGAGCCGGATCCGACTTCGAACACGGCTGCTCCACCTTCCATGCGGAGGAAGCGAACGCCTGGTGCGCCGATCGCCGGTCGGCCGCCTTCGGTGACCGCCCAGCGTGTCTTCGCCGGCACGTGCACCTCCGCGACGGTGTTCACCGGCACGGTGGCCTTCAGGTCGACACCGCTCTTGGACGTGCTCCACGTCGACGACAGCGGGCCGTACACCGTATTGAGGCGTCCGGAGCCTTCCGTCAGCCCGCCGCCGATGGCCGGCGCGATCCGGGAGCGCTTGTAACCGGGCGCGAGCGCCGACAGGCCACCGATGTTCTGGAACATCCAGTCGGCGACGGCCCCGTAGGCGTAGTGGTTGAACGAGTTCATGTCCACTGGGCCGAACGAGCCGTCCGGCTGGATCGAGTTCCAGCGCTCCCAGATCGTGGTCGCGCCGTTCCTGATCTCATAGCCCCAGGACGGGTAGTCCTCCTTCAGCAGCAGCGTGTAGGCGAGGTCGCCCCGGCCGATGTTGGTCAGCGCGGGCAGCAGCCATGGCGTGCCGATGAAGCCGGTCCGGAGGTGGTTGTCAGCCTGCGCCAGCTTGGCGACGTACTTCTGACCGGCCTTCTGCTTCCGGGCAGGGTCGGTGACCAGATCCATGCCGAGGGCGAGGGCGTACCCGGTCTGCGAGTTCCCGAGCACCGTGCCGTCCTGGGCCACGTACGCGTCCGTGAACGAACGGCGGACGGCCTGGTACAGGTCGGCGTACTCCTTGGCCTCATCGTTGCGGCCGACGGCCTGGGCCATCTCGGCCATCATCCGTACATCCTGCGCCCAGATGGCCGTGCCGAGAACACCCTGGTTGGACGGATCGTCGAGGTGGAGCCAGTCGGCGGTGAAGAACGTCGTCCGACCGGTCTCCAGGTTGTCCGCGCCAGCGGTGGCGCGGGCGTAGTTGAAGAATCTGCGCATCGCCTCGTAGTTGTCCCGCACGACCTGGACATCCCCGTAAGCGCGCCAGAGCGCGTGGGGCACCGTGATGGTGGCGTCCTCCCACCCCACGCCACTGTCCTCGAACACGCCGTTGGTGGCCGGGACGACGGCGGGGATCGATCCGTTGCTCTTCTGCTCATCGCGCACGTCGGTCATCCACTTGCCGAGGAAGGCGCGCATGTCACTGAGGTAGGTGGCGGTCGGGGCGAAGATGCTGATGTCACCCGTCCACCCCAACCGCTCGTCGCGGGCGGGGGTGTCGGTCGGGATCGACAAGAAGTTGCCTCGCGCGCCCCAGGAGACGTTGCTGACCAGTTGGTTCAGCATCGCGCTGGACGTGCGCAGCGTCCCCGTGCTGGGCAGATCGGAGCCCCACACGACGCCCTTCACGTCTGCCGCTTCGGGCGCCTGGCTCAGGCCGGTGATCTCGATATAACGGAATCCGTGCTGGGTGAAGGTCGGCTGATAGGTGATCGTGCCGTCCTCCGCGAACGTGTAGTAGTCCGTGGCCAACGCGGCGCGGAGGTTCGCGGTGTACATCGTGCCGTCGCGGTTGAGGACCTCGGCATGCCGGAGCCGCACGGTCTGCCCGGCCTTGCCCGTGAGGGTCACGCGCGGGACGCCCACCATGTTCTGCCCGAGGTCGTAGATCGTCACGCCGGAGTTCGGCCGGGTGACCTTGACGGTGTCGAGGACCTCCGTCTGGCGGACCGGCTCGTCGGGCTGCGGCGACAGCTTGGCGGTGTCGGATGGCCGCACCACGACGGGCTTCCAGGTGGAGGCGTCGAACGCCGCGCGGTCCCATCCCGGCTGTTCGAACCGTGCGACGTAGGTCTCGCCCAGCTGGTTGTCAGTGGCCACGAACGGCCCCGGGGCCCACCTCCAGTCGGAGCCGGTGTCGACCCACTGCACGCTTCCGTCGTCATAGGTGATCTTCAGCCGCGCGACCAGGGCCAGGTCATGGCCGTACTGGCCCTTGCCCTCCAGGCCGATCTTGCCCGCCCACCAGCCGTCGCCCAGCTGGGCGCCGAGCCCGTTGCCGCCCTGCCGGACCAGGCCGGTCACGTCATAGGTCTGCGACTGGATGCGCTTGGCGTACTCGGTGTACCCCGGTGCCAGGAACTGGTCGCCCACCTTGCGTCCGTTGAGGGAGAGCTCGTAGACACCATGCGCCGAGGCGTACACCCGGGCGCTCTTGACGGTCTTGCCAGGGTCGGTCTTGAAGTCCGTTCGCAGCAGCGGCTCATTCTCGTCCGGGCCGATGAGGAACGCGTCGGTGGTCCCGGTCACGGTGACCTGCCGGTCGCTGAACGTCCCGCCGTTGAACGGGTTGCCGGTGAAGTCGGGATCCGCCAGCACCGTGCCGTCAGGCTGGGTGACCTTGAACGAGCCGACGGTCACCGACTCGGCTCCGTGCGTGCGCAGGCCCACCCGGCCGTAACTGAAATTCGTCACCGTGCGGGTGTCGACGACGACATCGTCCAGGGTGGTCTTGATGGTGTTGCCACTCACCGTGTAGGTCACCGTGTGCGTTCCCTTGAGGAGCGCGTCACGGGTGAAGCCGAAGGGCCGCAGATCCACGGTCCCGAGCACCGAGTAGTTGCCGTTGGCCCGGAGATGCGGAACCAGCTTCGGCATGTCGGAACTCGTGGTTCCGACGTTGATCTGCCACATGTAGGCGTTGTTCGCGCTTTGGGCGCGGAGGAACGTTCCGAAGGCGGTGTCGTTGAGCTTGAAGCTCAGTGTCGCCGCGTAGTCGGTCCAGTTCTCGTACGTGGGGGTCGGCTTGCCGATCCAGGCCGCTGAGCCCCAGTCACCCGCCGACAGCAGCCCGGTCTCGAACCACGCCGGCGCGCTCCAGCCACTTGCCGAGCCCTGGCCGTCCCACACGCGGACTCGCCAGTGGTACCGGGTACCCGACGAGAGCGCCGGGCCGTCGTAGGCGACGTTCACCTGCCGATCAGAGCCGACCCGACCCGTGCTCCACACATCGGACGCGCCCGGGGAGGAACCGACCTGGACCTCGTACGCCGACTGGGTGACACCGCGACGCGAGGACGTCGACGTCCAACCGAAGACCGGAGCCTGACCGGGGATGCCCAGAGGGCTGACGCGTCCGTTCGTGGTCAGCCCCCCGACCGCGATCGAAGCAGCCACTTGCGCCTGTGCCTCGGCAGTGGCCGGCCCCGACAGGCCCCCGAGGCACACAGCGAGGCACGCCACCAGCGCCACCAGCCGACGCCTGACCCCCGCCTGCCGGGACCGCCGAAGAGGAACGTGAATCGCCATACGCACCATGCCTTCCAGCCAGCAGGCCGTCACCGACAGCCATCCGGGGGTAATTAAAACGTTTTAATCACAGGGAATTGACCTGAATATATGTGGGGTACGTCACGAAGGTCAACAGGTCGACGCAGGCCGAGAGCAAGCGGGCACCGCAAGGCCGGGACACCACAGGGAGCATTGGAGCACCCCTCTGACCCCCGGGCCCACCTCAAAGAGAGCCAATGCCGGGCAGGGTCCAAAAATCGTTTTGAAAAGTTCTTAGCTGCCTGAGCTGCTTTCTCGGGAGGCGAGGGACTTTTCGCCGTTCGACTGCTCCAAGGCGGGGCCAGGGGGAGCGGTGGCGATGTCGGCGCGGAAGCGGCGGTTGAGAGCGGCACGTATGCGGCTCAGGCGGTGGCGTGCCTGCGGGCTCTCGATGTCGTTCGCCGGGGGCGGCACGTCCAGCGGCACGGCGGGAGCGGGGCGCGGATCGGTGATCGCGGCGGTCTTCTCGGCGGGCAGGTGCCGGTGGACCTCGGCGAACTTTCCATCGGGCGCCTGACGGATGACGCCCGTCTCCAGCCCGTGCCGCACAAGTGCGAGGTCGCGCCGCTGGAGGCCGACGCAGATGCGGTAGGCGATGACGTAACCGAGCACGGGCCCGAGGATCACCGCGCCGCGGAAGAACCACGTCGTCCAAAACAGCGGGATGTCGAACTTGTGGGCCAGGACATCGTTGCCGCCCGCCGCCCACAGCAAGCCGTAGAAGACGACGCCGCCGACGCCGATGCCGGTCCGCGCGGGGACGTCGCGGGGCCTGTCCAGCAGGTGATGGATCGCGTGGTCGCCGGTGACCCACCGTTCGATGAACGGGTAGACGGCCAGCCCGGTGAACAGCACCCCCGGAACGACGAGTGCGGGGATCACGATGCTCAGCGAGAGCGTGTGCCCCCACGCGCTGATCTCCCACGCCGGCATGATGCGCAGGGCGCCCTCCAGCCAGCCCATGTACCAGTCCGGCTGCGAGCCGGCGCTGATCGCGCCCGGGTCGTACGGGCCGTACAGCCAGATGGGGTTGATCTGGATGAACGCGGCCATCAGCGTCGTGACGCCCAGGATCCACAGGAACAGCGCCGTCGTCTTGGCGATGAACGTCGGGAAGAACGGGTAGCCGCGGACGGTGGAGTTGGATCCGCCGCGTCCCGGGAACATCGTGTGCGTCTGCCGCCAGGTCAGCACGATGGCGTGCAGCGGGATCAGCGCGGCGAGTATCCCCGGAATCAGCAGCACGTGGATGATGTACAGCCGCGGGATGATGTCGGTCCCCGGGAACTCCCCGCCGAACAGGAACATCACCAGGTACGTGCCGATCACCGGGATCCCCGCGAGAAAGCCCTCCAGGATGCGGATGCCGGTGCCGGAGAGCAGGTCGTCCGGGAGCGAGTAGCCGAAGAGGCCGTTCAGCATCACGAGCATGAACATGACCACGCCGATGATCCAGTTCAGCTCCCGCGGTTTGCGGAACGCGCCGCTGAAGAAGTTGCGCAGCAGGTGAAGGAGGATCGCGCCCATGAAGACGAGCGTCGCCCAGTGGTGGATCTGCCGCACCAGCAGCCCGCCCCGGACATCGAAACTGATGTTCAGCGACGACGCGTACGCCTCGCTCATCTCCACGCCGCGCAGCGGCGCGTAGGAGCCGTCGTAGACGACCTCGTGCATGCTCGGCTTGAAGAACAGCGTCAGGAACACCCCGGTCAGCAGCAGGATCACGAATGAGTACATCGCGATCTCGCCGAGCAGAAAGCTCCAGTTGTCCGGGAACGCCTTACGCATGGCCTTGCGAGCAAAGCCGGTCGTCCCAAAACGTTCGTCCAGAGCCCGCGTCGTGGCCTCCAGCGTCCTCGGCGGTGTCTTTGCCCTGCCGGGTGCCCGTGTTCCTGCCATTCTCAAAGTCCTTTCGTCGCGTGCGAGACGGAGGCCTGTGGCGTGTCGTCAGAGGGATGCCGCGCGGTGCGCGCGTCGCGGGTGGCGGGGTAGCCACCCGGTCCGGTGGAGGAGGCGGACCGGCGGCGGCATCAGGTGCAGAACGGCCTGGGTCGTTGTCTCGGGGGCGCCGTCCAGGAGCCAGGACAGGAAGACGCCAAGGCCCCTGACTCCCACCTCGCGGCGGAACTCGACGTCGAACGTGGCCCACTCGTAGGGCGTGAGCGTCTCGTGGATCAGCGGCAGGACATGGGCCTCCTTGTGGTCGAGATGGGCATGCACCGCGTCACGGAGGGCCGGCATGCAACGGGCGAGGACGATGCGGTCGCCGTGCTGCAGCGCCGCATCGACCGTGTCCAGCAAAGGGACGAGCCGGACGGCCCGTTCGTCCATCTCGTCCAGCACCGTGCCGCCCTCGTCCAGCACCGTGCCGCTCTCGTCCAGCACCGTGCCGCGCGCACCGCCCGCCGGGACCCTGCCGCGCATCACCGTCCACAGCGCCCGCCGTTCGGCGGCGTGCTGGGCGCACCAGTGGAACCTGAACAGGGCCCAGAGATCGCGGGGTGGCGGAACGGGGATAGCCCGGTCCACATCAGAACCGGCCGCGGCCGCGAGCCGCGCCGTGTCACGACGAAACGCCCCGTACACCGCGTGAAGCATCGTCAGGTCGAACCGTCCGGGCGCGCTCCCCTCCGTGATCGCGCTCATGCCACCTCCTCGGCGCCTCATGACGGCCAGGAAGGGCCGTCAGGCACGAGACGCAATGAGGGGCCTGAAACGTGACATCAAACAGGCGCCGGAGATGTGTGAGCTACCTCACTAAGCCCCTGAGCGCACGTCGCCGAGCGGCTCCAGCGACCGCACCGGCTGCACCGGTCGGCACCGCGAAGATCACTGAGCAGCCGGCTCCGCCGCATGGTGATCAATGTGAGGAGAGGCGATGCGGATACTCAGCCCGGCGGCGAGCAGCCGGGACGGCGTCAGCCCGAACATGCCATGGAACGTGCTGCTCAGATGCGACGGCGTAGAGAATCCCGACTCCACCGCGATCGTGGTGAGATCGTGTCCGGCGTCCAGCAGCGAAGCCGCGCGAAGCATCCTCGCCCACAGCCGATAGCGGCGGAAACTGGTGCCGGTCTGGTCCTTGAAGAGGTGCAGAAAGCGGGACCGCGACAGCCCGGCCGCAGCAGCCATCTCGTCGGCCGAGACCAGGGACTCGGGCTGATCCAGCAGTCGCTGTGTCGCCGCCCGGATCCGTTCGTCAGCCCTGGGGGACGCCGCCACCGGGGCAGCCGTCCGCAGCCAGTCCTCCCCCGCACCGTCGCCGGCGATGGCCTCGCCAAGCCTGATCAGACGCTCTTCTGCGCGATGTCCGTGCAGAATGCCGCCGCCTTCAGTGGCCATTTCAGCGTGGCAGGCGCGGGCGCGCCGCGTCGCCGGATCGAGGTAGCAGAAGACCATCTGATCTCCGCCCGCGGCCAGCTGGTGACGCAGCCGCGGCGGCACGAGGGCCGTGCGGGTGGTGATCGCCTGGCTTCCCTCCGCCCGCACGGTGAACGGAGCGTCGACGCCCACGGCGAGACAGGCGACCGACCCGGCGTGCATGTCCAGATCCAGTGAGGGTCCGGCGTAGAGCGCCTGCCCAGGCCACAGCCACAAGACGGCTCTCCTCTCCCCCGGGAGCACGTTCTTGAAAGCGGACTGACGGTGCACGGATCCATTCTCTCCAGCGATGCCAAACGTCGTTCGGAGGTCGTCGTCGTGAACACCGCAGTGATCGTCCTGGTGGCCATATTCTTCCTCGGCATGGGGGTCTGCGGGCTCGCCGCCCCCGCCACGTTGATCAAACCGTTCGGGATCCTCCTCTCCTCCGCGGAGGCCCGGACCGAGGTACGAGCCGTCTACGGCGGGTTCGGAGTCGCGACCGCCCTCCTCCTTGCCTGCGCCGCGGCCGACATCGCAGGGCTGCGGCCAGGAGCCGTGATCGCGGTCGGCATCGCCTTGGCCGGGATGGCCTTCGGGCGATTGGTGGGACGGGTGGCGGACCGGCCTGCGCGCTTCTACCCGAGCTGGTTCTACTTCTGGGTGGAGTCGGTGGGGGCCGCCGCGCTGATCGCCGTGAGCTGAGAAGCTGTCGGCTCGCCCGGGCCGCCTCGGACCGGACGTGAAGCGTCTCCACTTGGAACTCGGCGGTAACTTCCCTGTCATCGTTCACGGCGATGCTGATGTACGCGAGACCGCCGAGCTCCTCGGCTCGATCGTGTAACACAACGCGGGACAGGGCTGCACGGCCCCGTCCCGCATGCTCGTCCACGACGAGTTTGTGTCGGTGCTGGCATCCGTAGCCGCTTCGGCGGAGTTCGGGCCGGTGAACCGGCACAGCTCGCGCGGGTCGAAGACCTGACGGCCCGGCTCCCGTCGCACGCCAAAGTCGCCGTCGGCGGGAGTCGTCATGGTCAGATGCGGTCGGCTGCGATCAGCAGGTAATGGAAGCTTCCGTCGGTGTAGGCGTTGAGGAACGCCTCCTCGATGCCGGTCGCCAGATGGGAACGCGCCCGCAGCCGCCAGTAGGGGATCGTGGCCTGGGTCAGGTCGATAACGTTGATCGGGACGAGCTGGTGGGCGGCCATCGCCGCGAAGTAGGCGCTGCGCGGATGGATGTCGCAGATGTAGTGGGTGTTGATCTGGCTGACCGACCTGGACGGCAGTCCGTACACATCGTTGTAGCAGCCGGTGATGCACACATAGCGGCCACCGGGCTTCAGGAGCCTGCTGTGTTCGGAGAACAGCTCGTCGAGGTTGACGTACATCGTGGACTCGTTGTTCCAGATGCCGTCGAAGGAGCCGGTGGCGAAGCCGGTGTGCAGCATGTTGCGGAACTCGAAGGTCACCTTGTCGGCGACGGCGCGCCGCCGAGCCTGCTCGTTGGCGAAGCTGACCTGCTCCTTGGAGATCGATACTCCCGTCACCTGGCAGCCGAATCGCAGGTTGGCCATGAAACTCGTGCCGCCCCGCCCGGACCCGGCGTCCATGAGACGCCCCGTGGCCGGAATCGGGCCAAGGTGCTCGAGCAGGAGATCAGCCTGTGCGGTCTCCAGCCGGTGCAACTCGGCGGTGAGGCGCTCCGGGCGGGTCTCCTCCGGGCCCTCCAGGACCGCCCAGTCGGGCTCGCCGATGCCGTAGTGATGGTGATAGGTGCCCGAGACCTTGCCCAGTTCGAGGTTGACCGGATCGCGTTCGGCGTTCCAGTAGTCGGCGACCGAGCGCTGATAGGCGCTGGCCAAGACGGTTTCGGTGGGAGCGGGGGCCGTCATGAGGGATCCTTCCTGGTGGTGGAGGCGTAACGGTCGTTGGTCGCGTGCCATTCGAAGCCGCCGCCCATCCATGCCCTCAGTCCCCGCAGGAACCACTGGAGTTGCGGGGAGGGGACGGCGGCCAGTGCCTGGTGGTCGCGCTCGAAGTCGCGGACGAGGTCGTTGTGGAGCGCGACGGCGATCTCGGCGGCCTCCGGGAGGGAGCAGCCCCGGTCGGCCGCCACCAGCAGAACGAGGTTGCACACCGGTTTGTCGTCGGCGGCGTCCTTCTCCACAGAGTGCAGATCGTTGACGATGACGGACGCGGTGCCGGCCCGGAACGCCGCGTGCCGCACCCGCGGGTCGTAGAACAGGTTGGCAGGCAGCTCGTAACCTCCGACCACGTCGATCAGGGTCATGGAGGTGTAGAAGCTGTCGTGCTGGCGAGCCGCCAGATACTCCCAGGCGGCCGGGTGCTCACCGCGTTCGCGCCAGGCCGCGTACGCCGTCCAGCTCACGAACATCGCGAACGTCGAGTAGCAGATCCGCTGGACCTGGGCGGGCGTGGCATGCCGGCCAAGGTGCTCGACGGCTGAGGTGAACATGCGCAGGACGAGGTCGTCGCGCAATGCGTCCTGCAGCGGAGGCGTGAACTCGCCCGCGGGCGGCGGCGGGTCCATCGCCGACATCGCGAGGGTGAGCCGTTCGGGCAGCAGAGCCAGCACGGCACCAAGCGCGGAGTCGTCGGCGTAATAGTCGTCTGCGGCCCACCAGCTCGCGTTGAGCTGGGCGGCGAGGAGGAGGGCGTCGGGATCATCGGTGTCGGGATGGGTGAGCATGGCGAGGCGGCCGAACTGCGCCTTGCTCAGCCCGTCGAGCTCATGTTCCTGGAAGCCCCGTTCGGCGGCCCAGGCCAGCAACCGCCCGTCGACCTCAGCGCCGAGCCGGTCATCGACGCGTTCGACGGGTGGGCAGTACAAAAGCGGCGCGCTGCCATCCCCCCACGAACGTTCGGAGTACGCCACCTGCGGAGCCAGCGCCAGTGGCGGGCAATCACGCCTGCCCTGCCCGGTCCGGCACGCACCGAGCAGCGAGGGGACCCCGGCCGCGGCCGTGCCCAAACCAGTCGGCCCCGGCATCCGCCACGGCCCCGCTGCCGCGGCGATCTCTGGGGAGCCGCCAAGGAGATTCCCATGCATGATCCAAGGACCTCTTCCGTCGATCCGAACCCCTGGAGAATCTCACACAGAGTATCGAACTGAACACTATAAGTACCTATCCATTGGGTAATGAGACAAGCACTCTCAGCGGGAATTGGGCACTGACCTGCGCGTTCAGCGGTCGCGGCTATCCTGGCTAGCCACCAGCCCAAACCTTGGCGGCGCCCTCAGGGTTCGAAGCGGTAGCCCATGCCGGGTTCGGTGATCAGGTGGCGGGGATGGGCGGGATCGGCTTCGAGCTTGCGCCGCAGCTGAGCCAGGTAGACGCGCAGATAGTTCGTCTCGTGCTCGTACGCCGGGCCCCACACCTCGCGCAGTAGCTGCCGCTGGCTGACCAGGCGGCCGGCGTGGCGGACCAGTACCTCCAGCACATGCCACTCGGTCGGGGTGAGCCGGATGTCGGTCCCCTGGCGGGTGACGCGTTTGGCAGCCAGGTCGATGGTGAAGTCCTGCGTGGCGATCACGGCGGCCTCCTCGGCCGGGGTGGCGCGGCGAACCGCGGCGCGCAGCCGGGCCAGCAACTCGTCCATGCCGAACGGCTTGGTCACGTAGTCATCGGCACCGGCATCCAGGGCCTCGACCTTGTCGGTGGAGTCCTGCCGGGCCGACAGCACGATGATCGGCACGCTCAGCCAGCCGCGCAGGCCCCGGATCACCTGCCCGCCGTCCATGTCCGGCAAGCCCAGATCCAGGATCACCACGTCGGGCCGGTGGCGGGCGGCCAGGTCCAGCGCGGTCCGCCCGTCCGGCGCGGCCTCCACCTCATAGCCGCGGGCCTTGAGGTTGATCCGCAGCGCCCGGACGATCTGCGGCTCGTCCTCGACCACCAGGACCCGGGTCATTGCTCCTCCGCGATCGGCAGGGCGAACACCATGGTCAGGCCACCGCCAGGAGTATCGGTGGCGGTCAAGGTGCCGTCCATCGCCTCGGTGAAGCCGCGGGCGACCGCAAGGCCCAGCCCGACCCCCGTGCGTTGCGGGGTTTCGCCGAGCCGCTGGAACGCCGCGAAGATCTGCTCCCTGGCGTCCTCAGGCACCCCCGGCCCGTTATCGGCCACACGCAGCTCGATCTGGCCGAAACGCACCTCGCTCGCGGTCACCAGGATGCGGCCCGCGCCGTACCGCACCGCGTTCTCCACCACGTTGGCGACCGCCCGTTCCAACAGGCCCGGATCGGCCAGCACTGCCGGCAGCGTCTCAGGCACATCCACCTCGATCAGCTCTTCGTCCACCCCGGCCAGCGCCTGCAGGACGACCTCCTCCAACGCCACCGCCCGCGCGAGGGGCGCGAGCGCCCCAGCCTGCAGCCGGGTCATGTCCAGCAGGTTGGCGATCAGTCCGTCCAGCCGGTCGGCGGACTCCTCGATCGTGGCCAGCAACTCGGCTTGATCCTCTGCCGACCATTCCACATCGGCTTGACGCAGGCTGCCCACGCTGGCCTTCACCGACGCCAGCGGCGTGCGCAGATCATGCGAAAGGGCCGCCAGCAGCGCCGTACGGACCTTGTCGACCTCGGCCAGCTGCCGCGCTCGCACCGCCTCGGCCTCCAGATGCTGCCGCTCCAGGGCGGCCGCCGCCTGATGCGCGAACGCCGCCAGCACCCGCCGGTCCGAGTCCGGCAGCACCCTGCCCCGCAC
Source organism: Actinomadura sp. 6N118 (assembly GCF_044326415.1). Taxonomy (NCBI): domain Bacteria; kingdom Bacillati; phylum Actinomycetota; class Actinomycetes; order Streptosporangiales; family Thermomonosporaceae; genus Actinomadura; species Actinomadura sp. 6N118. The sequence goes on along the minus strand of NZ_JBIRAZ010000026.1, from coordinate 89,114 downwards.
CGCCAGAACCGCATCATCACCGACCTGGATCCGCATGTCCGCTTTGTCGGGATCCGTGTAGCCAGAATCCGCGTCGCCAGGATCCGCAGCCTCGGGCACGCCGGCCGACCCGGCCACCCGCCAGCCCGAACCGTCCCGCTCCAGCATGGTGACCGAAGTCAGCGCGAACGTATCCCGGGCCTGGGCCAGCAGATCCGGCAGGGTGTCCTGGCCGCGCAGCACGGTGGTGGACAAACGGCTCAACGCCGCCGCCTCCCTACCCGCCCGCACCGCCCAACGCCGCCGCCGCTCGGCCAGATCGACCACCAGCGACACCGCGACCGCCACTATCACCGACACCACCAGCGCCAGCACATGGTCGAAATCGGCGATGCTCAGCGTGTAGTAGGGCGGGGTGAAGAACCAGTTCGCCAGTAGGTTCCCTGAGATCGCCGCGCACAGCGCCGGCCCCAGCCCGCCCACCAGCGCCACCGCCACGGTGACCGTCACGAACAGCAACAAGGTCGAGGCCAACGCGACGTGATCACGCAACTGCGCCAACAACGACGTCACCAGGAGCGGGCCCACCAGCGCCAAGGACCACCCGGCCAGCAACCTGCGACCGCTCAGCCCACCGTCCCCGCGCATACTCATGACGATCTCCAAAGTAAGCCCGAGCATGCCAGCCGCCACCCGATGACCTGCGTCGACCCCCACTCGGCGCGGGAGTAGAGGGTCAACTCCACGCCGTCCCGGGTGCAGGTCATCGGCAACTTCTTTGGTGTCTGGATCAGGCTTGTCGTGGGTAGAGCCGGGCCATGATGAGTATTGCGCCGCTTGCATTGACCACGGCGCTGGCTGTGACATGCCTGAGTGGATGTGCTTCATCAGATACCGAACGGCTGCGCGTCGAAACGACGGCTTTCATCCACGCGGTCGGGCAGCGTGACGGTGCCAGAGCGTGCGGATACCTGCTGCCCCAGGCAGCACGGAATCTTGAATCAAGCGGTTCAACATGCGCGGAGGAGATCCTCAAACTCGACCTGACACAAGGCGAGGTCGGACGCGTTGAGCGCTGGGGCGACAACGTCCGCCTCCACGTCGGCGATCAGCACGTCTTCCTCAGCCGATGGGGAAAGACCTGGCGCGTGGCCGCAGCGGGTTGTAAGCCGCGGCCGCATCAACCCGACGACTGTGAAGTGGAAGCCTGACCATGCGAGTGGTGTTCTCGTTGACCTTGGCGATCGTCCTCCTTGGGCTGGCCTACTTCACCGCCATCGGACTGCTGCACCGCTGAATGGGGGGACGATGCGGCGCTTTCTTCGAGACAACGGCCTAACGCTGTTCTTTCTGGCTTTGATGGCAATTGCTCTGGTCATCCAGGGATTGTCTGGACATGCTGAGTACAACAATCAGCGGACTGCGCAGGGCGGCGGCACGGTGGGATTGCTCGACTACCTCACCGGCTCGGACTTCGCCGTGGACGTGACCGAGAACTGGCAGTCGGAATACCTGCAATTCTTTCTCTTTATCTTTGTGACGGTCTGGCTGGTCCAACGCGGCTCGCCAGAATCCAAGGAGCCCGGCAAGCAGGGTACCGAAACCGACCAAGAACAGAAGGTCGGCCGTCACGCCGGCCCCGACTCTCCCTCGTGGGCGCGCGTCGGCGGGCTGCGCGGCGCAGTGTTCTCCTATTCCCTGGGGCTGGTCATGGGTAGCCTCTTCTTGCTGTCGTGGCTGGCTCAGTCCATAGCCGGCCGTGCGGCCTACAACGCCCAGCAACTGGCCGAACGTCAGGACACCGTCTCCTGGCTCAGCTACCTCGCCACCGCCGAATTCTGGAACCGGACGATGCAGAACTGGCAATCCGAATTCCTCGCAGTGGCCTCCATGGCAGCACTGTCGATCTATCTACGGCAACGGGGCTCCCCCGAATCCAAGCCCGTCGGCGCGGCCCACCACACCACGGGCGTCGAGGGCTGATCGCAAGGGCCGCCCGGACGAACACGCCGCCACGGGGTCCTCCATGCGCGTGGTGCAGGTCAGGAGACCACGCGCGTGGGTGCAGGTCAGGAGACCTTGCTGATTTCCTCACTGACACCGCTGGGCCCGTCGTACTCACGATCGGGGATCGCGCGAAGCGCCTCCAAAAGGTCTTGGTCGACGCCTTGGCCCTCGGCGTGCTGAACCAGGTCATCACGCCGGGCCGGATAGCTCATTCCGGAAAGGCACTTTTGGACCTCGATAAATGAAGGCTGGTCGGCCATGTTCTTCTCCCTGATATGTCGTGGTGCGGTGACCGTTCTCCGTACTGGAGCCTGAACGGCACTGAATCGCACAACAGCGATTCCGTCCTCCCCCTGAGGCGAAGCGGCAAACCGACGACACCCAAGTTCGAACTCGTTTTTGCAATGCTTACGTCCACTGTGCGGATTTCGCGTGCGGCACCTCAGCGTCTGGTGGACTCTCCACACGTTCCAGCATGTCGTGGAGCCCCTGTGATGTGAGCTCCGGCCGGCCGCCGGGATGTCCCACGGTCGTGGCGGCGGCCGCGACGGCCAGAAACGCGGTCTGCTCCGGCGAGAACCCCCGAGCCAGCCCGGCCACGAGCGCCGCGGTGAACGCGTCCCCGGCACCGGTCGTGTCCTTCACGGGCGTCTCGATCAACGGCAGCGCCAGGTGGCCTCCGGTCCAGACGAAGACGTTGCCCCCGGATTCCACAGCCAGAGCCACCAGCGAAGGTCCGCAACGCAGCAGTTCCCTGCCTGCCCGTACCGCCGCCTCCACGCCCTCAAGCCGGGCGCCGACGAGCAGCTCGGCCTCCTTGGCATCGGCACGCACGACATCCGCAGCGGCAAGCAGCTCCTCTCGATGCTCCTCTTCGGGAACGCCGTCGAGCGCGACCCGGACACCGGCATCCCGCGCGAGGGTGACGGCTGCCCGTACTGCCGCTGACGGCTGCTGAAGTTGCACACTCACCCACTGAGCGGCCCGGAGCCGATCGGCTGCGGCGGCGACATCCGCCTCGGAGAGCAACATCGGGCCCGGCAGGTCTTCCAGGTAGCGCCATCGCCCCGTTCCCTCGACCACATCGACGATCAGCCCCGTCACCTCCCCGCTCCTCCGGACCACCAAGGAATCGTCGATCCCGTCACGCCGTATCTGGTCGAGCAGGCGCTCCCCCACCTCGTCCTCACCGACCACCCCGACCAGGCCCACGGACATGCCCAGCTGCGCCAGGGCGACAGCCTGGTTGGCGCCCTTCCCGCCCAACAGCTCCCGCCGCCGCCGTACCCCGGCCGTGCCTCCCGGCCCGGGCACCTCGTCGACGACCAGCACCAGATCACGCGCGATCTGCCCCACTACGACCACGTCAGGAACGGGAGCCGACATCATGCCCTTTCGCTGGTCCAGACATGCGGGATGACTACCTCGCCGTGACCGGGCTAAACCGAGGTCACCTGGCGGCCTGCCGGGTCGTCTGGCGGCCTGCCGGGTGGTCTGCCCGGTGCCGCAGCCGATGTCGAGGACGTGATCGTGGAGCTGGACGCCAACCGCCTGCAAGCTCAGGGGGCTCGCCGATAACCACGGACGTAGTCGACCGTGAATTCCTTGGGGTACGGCCGAGCCTGCACGGGCGCCTTTGGATCGTCGGGGAACTCGTAGATGTTGAGCATGAACTGCATCGGATAGTTCGGGGACTGCTCCACGACCTTGACCAGCCGTTGATCGAGGTAGAACGCGACGTGCTCCGGCGTCCATTCGGCGGCGTACGTGTGGAATTCCCGGGCATCGATCGCAACGACCTCGGCGGCGAACTCATCCTGGATGCTGGGATCTCCCCAGGGATGCAGGCCCATGCCGACCGCCGCGCGGTCCGGCGTCACCTCACGCCCAAAGATCTCGCATATGCAGATCTCCGCTGACCGTTCAGGCCGGTCCTCGTACCCGATCATCCACAGGGCGACCATGCAGCGAGGGTCGTCGATCGCCTTGGCGCGCATCTCGAACAGCCCGTACCGAGGTGTGTAGAGCCTGGTGTTCTGCTGCGCCTCCCGGACCAGGAGGCCTGGCTTGAAGCGCAACTGCCCGATGCCGCTCCCGACCGGACCGGCGAAGAGCCCCGTCTGCAGTGAGGAGACTCGGATGCCGCCGTCGTACTCGGGGGACCAGGGCTGCTGGTCTTCCTCGATGAGCAGCCGTAGCACGCCGTCGCCGATCCGGTATCTGGTCGCCGTGGCCTCGCGGGAACTCCAGTGCGGCAGGTAGTACGGCAACCAGCGGGACTCGTCGAGGTCATCGCTGTCGAAGGAGTCCTCGAACTCCAGCACATAGCCGTCTTTGCTCAAAGGATCGTTCACGCGGCCAGTACCTTCCAGATCTGTCATGACGCTCCTCGGGCGTGGCGGGCTCTTCGTCAGCATCACGTTCGGTGATCTCCGATCGGCCGATCGGACTCACGTGCTGCCGGTCCGAATTCTCGCCCGTGCGACGGCCTCGGTCAGCTGAGCCGGGCGAGCTTGTCGGGGTTGGTCACGGTGTAGATCCCGGACACGTGCTCGCCGTCGGGGGTGAGGTCGAGAACGATGACGGCGAAGGGGGCGTCGCCGGAGAAGAGCAGGGCCGACGGGTCGCCGTTGACGGTCCGGTAGCGGATGTTCAGGTTCGCGAGGGGGCGGCGGTGCGAGATCGCGATGATCAGGCGGGCGATCTTGTCGCGGCCGTGCAGCGGCCGCAGGCCCGCGGCCACCGCTTTGCCGCCGCCGTCGGCCCACAGGGTCACGTCCGGCGCCAGGACCCGCAGCAGGGCCTCAAGGTCCCCGCCGATGATGGCGTGCAGGAACCGCTCGGTCACCTGCCGCTGGACGTTCGGGTCGGCCTGGTAGCGGGGGCGACGGGCCAGGACGTGCTCGCGGGCCCGGTGGGCGACCTGGCGCACGGCCGCGGGTGAGCGGCCGAGGATGCCGGCGATCTCGGTGTGCGGGTAGCCGAACACCTCATGCAGGACGAACACCGCCCGCTCCAGCGGTGTGAGGGTCTCCAGTACCACCAGCAGTGCCATGGACACCGACTCGGCGCGTTCTGCATGGTCGGCGGCGCCGGTGACCAGCGGTTCGGGCAGCCATGGGCCGATGTAGGTCTCGCGGCGGCGCCGGATGCTGCTCTGCCGGGCCAGAGCGTGGTTGACCGCGATCCGCACCAGGTAGGCGCGCGGGTTCTCGATCCCGTCAATCCCGTCGCGGCTGCGGGACGCCCACGACAACCAGGTCTCCTGCAGCACGTCCTCAGTGTCGGCGACGCTGCCGAGCAGGTTGTAGACGATGGAGAACAGCAGTTCGCGGTGGTCAACGAACGCCTCGGTCGCGATGTCGTCCGGCGTGTCGTGCATGGTGGGCCTCCTGTTGCGCGCTCCCAACCGAGATGCACCGCGACACCAGGAATGTGACGTCAGACCAGCAACTGTGGCCTATCTCGCACGGTGTCACATTCGGCGGCGTCCTTGCCCTCTTGGGTGGCATGGATACCGCTGGCTCATGGCGGAGCTTCGGCACTCAGCCGATGGCTTCGCGGAAGATCACCGCAGTGCCCAGTGCTGCGGCGGCGGGCACAAAGATGTCACCGGCAGCCGTTCGCCCCAGGGTGAACCCGTTCCGCCGGAGGAGGTCCCGGGTGACCGCGATGTCCTCGACCGTGACCGCGTAGGCGGTCAAGGCCGGGAGGGCGGGAGGACGCTCACCTGGCAGCAACTCCTCGAGGTCGGAGCCGCCTACGAGTGTGAGCGCGGTGCCGTCGAGGTCGAACACCCGTCCCGGATGACCCGGCCCCGCGGCACCCGGCCCTGCGGCACCCGGCCCTGCGGCACCCGGCCTTGCGGCCTGCCCGAGGTACGTCTCGTACCTGCGCTCAACGGTGGCCAGCTCCGAGTCGGCGACGCACAGGACCACATCGGCGAGTTCGGTGGCCCCATTCGGGTGGGGCGGGACCGGCACGCCAGAGGGTTTGCCGGCCGCGATTCCCACACGTCCTTCCGGAACAGTTCCGGGTCTGGCGTCTGGTTCGTCGCCATCGATCTCAAGGTAACGAACATTTTCCGTGACGGTTCCCTGGAGCGTTTCCACCGGGCGCCGCACTGTGTTCACACCCCCGTGGCGCACGCCGTAGCCCCGCAGTCGTTCGGCGGCCGCGTCGATGTCGGGGGACTGCACGAAGAGGATGTGCAACCCCTCAAAGCGCCGTAGGCATGCCTCGATGGTGGCGCTGGTGTTGGCGATCCGTTCAATGAGAGTCGGCAGCACCTCGGCCGGTGCCTGAAGCGCCACGAGCTTGGCCTCACTCGGCATGCGGTGGGGCTCGCCGTCTCTGACACAGGTAACGAGCTCGATGAAGTTGCGGGAGAACTCGGCGTGCGTGTTGGCCGCACCGAACGGCTCCACCGGCGCGCCTTCCCGTGGCGCCATCGCAGGATAGGCGGGCGGCGGCAGTGTGAAACCCAGCCGCTGGTAAAGCGCGAGCGCCTCCTTCATGTCCTGAACGACATGGCCGACGTGATGCAGATATCCGATGTCGCCGACCATGTCAGGTCGCCTCCCCCACGCCTCGAAGCTCGTCGGCGACCCGCGCGTCCAGCACCCCATCCATCGTCCTCTGCCCGCGCCGCCGATCTGGATGATCATCCTAAAGTAGCTCGACCAAACGGTCAATCAATCTCCGAGCGGGTGTAGCGTCGTGCTGGTGAGCACGGAGCACATCGACGGCCGGCGTCTGCGCTACCTGCACCGACGTCCCGAGTTGCTGGAGGCCGTCACCGCCTACGTCCTCGACCACGGGGTGGGCGACCTGGCAATACGGCCACTGGCCGCCGCGATCGGAGTCAGCCACGGGACCCTCCTCCATCACTTCGGGACCAAGGAGAACCTGCTCACCGAGGTCATCGAGGTGTTGCGGCGGCGCCTGACGGACGCTGCGGGAGTCACGGAGACGGGCGAGAGCATCGACGCCCTCGCCACGTGGTGGCGCGGATCCACGACGGCCGAACGGCTGCCGCTGTACCGGCTGCTTTTCGAGGTCCATGCTCTGGCCGCACGCGACCCCGAGCGCTACCGGCGTTACCTCCGGCAGGTCGTCCACGACTCACGCGAACTCATGGAGAAGCTGGTCATCGCCGACGGATGCCCCACGCACCAGGCCCCCGCGGTGGCCTCGATCATCGTGGCGCAGGCGCGCGGCCTCCAACTGGATCTCGTCGCCACCGGCGACCACGAACGAACCGACCAGGCCTTCGCGCTCTTCCTGCAGATGATCAGCAATCTTCGCGACACCTGGCACCGCCCCTAGCCGGTCCCCCTGCCGGTCCGCCTAGCCGGTCCCCCTAGCCGGTCCGCCGCTTGTCATGTGCCGTCTGGCCTCGATGAGGTCTCGACGAAGCACTCCCTGCCGCGTGCTGCATGAGGAGTGCCGTGCGCAGAGCTTGGACGTGTGCGGTGTTGGCATCGGTCGTGCGGTAGGCGAGAGCGAGGGTGATCTCCCAGCGCGGCAGGTCGGCGACGGGTAGCTCGATGAGGGTGCCGGTGGCGAGATCGTTCATGACTGTTGACCGGGTCAGTACGCCGATGTGGCTGCCCCGGCGGGCGAGGCTCGCGACGGTCTCGGCGGGCGAGACGGCGTGAAGTCGCGAGGAGGGGATGGACGTGGTCCTGAGCAGTTGCAGGAAGCGCTCCGCGCCGTCGCCCCACACGGTGCAGGCGACCGCGCAGGCCGCCAGGTCGGCGACGTGCAGCGAGGATCGATCGGCCAGGTGGTGATCGGGATGGGCCACGCAGGTCATCGGATCGGTGAGGAACGGCTCAACCGTGATCGTGGACGGATAGGGGCCTGGGACCACGAAGCCGATATCGACGAGCCCGTCGTGCAGGAGCCGTAGGACGTCGTCACTGTGCGCGTCGGTGGAGCTGACCTCGACCTCTTGGGCGGCGAGGGCGTCGACTACCTGCGGCATGACGGTGGGCGCGAATGTGGAGTGCATGGCGACCTGTAGGCGCGGCCGGTTGTGCTCGCCGCGTACCGCGCTCACCGCCTCGTCTGCGAGAGCCAGGCACCGTTCGGCATAGGGCAGCAGGCGCTCGCCGGCGGGGGTCAGCCGCACGCCGCGCTGGGTGCGCAGGAACAGCCGTCGGCCCAGGTCGCGTTCGAGCCGTGCCATGCGTTCGCTGACGGTGGGCTGGCTCAGGTGCAGCCGCGCCGCGCCGCGTCCAAAACTCCCCGCTCCCGCGACGGACAGGAACACTCGGAGGTCCTCCAGCGACAGCGCCATAGGAGAAGGCTATGGCTCCCCATCGGCATGACCCCACTTCCCGGTAAGCCCGCTGTTTGTGAGGCTCGATTCCGTCACCGACAACTCTGGGAGCGGCATCTTGGAATTCACCACCGAAACTTTCGCGGCCGAGCACGAGCGGACCGGCGCGATGGTGACGGAGCTGGTCGCCGACTACGTGCGCTCACTCGAGACCGCCCCTGTGTGCTCAGATGCGAGTCCGGAAGAGTTGCGGGCGCTGTTCGACGGGCCGCTGCCCGACGAGGGAGCGGAGGTGGAGCAGCTGCTCCAGGTCATCACCCGCCAGGTGATCCCGCACGCGATGAACGTCTCCAGCCCGCGGTACTTCGGCCTGTTCAACCCCACGCCCCTGCCGATCGCGGTCTGGGTCGACGCGCTGTGCTCGGCGCTCAACCAGAACGGCGCCGCCTGGCGGCAGGCGCCCTCGACGAGCGCGCTGGAAGCCTGCGTGATCCGGTGGCTGTGCGGCCTCGTCGGCTACTGCGAGCCCGGTTTCGGAACGCTGACCAGCGGCGGGTCGGAGGCCAATCTGATCGCGCTGAAGTGCGCCCGCGACGCCGCCGCGGCCCGCGCGCCGGCACAAGGCCTCACCGGGCACACCGGCCCGCTTCGCGTGTACGCCTCCGAGCAAAGCCATTTCTCGCTGGTCAAGGCCGCCGACATCCTCGGAATCGGCCGGGCCAACGTCCGGAAGATCGACACCGACGGCCGGTTCCGCGTCCGGGTCGACAGGTTGCGTGAGGCCATCGACCAGGACCAGGCCGCCGGGTACCAGCCCTGTTGCGTCATAGGTGTGGCCGGCGCCACCTCCACCGGGGCGATCGACCCGCTCGACGAGCTCGCCAGGACGGCTGAAGAGTACGGGCTGTGGTACCACGTCGACGCGGCCTATGGCGGCGCGATGGCGTTCTCGCCCGCACATCGCGGCGCGCTACGCGGCATCGAACGGGCCGACTCGGTGACCCTCGACCCGCATAAGTGGATGTTCGTACCGTTCTCTTGCGGAGCGGTGCTGATCAGAGATGGTGTACCGGTCCTGCGCGAGGCGTTCGACATCACCCCTGAGTACGTGGGTGATGACAGCGCGCTCGACTTCTTCCGCTACGGCCAGCTCGGCACCCGCCGCGCCAACGCGCTCAAGCTCTGGGCGGCGCTGCGCCGCCTGGGCCGCACCGGGTACCGGAAAATCATCGAAAGGCAGCTGTCGCTCACCCGCTATCTCGCCTCCGAGCTGGCCGGTCTCGACGACTTCGACGTGGTGGGCGACGTGCAGACGGCGGTCTGCTGCGTACGCTTCATGCCCGGCGGCATGACCGCTATCCAGGACGATCTGCAGAACGCCCTGCAGCAGCGCATCGAACGCAGCGGGCACGCCTGGCTGTCAACCACCGTCCTGAACGGACGCCGAGCACTACGAATCAACGTCAACAGCGTTCTCACTCAGCGGCAACACATCGACGACCTGATCGCCCTGCTCCGCCGCGAAGGCAGCATCCTCAGCGCCGGGGTCAGTCCCGGGTCGAGGTGGCCAGGCGCAGCAGTTCGTCGACCGACCATTGGTCGCTGAAATGCCTGCCGTACTTGACGGCCCTTACCTGCCCCTCGATATCGATAAGGAAGTCAGCCGGAAGGCCGATGAGGCTCTCCCGTTTGGTGGGGTAGGGCCTGCCACCGGCACGCAGGCCACGTGCCACGGTCACCCAAGCACGCGGGTCCATCGGGCGGGACCAGGCCTGGGGATGCAGCAGGGCCCACCGGGATTTTTCCACCCCGAAGGTGACATAGAGCTTCTTGTCCGGGTCGGCGATCACCGCGAAGGGAAGCTCGCCCTGGTGGGGCAGCATGTCTTCGCTGGAGGAGTGGAACACCACGACCTCACGGATTCCTGCGCCAACGATCTCCTCGTGCCGCCGGGTGATCGACCGCAGATGGATGTTGCAGATGGGGCACCCCGCATAGCGCCGGAACTGCAGATGGGTCATGCCCTCGGGGCTGGGAACGGTGATCTGCTCAGAACGGATCGTCTCCACCTCGATGAGCGGGGAGCGATCACCCGGCTCCAGACGTCTGGTGGGCTTGAGGGACTTCATAAAGGTGCCTTCTTCCCTTCTTCTGGTTTCGATGGCCGACACCAATAGAGAGGGATACAGACGCCAACGTGTGACATCGCGGCACCGACGGCCGCCCAACTGTTCCGTGAGCGCGGATACACGGCGCGGGCATCGATGACATAGGGAGGCCGCAGGAATCTCCGGCCCGGATATTCGTCGACGAATGGGTGAACGTGCTTCGCCAGGTGCGGCCAGAACTCGGTGACGCCGAGTCGCGGGAACAGGAAGGGTCAGCGGGACTGCCGGACGCCGCGGCGCCACACCTCGCGGAGGGCGCGGGTGGCGGTGATGTCTCGGGTGGGGTCACCGTCTACAAGGATCAGGTCGGCGCGCAGCCCGGGCGCGACGCGCCCGCGGTCGGACAGGCCGAAGTGGTGGGTGACGACGCTGGTGCTCGCGGTCAGCGCCTCGATCGGCGTGAGCCCGGCTTCCTTGGTCAGCAGTTCCAGTTCGCGGTGCAGCCCGTCGCCGTGACGTGGCGCGAAGAGAGTGGCGTCGGCGCCGGCCAGCAGCGGCACACCGGCCTGGTGCAGCGCCTGTGCCACGTGCGCGCCGCGCACGAGGGCTTGGGGATCATCCTCGCTCGTGGCCTCGATGTAGGCGAGCGTGGTGATCACGAAGACGTTCACCGGGTCACCTCGGCGGAGGTGAGCCGCTCTTCGACCAGGGCGAGCATCTGCGAGCGGCCGGAGTTGACCGTGCGGTGCAGTCTCACGTACTGCTCCCAGCCCCATGTGGCAGCCCGGAACACCGGACTGATGTGGCCGCACTTACCGCAGGTGCGCAGGCTCTCGTCGCCGTTGAACCTCGTCATCGCCTGCACGGCCTCGTACATCGTGGCGAAGACCGGGAAGCGGACGCCCTCCTGGCCGCCGTGCTCCTCCGGCTTGGTCGGGTCGGCGCTGAAGACGTGCTTCAGGAGGAACTCCTGGCACTCCGGGCAACGGATGTGGATGCCCTCATGCTGCTCCCCTAGGTCGGCACCGGCCTCGGTCTGCCGCTGGACGATGACCTGGAACAGGTAGGCATCGGGGTTGTGCGGCTCCTTGAGGAAGGAGCTCACCCCATGGAACTTGGGGGCGACGATCAGGTATCCCGGTGGGCACATGGACAGGTTGGACGCGAAGCAGTAAGCGACCTCCTCCTGCGAGTTCTCGTGGAAGAACTGGCCGGGCACCCATGGTCATCGGCACGGCTTGTTCGGCGATGTTCATCCCGTCGCCTCGTCCACAAAATCGGCGGCATACCGCGTTTCAGGCATCGTGGGCTCCTTTATTGACTGCATCCTGAGAGGTGTTCACGCGCCCGAGTGTGACGTCCAGGCAGGGAACCGTGACCTGGATCTCACAACCCGCTACTGACCGGGAGGTTCTGACGTGACCAGTAGGTTCACCGAGCTTGCGATCGACTGTGCCGATCCCCAAGGTCTCGCACGGTTCTGGTGCGCGGTCCTGGACTACGAGGTTCAAGACGAGGACGACGGAATTGTCACAATTGGCCCCTCTACGGCCCCTGAAGGCAAGAACCACCCTGGCCCAGTGCCGCCGACGTTGACGTTCGCGCACGTGCCCGAGGGCAAGACCGTCAAGAACAGGCTCCACATCGACCTCAGCCCAGCCGACAGGGAGCAAGACGAAGAGGTCCGCCGCCTGCTCGACCTAGGTGCTCGACACGCCGACGTCGGCCAAGGCGATGAGAGCTGGGTCGTACTTGCCGACCCGGAGGGGAACGAGTTCTGCGTCCTAGCGGGCCGCCGCCCCTGATCGGAGGCCGCAGACGGCGCCAGACCTACGGTCAGCGCTGCGTCTCGGTACGCGGGCGGTTGATGCCGTTCTCGTAGGCGAAGATGACGGCCTGGACGCGGTCGCGGAGGTCGAGCTTCATCAGGATGCGCTTGACGTGCGTTCTGATCGTCGATTCCTCGACGACGAAGGCGGCGGCGATCTCACGGTTGGACAGGCCGCGGGCCACGAGCCCGAGGACCTCCCGTTCGCGCGGGGTGAGGTGGTCGAGCTTGGCCTGGTCGGTGAGGTCGGGGGTGGGCTGCTGGGACATGCGGTCGATGACGCGGCGGGTGACCGATGGCGACAGCAGGGAGTCGCCCGCGGCGACCAGGTGGACTGCCGCGATCAGTTCCTCGGGTCGGGTGCGTTTGAGCAGGAAGCCGGAGGCGCCGGCACGCAAGGCACCGAAGATGTAGTCGTCCTGCTCGAAGGTCGTCAGGATCAGCACCCTTGAGTGCGGGACGGCGCGTGACAGCTCGCGGGTGGCGCCGATGCCGTCGAGATCGGGCATGCGGACGTCCATCAGGACGACCTCGGGGGCGAGCCCGCGTGCTCGGTGGACGGCCTCCCTGCCGGTCGCCGCCTGGCCGACGATCTCGATGTCGGGGTCGGCGGTGAGAAGTTCGATGAGCCCGGCGCGCATCAGGTCGTCGTCATCGGCTATCAGGACGCTGGTCACGCGCGGATCCTCCGTACGGGATGCGGGCGTCCACCCGGAAGGTGCCGTTGGCGCGCCCGGTGGTCAGCGTGCCGCCGAGCAGTGTCGCACGTTCACGCATGCCGATCAGTCCGTGGCCGCCGCCGGGCCGTGGCGCCGCATCGCGGTTCACCGGGTTGATCACGGTCAGGGCCAGCGCGGTCTCGGTGTAGGTGACACGGATCCGGGCGCTGCCGGCTCCGTGTCGAGCGGCGTTGCTGAGCGCCTGCTGGAGGATGCGGTAGGCCGCCTGGTCGGTCGCGGCGCCAAGGGTGCGCGGCGCGCCCTCGATGGCACGTGTCACTGTCAGGCCTGCTTCGGCATGGTGGACGATCAGAGTGTCGAGGGAGGACAGGCCTGCCGGGGCCTCCACCTCCGGGTCGCGGAGACCGTGGGCGCCGGACGGGCCGTCTTCGCGGAGCGAGCCGACGATCTGGTCGATCTCCTCGGCGGTGTGCCGCGCCAGTTCCTCGATCGCTTCGAGAGCGGGCAGCGAACGGTCTTCGTCCTGGTGATGGCGAAGCCGGGCGGCTCCAGCACGGACCGCGATCAGGCTGATCGCGTGACCGGCCGAGTCGTGCAGGTCGCGGGCGATCCGGGCACGTTCCTCGGCGACGGCGAGCAGGCGATCGCGTTCGGCGTCGTGCTCGGCGCGGCGGGCCTGCTCGTGCAGTTCGTCCATCTGAGCTCGGCGCAGGCGTGTGCGCTCCCCCGCGAACCAGGCCACGACCCAGGGCAGCCCGGCGTGGACGAGCCAGAAGCCCGGGAAGATCCGTTCACCGGCGGCGGTGGCACTCAGGAACGCCACGAACAGGCCGGCCACCACACCGGCGCTGCCCACCGTCCAGGGCGTCTCACGGTCGCGGCCCGCCGCGAGCACGTAAAGGGCCGCGGGAGGCCCGAGGATCAGGTTGATCGGATAGCCGAGACCCGCCAGCAGCACCCCGGCCACCGCGGTGACCACGAAGACGCCGAACGGGAATCGCCGCCAGGCGGTGAACGGCAGAGCCGAGCACGCCACCAGCAGCACACCCGCGGCGTCGGGGTCGCGCGATCCCGAGCTGAGCGCGCCGATCCCGTGCGAGACCGGGGCGTCGCCGCTGTGCGAAACCAGCATCAGCGACACGGCGCAGAGGAGCGCCGCGAGGCCGGCGTCAAGCACCGTTCGTGAGCCTGGCCGGAACGCGGGGCGCCAGCGGGCTGTGGCTGTCGACGTCATGACACCGCCAGCGTAGACGGGCGTCCGGCGGAGGCCGTCGCCCAGATGGATGATCCGCGTCCACTCGATGGGGACGCGCAAGGTCCTCTCGCGGGGCGTTTCGGCGCATAGGGGCGCCTTCCTAGCGTGGCGGCGACGGGGCAGAGCACGAAGACCTGGGAGAGGACAACCGAGATGAACGATCCGTCCCGCCGGTTCAAGGCCGGCGACGGTGACACGGGGATACCACGCTGGGTGAAGGTCGCGGGGGCCGTCGTCGGTCTTCTGGTCCTGCTCGCCGTGGTCGTGATGCTCATGAGCGGCGGCGGCCACACGCCGCGACGCCACGGCGGCGACCCGAGCAGCACCCCACCGGCCAGCGTTCCGGCTGGCCACACACCACCCACGGGCGGTCACGGATGAACGCCGCGACAGGCACGCCGACCGCGGGACGCGCGATCCAGGTCAGCGACGTCGTCAAGGCGTACCCGTCGAGCGCCGGAGAGGTGGTCGCCGTCGACCATCTCGACCTGGGCATCGACGACGGCGAGTTCGTCGCGATCGTCGGGCGCTCCGGCAGCGGCAAGACGACCGTCCTCAACCTCCTCGCCGGAATCGACCGGCCGACCTCCGGGACGCTCCATGTCGCGGGTGCCGACCTCGGATCGCTGTCCGAGTCCGGGCTCGCCGCTTGGCGAGGGCGGTACGTGGGGCTGGTGTTCCAGTTCTTCCAGCTGCTGCCGACCTTGACAGTGGCTGAGAACGTGATGCTGCCGATGGACTTCGCCAAGAGAATCCCGCAAGGCGAACGCCTCGATCGCGCCCGGCGGCTGCTGGACCGGGTCGGAATCGGCGACCAGGCCGGCAAACTGCCCGCCACCCTGTCCGGAGGCCAGCAGCAGCGGGCAGCGATCGCCCGCGCGCTCGCCAACGACCCGCCGTTGCTGCTGGCGGACGAACCGACCGGAAACCTCGACTCCCACACCGCCGACGCGGTCCTGGATCTGTTCGCCGACCTCAACGCCGAAGGACGCACCATCGTGGTGGTCACCCACGAACGCGACATCAGATCGATCGTCGGCCGCGAGATCACCTTGCGCGACGGCCGCATCGTCACCGACGAGACCGCACCGGCAGGGGTGCCGGAATGACCGGCCTGATGGCGGTGAAGCTGCTCCGGGACCTGCGGGCGGCCCGGGGCCGGCTGGCATTGATGGTGATCGCCATCGCGGTCAGCCTGACCGTGTTCGGCGGCATGCTGGCCGGATGGGCCTCCATCGGCCGGGAGACCAGCGGCGCCTACATGAGCACCGAACCCGCGTCCGCCACGATCGTCCTGGACAAGCCCGTCGACGCGGACCAGATGGCGACGATCACCGAGCAGGCGCGGCGGCGTCCCGGCGTGATCGAGGCGACCGGCCGGACACAGTTCGACACCGAGATCGAGGTCAACGGCCGCTCCCGCGCCGTGCCCCTCCAGGTGTTCGCCGCGACACCGGACGATCCCATGTCGATGGTGAAGTTCGATCTGCGGCAGGAGAGCCGCTGGCCGACCGCGCCCGGGGAGATCCTGATCGGACGGGATTCACTCACGCTGCTGGATGTCGCGGTCGGCGACACCGTCACCGTCCGGACGCCGAACGGGCCCACCGTTCCCCTGCGAGTGGCGGGCACCGTCTACGACCCCAGCCTCGCGCCCTCGCCGCAGGAGCAACGAGGACACGCTTACGTTTCCACGGCGGTGCTGACCACGTCCACGACCCCGGCCGTTCTGGACCAGCTGAAGATCCAGATCGCCGGCCCCGGCCGGACCACGCCCACCCGGGACCGCGCCACCGCCGTCGCCGTCGCGAGCGATGTCGGCGCCTGGCTGCAGCGCGACCACAGCCTCGCGATCGACGAGATCCAGGTCCCCAAGCCGTACGCACATCCGCACCAGTGGCAGTCCGACGTGCTGCTCCTGTCGCTGCTCGCGGGAGGCGCCGCGGCGCTGCTGCTGTCGACGATCCTCGTCGCCACCATGCTCAACAACCTGTTCACCCAGCAGATCCGGCAGATCGGCATCATGAAGGCGGTCGGTGCCCGTTCCGGCCGCATAGCGCGCCTGTACCTGACGATGACCCTGATCGTCGCCGCGTCCGCCACGCTGCTCGCTCTAGGACCCGCGATCTGGATCGGGCGCACGCTTCTGCAACGGCTACTGGAGATCCTCGGCATCGAGTCGACCGATCTCGGCGCCCCATGGTGGACTTACATGGTCATCGTCGCAGTCGGACTCGGCCTGCCGTTGCTGATGGCCCTGCCGCCACTGCTCAAGGCCAGCCGTACCACCGTCCGTGCGGCGATCGACCATCATGGCGGCAGCACCAAGCCGAGCGCCGCGACCGGAGTCGTCGCCAGGCTCAGCCGCCTCCCCCGTCTCGACCGCGGGCTGCTCATGGCACTTCGCAACACCGTCCGCAGACCGGCCCGTTTCTGGTTGTCGGTCGGCCTCCTGGCCAGTGCGGGCGCCGTGTTCGTCGCCGGGATGTCGCTGTCCTCCGGCACGAAGGCAGTCGACGAGCAGCGCAAGGAGCAGCGGTACTGGGACGTCGAGGCGGAATTGGCCGGCCCCGCCCGGCCGGATGCCGTTGCCAACGCGGTCCAGCGCCTGCCCGGCGTCACCCGGATCGAGGCATGGAACCGCGCACAGATCGGCATCACCGGGCCCGGCAAGCTGCCCCTGACCCGCACCTACCCCGACCAAGGCCACGGCAGCATCTCGGTGAACACAGTTCCAGCCGACCGCCCGGTCCCGCCGCCCAAGTTGCTGGACGGGCGATGGCTGAGACCGGGTGAGACCGGAGCCATCGTGCTCAACCAGATCACTCGCGACAACGCCGTGCCCGGCCTGGGCACGGGCGACACCGTGCGGTTGTTCATTGACGGAAAATCCACAACGTGGCGCATCGCCGGCGTCGTAGAAGAACGCGAATCGAGCGGTGGCGGCGTCTACACCACACCCGAGGCCTTCGCCGCCGCGACCGGCCGCCCCGCACAAGTCAACCGGCTCCGCGTCATCACCGGCGCTCACGACGAGCAGACCCGCACGTCCGTCGCCGGCGCCGTGAACAAAGCCCTCAATGGCGCGGGCATCACGGTGACGTCAGCAGTCTCCGTCAGCCGCAGCGAAGCCGCATCGGCCGGCCACCTCGGTCCCGTTCTCCTCGTTCTGCTGGCGATCGCGCTCCCCCTGGGCGTGGTCGGCGCCATCGGCCTTGCCTCCACCATGAGCAGCAACATCCTTGACCGGACCCGGGAGTTCGGCGTCATGCACGCCATCGGCGCCCGCCCCAAGACGGTCCGCCGCATCGTCGTCGCCGAAGGCGTCTTCCTCGCCCTCACCAGCTGCCTGGTCGCCACCGTCCCCGCACTCGTGCTCACCAAGGTGCTCGGCGACGGCTTGGGCAACCTCTTCCAGAAGGCCCCGCTGCCGTTCCAGGTCTCCTTCGCCGCCATCGCCATCTGGGTCGGGCTCGTCACGCTCGGAGCCGTCCTGGCCACCGACGCGGCAGCCACCCGAGCCTCGCGCATCACGGTCCGGGAAGCCCTCTCGTATCTTTGATCAGCGAAACGGGCGACAGATTGGTACTACAGCTCGTAGTATCAATCTGTCGATGGAGGTGATCATGCCTGTGAGCCCGTACGCCACTGCCGCCGGCACGGCGTCTGACGTGGTGAAAGCCGACGGCCACCCCCTCTACGAGGTCGCCGGTCTCGGCAAGAGCTATGGCGGCGCCGCGCAGGCGTTGGATGAGGTGAGCTTCGAGGTTCGGATGGGCGAAGTGTTCGGCGTGCTGGGACGTAATGGCGCCGGCAAGTCCACGTTGGTCCGGCATCTGGTGGGGCTGCTCCGGCCTGATGCCGGAACGGTGCAGCTTCTCGGCACCGACGTCGGCCGGGAGCCCACGGCGGCGGCTGAGCTGGTCGCTTACCTGCCCCAAACCGAAAGTGCCCTGTCGGATATGAGCGTTCGAGTGGCGGTGGAGACGACCGCCCGGCTACGTGGGATCCGGCGGAAGCAGGCGCGCGGCGAAGCCGCACGGTTGCTGGACGAACTCGCTCTCACGCCGCTCGCCGACCGCCGGATCGGGCGGCTGTCGGGCGGGCAGCGGCGCCTGGCGGGGGTGGCGGCCGTGCTGGCGGGCGACTGCCGGGTTCTGGTGCTGGACGAGCCGACGACCGGGCTGGACATCGATGCCCGGCACCGGGTGTGGGACGCGCTGCGGCGCCGTCGTGATGCCGGGGCCGCCATCGTGCTGGTCACGCACAACGTCGTCGAGGCGGAGACTGTGCTCGATCGTGTGCTTGTGCTGCGCGGCGGCCGGATGGCGGGCTGCGACACTCCGGGCGGGCTGAAAGCCGAGCTCGGTGACGACGTGCGGCTGGATCTGGCGTGGCGCGATGATCCGCCGGATCGACTGCCGGAGGCGATCACCGCTCGCGCGGTGGTGTCGGGACGGCGCTGGTCGTTGCGGTTGCCGAGCGCTGAGGCCCGGGGTCTTCTGTCGGAGTTGCTGGACGGGCCGGCCTTCGCGGCGCTCGACGACTTCACGCTCAGCACACCTTCGTTGGAGGACGTGCTGCTGGCGGGTGAGGAGCAGTGAGCGTCGCCGGACGGCGCGGACCCACCCCGCTCGCGGCTGCGGTACCGGCGATCTACACTGCGCAGCTCAGCCGGGCCAAGGCGGGCGGCGGTGCGATGGCGGTGGTCGCCACGCTGCAGTCGGTGGGCATCGTCGTGCTGCTGCACGGCACCGGCGGAACCGCGGCCGAGGAGTCGCGGGCCACGATCGTCGCCGGAGCGGCCCTGGGCGTGGTGGCTTTCCTGGCCCTCAACCTGCTGGCCCAGCGGTTCGGGGCGCTCAAGTCCGGTGGTGGGCTCGACTACTACGGGAGCCTTCCCATCCGGCCCGCCGCGGTCGTGCTGGGATTGTCGAGCGGGTACGTCACGTTCGCGATTCCCGGTGCGGTCGTCACGGCGGCGATCGGGACGGCCCTGTTCGATCTGCCCGTCACGTACGGCTGGATGTTGCTCGTCACCATGCTGACGAGCGGCATCACGTTCAGCGGGATCGGCGCTCTGTGCGGGCTGATGCCCTCCCGTCCGGAGATCGCCACGCTGGCCGGCCAGCTGGGGTTCACGCTCGTGCTCATGCTGGGCGTGATCCCGCCCGCCTCGTGGCCGTCCGTGCTGCGTCCGGTCAGAGCCGCGCTGCCACTCACCTATGACATCGACGCACTCGCCGGCGCTCTGACCAGCGCGCCGGACTGGCCGGGGATCGCCGCCCGCCTGGCTGGATCGGCTGCCTTCGGCGCCTGCTGCCTCGCTGTCGCCGCCCGCAGTTATCGCAACGCCCTCGATCAGTGACCCAGGAGGACCTCGCATCATGCCCCCCGATGCCTCACTCGCCTCGTTCAGCGAGCACCTGATGACCGCGACGATCGTCGTCTACACGCTCGCAGTCGTCGGCTATGTCGCCGCCTTCGCGGCCCGGCGACCAGCCACCGCCACGGCCGTCCGCAGCCCGGCCGCACGTAGCAAAGTCCTCGTCGGAGCGGGTGGGCCGCCGGTCGCGTCCGTCGCTGATGACGGCGAGACCGAAAGCGGACCAGGCGAACCCACATCACTGCTGGCATCGCCCGCCGCCCGCCTCTTGGCGCGCGGCGCGGTGCTGCTCACCCTCATCGGCTGGCTGCTGCATCTGGGCCAGATGTCCGGCCGCGGGCTCGCCGCCGAACGGCTGCCCTGGGGAACCATGGGCGAGTTCGTCACCGCGTTGGTGTTCGCGGCCGTCACGGGGCTGCTCGTGCTCATCCGGCGGCAGCAGGTCCGCTATCTCGGCCTGTTCGTCATGATCCCGAGCGTGCTCGGCCTCGGACTGTCCACCACCGTGCTGCACGTCCCGGTCGGCCCGCTCAGCCCGTCCCTGCACTCTTACTGGCTCGCCATCCACGTCACCGCGGCAGTGGTCGCGTCCGCCGGCTTCACCCTGTCGGCCGCCGCCAACCTGCTCTACCTCATCCGGGTACGGCATGAAGCAGGACGCCAGAACGCGCTGGCCATCCGCCTCCCCTCCGCACCTGCGCTGGAACGGCTCGCCCGGCAGATGACCGTCTTCGCCTTTCCGATGTGGACGTTCGCTGTGATCGCCGGGGCCATCTGGGCGGACCAGGCCTGGGGCCGCTATTGGGGCTGGGACCCCAAAGAGACCTGGGCGTTCATCACCTGGATCGTCTACGCGGCACACCTGCACGCCGGATCCACCATCGGCTGGCGCGGCCGCCCGGCCGCCGCCGTCGCGCTGGCGGGCTACGGATGCCTGCTGTTCAACCTCGTCGGCGTCAACCTCTGGCTGTCCGGAATGCACTCCTACGCCGGTATCTGACAGCGATGGAACGGGTCGCTATGCATTCGATCGCCTTTCGCCTGTCTCCGCACCGAGACTGCGCAGGACGAAAGTGGTGACCCGTTCCGTCGTCTCCTCAAGGTCACGGTTGCCCTGCCCGAGCGGAAAACGTTCCGCCCCTAGGCACGCATGAACGAGGTTGGCGGTGGCCGCCGGGTCGCTCGGCGCGAACTCCCCCGCCTCCACCCCTCTCCGGATGATGTCGGTGAGAAGCATGCCGAGAGGCTGAACGTGCGCGTGCATCTCCCGGTAACCGTCGGGCCCCAGCAAGGTGGCGAGCTCGGGCCCGGCGGGCTGCGGATAGGCCGCGAAGTCGGCCAGCTGCTGGTGTACGTAGGCGACGATCTGCTCGGTCGCCGTTGCGGCCGAGCCCAGCGCCCCGGTCAGCTCGTCCATGAACCGTTCGGTCTCGTACCGCGCATGAGCGATCAGCAACGCCCTGACATCGGGGAAGTAGTTGTAGACCACGCTGCGGTGCAGCCCCGCCCGTCCCGCGACCTCGGCCATCGTCAGCTTGTCCACCCCGTCCGAGGCCATCACGTCCCGGACCGCAACAAGGATCTTTTCCCGGGTCACGGCACGATGCTGGTCAGGGCTTCCGGAGATGCGAGGCACGTCCTGCATGGTAGAAGACACGGCCCTGTGCGCACGTGCTCGCCGCTCCCGGGTGGCGGGGCAGAGCTTCCGTTCGGTGAGGCTGGCTCACGACCCTCGTCAGACCTACCGGCCGAGGGCTGCCATCAGGCGGTGTGGTGACCGTGCAGCACGGCGTGGTGGTCAGTCCCGTCATGGCTGTCAGGGTCGGTATGCACGGTAGCGGCTCGCAGGCGGGGCAGATCATGGATGAGCCTGTGCTCGGCGTCCACCGCCACGGCGTGCGCCTGTGCCAGCGACAGATCCGGTGCCAGCACGATGTCGGTCTCGGCACGCAGCGCGTGGCCGACCCAGCGCAGCCGCACACGGCCGACCCGCCGGACGCCGTCCACCTGAGCCAGGATCTGTTCGGCCTCGGCAACCAGCGCGGGATCCACCGCGTCCATCAGCCGGTGATAGATCTCCCTGACCGCATCCCGCAGCACAAAACAGATCGCGACCGTGATGAGCAGCCCGATGATCGGGTCGGCGATCGGATGGCCGAGCGCGGCCCCGGCCGCGCCGACCAGGACCGCCAGTGAGGTGAAGCCGTCGGTGCGAGCATGCAGCCCGTCGGCGACCAGCGCCGCCGAGCCGATCTCCCGGCCCGCCTTGATCCGATAGCGCGCCACCCACTCGTTCCCCAGGAAGCCGGCCACGGCCGCGGCGGCGACCCACCACAGCGCGCGAACGTCCTGCGGATCGACCAGGCGCCGGAACGCCTCGTACCCGGCCAGCGCCGCCGACCCAGCAATGATCACCACGATGACCAGGCCGGCGAGATCCTCCGCACGCCCATACCCGTAGGTGAACCGACGCGTGGCCGCCCGCCGTCCGATCAGGAACGCGATGGCCAGAGGCACCGCCGTCAACGCGTCCGCCACGTTGTGCAGTGTGTCGCCGAGCAGCGCGACCGACCCCGAGAACACCACGATCACGGCCTGGATCGCCGCCGTGATCATCAAGATCCCGAACGACAACCCGAGCACGCGCAACCCGCGCCCGCTGGACTCCAACGCCTCATCGGTCTTGTCGGCACTGTCGTGGCTGTGCGGTGTGAGCAGGTGCCGGACCCTCCCCAGCAGTGCCCGGACCGCCCCGGCGTTCCGTCCATGGTCATGGCCGTGACCGTGACCGTGAGGGTGATTGTGCTCGCGCTGTCTTTTGTGGGCGTCGGACACTGCGCTCCTCCCTTGCAGACGGCGGTTTCGGCCAATATATGTAGTCATGTACGCACGCGGCTACAAGGCAGGTGCCACCCCATTGCAAGAGCAACCTTCGAGCGCCCAGATCGAGGCGGCCACGGCCTCCTTCCGGATGCTCGCCGACTCGACCCGACTCCGGCTGATGTGGCTTCTGACCTCGGAGGAGTACGACGTCACCACGCTGGCGTCGGACCTGGACGTGGCACGCCCCTTGGTCTCCCAGCACCTGGCGAAACTGCGCATGACCGGTTTGGTGAACACCCGGCGAGACGGCCGCAGAGTCCTCTACCGGGCCCGGGACACCCACGTTCGGGCGATCATCACCGAGGCTCTCTTCCACGCTGACCACGAGGTGAGCGGAAAGCCCCGCCACGACCATTGAACGCACCGGTCAGCCGGTCCACGACGGAACCCCGCCGCCCACCAGGCTCAATGATCACGACAACCGGACGGAATGACAGGCCGGGATTCCGCTTAGATTTCCGCGGCGTGCCTGATGGCTTCCAAGGCGATGTGCGCGATGTGATCGTCGACGAGGGAGTACTCGATCTCGCGGGCCTGGCGGCGGGCCACCACGATCCGCGACGCGCGCAGCACCCGCAGGTGCTGGGACACAAGCGGCTGGCTCACTCCCAAAGCAGCCACAAGCTCATGAACGCGCCTGCCTCCGTCGGCCAGCTCACGAATGATCCCCAACCGCACCGGGGACGCCAACGCCCGCAGCAGCTCGCTGGCAGGATGCAACTCCTGCAGGGGTTCCTCAGTAGAGGAAATGGTATTCACATGCACAAATTAGCATGTGAATACCATTTCCATCATAGTCACGGCCGGAGCGTGACCCCCGGCGTCACGCTCGCACCGACGACGCGGCACGGTCAGTGGTCGTCCCAGTGTCCCTCGTGCGACGCGTGGCGGTGCCCGTCATGCAGGTAGTCCACGTGGTCATCGTGCGGGACGGCGACGTGGCCGCAGCCATGCCCGTGCTGGTGCTCGTGCTGGTCGGCCTCGTGCACCACGTGGCCGGACGCGCCGCACTCGTCGACGTGGCCCTCGTGGACACGGTGGATGTGCCCGTCATGCAGATAGTCGATGTGATCGTCATGGGGGAAGGCCACATGGCCGCAGCCCTCACCGTGAACGTGCGAGTGTTCGCTGTGTGTGCGGTGCTCAGTCGCAGTGGACATCACCGAACTCCTTGTCCTGAAGCTGCTTCTGCCATCGATATGGACACCGTCGTGGGCCCGCCCTCCGAATAAGAGCAGTCCACTCAATAAGTGTTACACATTAGCATATGGCGATGTATGAATGGTTGCGCGCCACAGGTATGGGGGATGACGCGCAGCCCCGGTCGCTCCGCGTCGGCGGAGGGACCGGGGCTGCGGGTGATCAGCGGAGTTGCAGGCGGGCAGGATGGTTTGCTCGACGGTGTTGCCGCGGGTGTCGGACGGCCGTTCTGGATCAGATGACGTTGGCTTCGGCCAGCCAGCTCCACAGTTGGTCCTGGTCGACGACCGTGACCCCGAGCTTTTCGGCCTTGCTGGTCTTGGAGGCGCCGACGTTGGCACCGGCGAGCAGGTAGTCGGTGCTGGCCGAAACCGATGAGGCGGTCGTGGCCGCCGCCTGCTCGACGAGGCGCGTGACGTCCGGACGGCTGATCTTCGCGCCCGAGCGCGGGTCGGTGAACGCGCCGGTGATCACGACCGACGTGCCCTTGAGCGGCGAGTCGCCCGCGGCCGCCGCGTCGAGCGGCCGGTCCTCGGCCAGCACATCGAGGTCCACGCCGCGTTCACGCAGCGCCGCGATCTCCTCCTGGACCTCCGCGCGGGCGAAGAAGGCCACGATGCTCTCGGCGGCCTTCGGCCCGATGTCGCGGATCGCCACCAGATCTTCGGCCGTCGCCGCCGCGATGTCCTCGATGCGCTCGTAGCCGGCCAGGCACAGGCGTTTGGCCGTGCCCTCGGAGGCCATCGGGATCGCCAGTCCGATCAGCGCGCGCCGCAGCCCCATGCCTTTGGAGGACGCGATCGAGTCGACCATGTTCTTGGCGCTGACCTCGCCCATCCGCTCGTAACCGAGCAGTTGCTCGGCCGTCAGATCGTAGAAGTCGCTGCGGCGTTTGAGCACGCCGTCCTCGGCGAGTTTCTCGATCCAGGTGTCGCCGACGCCCTCCATGTCGGCCGCCTGCCGCGAGGCCCAGTGCATCAACCGGCGCGTCGCCTGTGCCGGGCACTGCAGGTTGACGCACCAGCGCTCCTCGCCGGTGCCGCGGACCTCCAGCTCCGAACCGCACGACGGGCAGTGCGTCGGCGGAACGATCTCCACCTCGCTTCCATCGCGTCTCTCCGGCAGCGAACGGCCGGCGAACGGGATCACATCGCCCCGCCGTACGACCGCCACCGTGTCGCCGATCCGCAGGTCGCGCTCGCGGATCAGCCGCGGGTTGTGGAGGGTGATGTTCTCTACCGTCACGCCGCCGACGAACACCGGCGCGACCTTCGCGCGCGGCGGGACGCGGCCGATCTTGCCGACCGGCCACTGGACCGACAGCAGGGTCGTCAGCTTCTCCTCCGGCGGATACTTGAACGCGATCGCTCCGCGCGGCTCGGCGCTGTTGAACCCCGCCGCGTCGAACGCCGCCGGCTCGTGCAGCCGCACGACCGCGCCGTCGATGTCATAGTCCAGCCCGTCGCGGCGACCGCCGATCTCGTGGATCGCGTCCATCGCCTCCTCGACACTCGCGCATACGTACTGCGCGACCGCCTCGAAACCCGCCGGGATCTCCACCGCGACACCGTCGCGGTCAGCGCCGAAGGCAAAGAACCGCAGCACTCGCTTGGCCTGCGCAGCCGCCTGGGGGTCTTTCAGCACCAGCGTCCCGGCGGCGCCCGACCGGGGGTTGGTCAGCGTCCGGTCCGGGTGCGCCTGGTTGTAGGCGGCCCACACCGACCGCAGCATCACCGCCTCACCGCGGACCTCGATGCGCCCAGGCGCCGCGATCTCGGTCGGCAGACCCGGAATCACGTGGCGCACCTTCTCGGTCACCAGCTCGCCGACCGTGCCGGTGCCGCGCGTGGCGACGTAGTCGAGCTTCCCGTCGGTGTAGACGACGCTGAGCGAGAGCCCGTCGAGCTTCTCTGACACGCGGAAGACCTGGCCGCCGAAGCGCTGGCAGAACGTGCGGATCTGCTCCTCGCTCGTCGCCTTCGCCAGCGAGAGCATCGGGCGCGCGTGGCGCACGGTCGGGCCGGTCAGCTCCGCAGGCGCATTGACCTTGCCGAGCGGACTGTCGGCCGGCTCAAGCTCCGGGTGCTCGGCGACCAGCGCCGCGAGCTCGTCCTTCAGCGCGTCGTAGTCAGCGTCCGGCAGCGGGCTGTCACCGGTGCCGTAGTACAGGTCGTTCAGTCGCTTGACCTCAGCGGTCAGCTCGGCAATGCGCTCCTCAACATCCACCCCTCGATTAAACGCGATGGCACCGACATTCTCCGCCTCCCCTGCCCCTGTGCGGCTTCGGCAAAGAGTGTCTTCGATAACGGCAAAGACAGGCCTTGGCCCCTGATGCCGCAGCTCCATGGCGATAAACTACTAAGTGGCCTGTGAGGCGAGCGAGGGAGCCCAACTCGAGATTCTCTGAAGGAGAAATCCAACAGAGGAACGAGAGAAGGGCTGAGAGGCCGGAACGCCGCAAGGCGGTACGGTGACCCCTAGCCACCTGATCCGGACAATGCCGGCGAAGGGAGAGCGCTTCACAGGTCTAATCGTGTGTCCAGTGATCATGTGACGCCGCCGAGGTAGGCCTCGACCACGCGCGAGTCGGCGGCCAGTTCATCCGCCGGGCCGTCCAGCACGCAGCGGCCGTTCTCGATCACGTAGCCGCGACTGGCGATCTTGAGTGCGGCCTTGGCGTTCTGCTCGACCAGCAGGACCGCCGTTCCGGAGGCGTTGATGTCGCGGATGACGTCCATGACCGCCGCGACGATCAGCGGTGCGAGCCCCATGGACGGCTCGTCCAGCATGAGCAGGTCCGGGCCGGCCACGAGCGCCCGGCCGATGGCGAGCATCTGCTGCTCGCCGCCGGACAGCGTGCCGCCGTGCTGACCACGCCGCTCGGCCAGCCTGGGCAGCAGCTCGTAGGCCCGGTCCACGCGGCGGGCCAGCTCCTTGGCCTCACGCAGCAGGTACCCGCCGAGCAGGAGGTTCTCGTGCACGGTGAGCGTGCTGAAGATCCGCCGCCCCTCCGGCACGTGTACCAGCCCGCGCGCGACGATCTTGGGTGGCGGGTCGCGCGTGATGTCGGCACCCCGGTAGGTGATGCGGCCGGCACCGGGCTTCACCAGCCCGGACACCGTCGACAGCGTCGTGGTCTTGCCGGCGCCGTTGTTGCCGAGCAGCGCGACGATCTCACCGTCCCCGACCGTGAGGGACAGCCCGCGCAGGGCCTGCACGCCGCCGTAGCCCACCTCGAGATCTTTCACCTCAAGCACCGCTGACCTCCTTGCGGGCCGTCTCGACCTCTGATTCGTCGGCGTCGCGACCGAGATAGGCCTCGATCACCGCCGGGTCGCCGCGGACCTCCCCGGGCGTGCCGTCGGCGATCTCCTTGCCGAAGTTGAGCACCACGACCCGGTCCGACACCTGCATGACCAGGCCCATGTCGTGCTCGATGAGCGCGATCGCGATGCCGAGCTCGCGGATCCTTCGGATGAGTTCGAGCAGCTCGGCCTTCTCACTGTGGTTCAGGCCGGCTGCGGGCTCGTCGAGCAGCAGGAGGCTCGGCCGCCGCGCCAGCGCCCGCGCGATCTCGACCCGGCGCCGCTCTCCGTACGGGAGATTCCGTACGAGCCCGGCCCGGTCGCCGCGCAGGCCCACGAAGTCGAGCCACTTGTGCGCCTCCTGGGTGCCCTCTTGCTCACTGCGGCGGTACCGCGGCGTGTGCAGCAGCGCGTCCAGGACACGCTGTCTGAGCCAGAGGTGCGTACCGGCCCGGACGTTGTCCAGCACCGACATCTCGTCGAAGACCCGAAGGTTCTGGAACGTACGGGAGATACCGCGCGCGGCGATCAGGGACGGGCGCCGGCCGGTCACGTCGGAGCCGTTCAGCGTGATCCGGCCGCCGGTCGGCCGGTAGAAGCCGGTGACGCAGTTGAACGCCGATGTCTTGCCCGCGCCGTTCGGGCCGATGACCGAGACGATCTCGCCCTGGCCGACGCGGAAGGTGAGCCCGTCGACGGCGCGCACGCCGCCGAAGGCCAGTTGCAGATCCTCGACTTCGAGCATCACTGCTCCCTCGATCGATGGGGCCACAGGCCCTGCGGCCGGACGATCATCATGATGATCAGCAGCACGCCGAACACGAAGAACCGGTAGTCGGCCAGGCCGCGCAGCATCTCCGGCAGCAGACTGATCACGATCGCGCCGATCACCACGCCGGGCGTCGATCCCATGCCGCCGAGGACGACGGCCATCAGGACCAGCGCCGACTGCAGGAAGGTGAAGCTGGCCGGTGAGATCGCCGACAGCTGGGCGGCGAACAGCACACCGGCCAGCCCGCCCCACACCGCGCCGGCGATGTAGGCGGCCAGCTTCACCTTGTAGGTGTGCACGCCCATCGCCTCGGCGGCGTCCTCGTCCTCGCGGACGAACCGCCAGGCTCGCCCGAGACGGGACCGGCCCAGCCTGGCCGCGAGCAGCACCGCCGCCGCCACTATCAGCAGCACCACGTAGTAGAAGACCACCGGCTCGGACGTGGCATCACCGAACAACCCGGGGATGCCGTAGATGCCCGACGGGCCGCCGGTGACGTCCAGGTTGTTCGCGACGATCCGGATGATCTCCCCGAAGCCCAGGGTCACGATCGCCAGGTAGTCGCTGCGCAGCCGCAGGGTCGGCCCGCCGATGACGACCCCCGCGATCACGGTGACGACGATCACTATCGGGACCGTCGCCAGCAGCGGCAGCTTCAGCTCGGTGGACAGCACCCCGCTGGTGTACGCGCCCACCGCGAAGAAGGCGGCGTAACCCAGGTCGAGCAGCCCGCAGTAGCCGACCACGATGTTCAGGCCGACGGCGAGCATCACGAAGATGATCGCGCTGGTCATGATGTTCATCGCGTACGGCGTCGCGATGACGAACGGCGCGAGCAGCCCGACCACCAGACCCGCCCAGCCGAGGTGCCGGCTCTCCAGGAACCGGCTGATGAACGTCGGGCCCCGGCCCTTCACCGGCTTGACCAGCGGATCCTGCACGACGGTGCCATCGCTCACACGCTGCTCGCTCATACGCGCTCCGTCACTCGTTCGCCGAGCAGCCCGGTGGGCCGTATCGTCAGGAACAGGATCAGGAAGCCGAAGGCGAAGACGTCGCGCCACTCGCCGCCCAGCCAGTGGGTGCCGAAGGACTCCAGCAGTCCCAGCACCAGGCCGCCGAGCATGGTCCCGGGGATGTTGCCGATGCCGCCGATGACTGCCGCGGTGAACGCCTTGAGCCCGATGATGAAGCCCATCAGGAAGTCGATCTTCCCGTAGTAGCCGCCCGCCATCACCCCGGCCGCGCCTGCCAGCGCCGACCCGATGAAGAACGTCCGGGCGATGACCGCGTTCACGTCGATGCCCATGAGCAGGGAGGCCTTGGGATCCAGCGCGATCGCCCGCATGGCCCGGCCCTCCCGGGTCCGCGTGATCAAGATGTTCAGCGCCACCATCAACAGGACGGACACTGCCATCAGGGCGAGTTGCTGCACCGTGATCCGGGCGCCGAGCACGTTCAGGGACGTACCGTCCAGCCGCACCGGATAGACCTTCGGGTTGGGCCCGGCCACGATGCGCATGCCGTACTCCAGCGCGAACGAGGCGCCGATCGCGGTGATCAGCAATGAGAGCCGGGGCGAGCCGCGCAGCGGCCGGTAGGCCACCCGCTCGATGACGATGCCCGAGAGACCTGTCGCGACCATGGTCAGGATGAGCACGATGAACAGCGCCGCCAGCGAGGCGGACTTCACCATCCCGCCCAGCGCGCCGAGCATCGCGAATCCGCTGAACGCGCCGAGCATGTACAGGTCACCGTGGGCGAAGTTGAGCAGCTTGATGATGCCGTACACCATGCTGTAGCCCAACGCGACCAGGGCGTAGAAGGAGCCGACGAATAGACCGTTCCAGATCAGTTGCGACATGGACGCCTACTTCAGCGAGTCCTGGAGGGCGAACTTGCCGCCCTTGACGACCAGGATCACGAAGCCGCCATTGCTGATCGTGTGCTGCGGGGTGAACTTCAGCGGCCCGGAGAACAGCCGCAGCCCGTTGATGGCCTCCAGCGCCGAAGTGATCTTGTCGCCGTCGCTGCCGCCGGCGTTCTTGATCGCCTCGGCGGCCACCCGCACGGCGTCGTAGGACTGCGTGGAGTACGGGCCGGGGGCGGCGCCGAACTTCTGCTTGTAGGAGGCGATCCACCCTTCCGCACCTTCGACGGTGTCTGGGGTCTGCGTCATCGTGGCGTAGGTGCCCTCGGCGGTCTTGTCACCCGCGATCTTGATCATCTTGGCGTCGACCGAGCCGTCGCCCACCATGAACCGGCCCTTGTACCCCGCCTGGCGGAGCTGCCGCAGCAGCAGGCCGCCCTCCTGGTAATAGCCGGTCCAGTAGATGAAGTCGGGGTTCGACCTCAGGACGGTCGTGACGTTGGCGGAGTAGTCGCTCTCCCCCGGATTGACCGACGCGACGCCGGCCTTGTCCGGCCCGCCCGGTTTGTCAAGCTCGGCGGCGGTGCGAACCGCGATGTCCTTGGAGTAGGAGGTGTTGTCGTCCATCACGGCGACCTTCTTGGCCCCGCTCTTGGTCATCCAGGCGATGCCGGCCGCGGCCTGCTGGTCACCGGTTCCGTTGATGAGGAAGATGTGCTTGAGCTTCTGCTCGACGAGCTCGCTGGAGTTCGCCGCCGGGATGATCATTGGGATCTTGGCGCGGTCGAAGACCGGCAGTGTGGGCAGCGTCGCGCCCGAGCAGTATCCGCCGACCGACACGGCGACGCCCGCGGCGACGAGCTTGTTCGCCGCGGCGACCGCGGTCTTGGGGTCACACGCGTCGTCCTCGGCGCGAAGCTGCAGCTTGCGGCCCAGCACGCCGCCCTTGGCGTTGATCTCATCGATCGCCAGTTGGGCGCCGTTCTTCATGTACGGGCCGATGTCGGCACTGCTTCCGGACAGGGGAATGCCCATCCCCAGCAGGATCGGTCCCTCGTCGTTCTTGGTGTCACTGCCGAGCAGGCCCTGGCCACAGGCAGAGGTGGCCAGGGCGGCAACCGCCAGAACGGCACCGAGCGCTGTCTTGTTCATGAAGGTCTCCGTGAAAGGGGGGTGTGTAAGGGGGGCCTGATCGGCTCTAGCCGCTCGTGGCGAGGCTGCGCAGGAAGAAGGCGAGGTTCGCCGGTCGTTCGGCGAGCCTGCGCATGAAGTAGCCGTACCACTCGACGCCGTAGGGAACGTAGACGCGGACGGTGTCGCCGCGGGCAGCGAGGCGTCGTTGCTCGGCAGGCCGGACTCCGTAGAGCATCTGGAGTTCGTAATCGTTTCGGTCGCGCCCGGATCGGGCCGCCAGCCGTCCGGCGATGTCGATGATTCTCGGGTCGTGGGAGGCCACCATGGGGTATCCCCTCCCTCGCATGAGGATCCCGAGGCACCGCACGTAGGACTTGTCCACATCGCGCTTGTCCTGGTAGGCGACGGACGGAGGCTCGGCATAGGCGCCCTTGCACAGCCGAACCCGCGAATCCGTACCGGAGAGGTCACGGCAGTCCTGCTCGCTGCGCCGGAGGTATGCCTGGAGTACGGCACCGACCCACGGGAAGTCCGCGCGCAGCTCGCGAAGCATGCCGAGAGTGGAGTCGGTCGTGGTGTGGTCTTCCATGTCGAGCGTGACGGTCGCGCCCGCGGCGGCGGCGGCCGCACAGATCGCCCTGGCGTTGTCCAGCGCGATCTTCTCGCCGTCGGCCGGCAGCTGGCGGCCGACGGCCGACAGCTTGATGGACACGTCCGAGCCGGCGCTGGCGCCCATGTCCGCCAGCACGGTCAGCAGCGTGCGGTAGGCGTCGACGGTGGCCCTGGCCTGCACCCGGTCGGTGGTGTCCTCGCCAAGGTGGTCGAGGGTCACCCGCCGTCCGTCCGCCATGAGCTCGGAGGCGACGCGCACGGCGTCCGCCGTTTCCGGACCGGCGACGAACCGGTCGATCACCGACCTCGTCATGGGGATGGTCTCGATCAGTGACCGCGCCCGAGCGGAGCGGGCGGCGGCCAGGATGGCTGAACGCGGCATGGCGATCCTCTCAGCCCTGGTGGAGGGCTCAGCCTGGTTGGGGGACTCAGCCCTGGTGGGGGTAGCCGACGCTGGTCGGCGGGACGAGGTTCTCCTTGATCGAGCGCGGGCTGGTCCAGCGCAGCAGGTTGAACACCGAGCCGGCCTTGTCGTTGGTGCCCGAGCCGCGGGCGCCGCCGAACGGCTGCTGGCCGACGACCGCACCCGTGGGCTTGTCATTGACATAGAAGTTCCCGGCGGCGAAGCGCAGCGACTCGGTCGCGCCGGCGATCGCGGCTCGGTCCGTGGCGATGATCGATCCGGTCAGCGCGTAGTCCGTGGTGCCGTCGATCAGCTCCAGGATCTCGTCGTACTCGGCGTCGTCGTAGACGTGCACCGCGAGGATCGGGCCGAAATACTCGGTGCGGAACACCTCGTGCCGGGGGTTGGCCGAGACCAGTACGGTGGGCCGGACGAAGAAGCCGACGGAGTCGTCGCAGGTCCCTCCCGCGATGACGGCGAGCTCGGGGTCGGCGGCGGCTCGCCGCAGCACGTCCGCGTGGCGGTCGAAGGCGCGTCGGTCGATCACCGCGCCGGCGAAGTTGCGCAGGTCGGTGACGTTGCCGACGGGCAGAGCCTCGGTCTCGGCGACCAGGTCGTCGCGCAGCCGTTCCCAGATCGAGCGGGGAACGTACGCGCGCGAGACGGCCGAGCACTTCTGTCCCTGGTACTCGAAGGCGCCGCGGACCAGCGCGGTGCGCAGCACGTCGACATCGGCCGACGGGTGCGCGAGGACGAAGTCCTTGCCGCCGGTCTCTCCGACCAGCCTCGGATAGCTGCGGTAGCCGGAGATGTTGGCGCCGACCGTGCTCCACAGGTGCTGGAACGTGGCGGTGGAGCCGGTGAAGTGGATGCCGGCCAGGTCCGGGCTGTTCAGCGCGACCCTGGAGACCGCCGTGCCGTCGCCGGGCAGCAGGTTGATCACACCCGGCGGCAGGCCGGCCTCCTCCAGCAGCCGCATGGTCAGGTGCGCGGCGAAACTCTGCGTGGGAGCGGGCTTCCAGAGCACCACGTTGCCCATCAGCGCGGGCGCGGTCGGCAGGTTCCCGGCGATCGCGGTGAAGTTGAACGGCGTGATGGCGTAGACGAATCCTTCGAGGGGCCGCTGTTCCATCCGGTTCCAGGTCCCGGCCCCGCTGATCGGCTGCTCGGCCAGCAGCCGGCGCCCGTAGGCGACGTTGAACCGCCAGAAGTCCGCCAGCTCGCAGGCGGCGTCCACCTCCGCCTGAACGACGGTCTTGGACTGGCCCAGCATCGTCGCCGCGTTCAGCCGGGCACGCCAGGGGCCGCTGAGCAGGTCGGCGGCGCGCAGCAGGACCGCGGCGCGCTCGTCGTAGGGCATCGCACGCCAGGTGGGCGCGGCGCCCCGCGCGGCCTCGACGGCCGCCGCCGCGTCGTCCTCGGTCGCGCTGCGCACGGTGCCGAGCACCCGGGCGTGGTCGTGCGGCTGCACCACGGAGATCGCCTCACCGCCGCCGGGCCGCTGCACGCCCCCGATGGTGCAGGTCAATTCGAGCGGTTCAGCTCCGCCGAGCCGCTTCAGTTCCGCCTCCAGTTCGGCGCGTTCCGGGCTTCCCGGCGCGTAGCCGAGAACCGCTTCGTTCTGCGGTCGGGGGGTCTGGGTGACGGCGTCCACGGCTCGTGCTCCTGCGGGTCGGTTGCTGCTCTGACCTGGGGCCACGCGGGGCGGCCGGGTCGGTTGCCGGGAAACGCTAGGTGCACGGAGCCTTCAGTTCTTTGTCCTAACGGTTAACATTGACCAGCGTCTTTGTACGATTGGACAAGCTCGATGGCCACCTCGCTCCGCCATATCCTGAGCGCCCTGGGCGACCAGGTCGTCGAGGTGCTGACCGCCCCGCGCGGGCTCGGCGCGCAGGTCCGCGACGTGGCGATCCTCGATCCCGAGGACCGTCCCGCACCCATCCCCGGCGCGCTGGCCCTGGTGATCGGGGCGCGCGGGAAGGCCGCGCTTCCGGCCGTCCGCGCCGCCGGGCGCGGCGGCGCGACCGCCGTGGCGGTCAAGGACGCGGCGGGGCTGGTGGACGCGTCCACCGACGCCGGGGTCGCACTCCTGGCCGTCCGCACCGAGGCGCGGTGGGAGCGCCTGGAGGCGCTCACCCGGGGCGTCGTCGACGTGGCGCGCACGCTCGGGGACACCGAGACCGGTGAGGTGCTCGGGGATCTGTTCTCCTTCGCGCAGACGATCGCCACGCTGACCGGTGGCCCGGTCAGCATCGAGGACACCGCCAACCGCGTGCTCGCCTATTCACGGGTGGACGACGAAGCCGACGAGTTCCGCAAGCTGTCGATCCTCGGGTGGGAGGGGCCCGAGCGGTACATGGCGATGCTGCGCGAGTGGGGCGTCTTCCAGCGGCTGCACGCCGGTGAGGGAGTCGTGCGCGTCGAGGAGCGGCCGGAGTTGGGCATCCGGCGGCGGATCGCCGCGGGCGTCCACGCCGGCACGCGGCCGCTGGGCGTGGTGTGGGTCCAGGAGGGCTCGACCCCGCTGACCGAGCAGGCCGAGACGGCCCTGCTGGGCGCCAGCCGGGCCCTGGCGCCACGGCTGATCCGCTACCACGCCCGGTCCGGCCGGGAGACCAGCCTGCGCGAGGACCTGCTGGTCGGCCTGCTCGATGGGCGGCTGGACGCCGGGTCGGCCGCCGACGACATCGGGGCCGATCCCGAACTACCGGCGATGGTGGTGGCCTTCGCCCTGCGCGCGGAAGCCGGGCTGCGCCCGCTACAGCGAGCCGAGCTGGTCAATCTCATCTCGGTGCACGCCGCCGCCTACCGCCGCGCCACCCTGGTCAGCCCGTCCGGTAGCCGGGTGTACGCGCTCCTGCCCGACCTCAGCGAGGGCGCCCCGGCACGCGTGGCGGACCTTGCCGGCGAGATCGTGAACGCCTCCCGCCACCATCTCAAGCTGTCGGTCCACGCCGGGCTCGGAGGGGTCGTACCACGGCTCTCGGAGGTGGCCGTCTCACGCAAAGACGCCGACCGCGTCCTGGACGCGATGGCACGCGGGCACTGGACGGGGGACGTCGCGTCACTTGCGGACATGCGCCCGCATCTCCTGCTGTCGGAGATCATTGCCTTTCTCGGCGAGCAGACCAGGCTCCGCGATCCCCGGCTCGACAAGCTGGCCGCCTACGACGCCGAACACGGCCAGATCCTGATTCCCTCGCTGCTGGCCTTCCTCGACGCCCTGGGCGACGTACGCGGTGCCGCGAGGCGGTTGAACATCCACCCCAACACCCTGCGATACCGCGTACGCCGCGCGGTCGAGATATCCGGCATCGCTCTCGACGACCCTGTCGAGCGGCTGCTCACCGAGCTTCAACTGCGGCAACGCCCTGGCGGTCCGCAACGATCCTAGATCGTTCGCGGTTCCAGATCGTTCGCGGTCGTTGCGACGTCAGTAGTAAACGCGACTCCCCGACATGATGGAGCCGCGGGTGCGTGAGGAGGACTTGAAGAGCAAGTAGAACTTGGTTCCCTTCTTGACCTTGGCCGTGTTGAGCTTGATCTTGCCCTTGTCCCTGGCCCTGACCGTCACGACGCGGCCCAAGGGCCTTCCGCCCTTTGCGAAGAGCTGCACCCTCATGGGAGCGCCCTGCACACCGCTGGCCTCGATCGAGATGTTCGCTCCGACGTTCGTCTTCGTCAGGAGCTTGTTGTGCTTCGGGATGGCCCTGCCGCTGCGAGGACCTGTGTAGCTGGTCACCCTGACCCCGAAGGCGTAGTACTTCTGCGGCTTGGCGATCTGGACAGCGTTCGCGTGACCATCGGACACCGCGGCCATCGCGGGGACGGCGCCCATGGCGAGCGTGAGCGACAGACCTCCGATGACGGCCGTCCGCGAGACGATCGACATCTGACCCATGTGATTCCCTTCCTCCGCCGACAAAACATGATCATCTTTGTGGGCGGAGCTGAGGACCGGCCAGAGCCCCTGGTACCGATCGTGACTAGCACCTGGCCCCTAGAAATGGCCCCCGGGTAGATAGATCCTGCGCCCGGGCCGGCGCACGATGGCGCCAGCGGAGTGTGGCCGCCGCATTAGCACCGCCACCTTCACCAGAGCGGACCGCTAGATGGATCGCTTGAACTGTCAAGCGGAAGCAACGTAAGCCTGCGTCTCGATCAAGGCAATAGCGTGTCCACAACTACGCGCTTCACGGCACGAAAGCGGCATCGAGACTTGTCGATTGCGGCTCGGCATGAGATTGTCAGGTCGGAAAAATGGACCAAGTGACCCACTAGATGGACCATCTCAGGCGGCGGCGCTCGGCCGCTTTTCCCACCTTCCGCACGTGAGTCCGCCCCATGGCCACGTTCCCGCCCCACGGCCACGTTCCCGCTGCTCGGCGTCGTCCGCCGCCGCCGAGCTAACGGCTGAGTTGTCCCGATCACGAGGAGAGGCCGTCATGACCATGCTCCATCGTCGCGCCGTCCTTCGCGGCGCTGCCGCCACCGCGCTCGGCGCCGTCGTCACCCAAGCCGCGACCGAAGCCCCGGCGGCCTCCGCGGTGAATCCGTCGAAGCCCGGCCCGGCCAAGCCCCTCGACGGGCGACCGGCCCCGGCGTACGACTACAGCCGAGCCAACAAGCTGCCTCGCGAGATGACCGGCTACTGGGAGAAGACCTTCGAGGTGGGCGGGGAGACACGCACCGCGAAGGTCTACATCTCCCCCGAGACGCCGATCCGGTCCTACTTCACGGTCCTGACCGTCCCTGACGGCGCCGACACCGGCGAGTTCCTGCACCGGACCGGATGGCGCGACATCGCCGACGAACGCGGTGAAGGCCTGTTCATCCTCGAGCCGGGCGAGGGGGGATGGGGAGCCGCGACCGCCGAGCGCGCGTACGTGGACGTCGCGATGGCCTTCTACCAGGCCAACATCTACTTCTCGATCTTCGGCCTGCACTACCTGGTGGGGTACGGGGACGGGGCTCCGGCTCTGGAAGCGTGGGCGGCGGCCTTCCCGTTGCGGGTCATCAGCCAGGTCTACCTCGGCTCCCCCGGCCTCCCCGCCGGCTACCTGCGCGACGTCGGGCCCCGGGAATTCGACGGCACCACTGAAGGCGACTACGTCGACGTGGTCTTCCCTGAGGGCTTCGACCTGATCCGGTACGACGAGGTGGTCCTCCCGACCTGGTACCTCAGCCCCAAACGGAGCGCGCAAGTCAGCATCGCCTACTGGCGTGGCGCCAACGACACCGCCACGCGCGGCGTCGCTGACCGGGTCCTGGGTACGGTCCACCAGCAGCGCCGGGAGTCGAAGCGTTGGATGACGTCATTCTCTGGCCCGATCTCCCAGGTGGCGGTGCGAGATCGGCCGATCGACCCCTGGGACCGGCGCACGACCCGGCAGGTGCTCGCCTTCCTCACGTTCTACTCGCGGTACGAGAACTCCTTCGCCTACGGCAACCAGCTGGTGCGACGTGCCGACTACGACCGCCTCGGCGTGGAGGTCCGGACGATGACGGTCGAGGGCCGGCTCCGTGAGTACATCGTCCACGTACCGGAGTCCGCACGCCGGTTGTGGGGTCGCCGGGCACCCGTCGTGTTCGTGTGGCCAGGAAACACCCAGACCGACAAGGTGTTCTTCGACTCTTCCCAGTGGTGGCAGGTCGCCCGGAGGGAAGGCTGCGTCCTGGTGGTGATCTGCGAGCAGTACAGCGTCTCCGCGATCTCGGTGAGCCACCGGGATTCCGATGCGTTCTTCCGTCAACTGCGTGAGCTCGTGACCCGGGAGTACGAGGTCGACCCCACACGGTTCTACTCCACCGGGCAGTCGGCCGGCAGCAGGGTCACCCAGTTCTTCGCGGCCGCCAAGCCGGACTACTTCGCGGCCGTCGCCTCGACCTCGTTCGCTCCCGCCCCCGGCGACTCGGGGGACATCACCTTCGAAGGGATCACGTATCCGGCGGCGCGGCGGCCGATCCCGACCTACCTGACCTACGGCTATGGCGACCTGGCCTTCCTCAAGGGAGACCTCTGGGACGACATCGAGAACGACGTCGATTCCTGGGCCGCCTACCATCTCGGGGTCAATGGCCTCACTCTGGAGGACGTGGGCCGAAGGGAAGGTAAGCGCAGCGGCTGGTTCGGCCGCTTCCGGACCTGGACCTGGCGGGACCCGGGGTCGTCGGCGCCCATGGTCAAGGTGACCAGGAACCTGTACCGGTCGCACAACAACATCCCTGAAGAGACGCCCCTGCTGTGGAACTTCATGCGCCACTACCGCCGCGAGGTGGACGAGTCCGGCCGGGTCACGCGGTACTACAGCCCGTCCGGGTTCCACCGGCGCGGCGACGAGACAGTCATCCCGTCGTAGCACCACTCGAAGGAGCCGCCACCATTCAGGGTGCGGCATGCCAGGGCGCGGGACTACCGCTTGACGCGCAAGGAATCTGCGGACCGCCGCCGGCGCTGATCGGCGATGACGACCCCGACCACCCACTTCCTTTCGGGTCGTAGGCCACCAGCAACCGCGTCCCCTCGTGCTGGTCGGTCGTGTCGGTCCCGTTCTGCGCCGCCATCTGGCTCCCCAGCCGGTCGGTGCGCCCGTCATCGCAGACCAGCCGGCGATAGTTGTAGACCTCGTCCCCGCCGGGGTGTGTCGGTAAAAGGTACGTGCCTCGACCACGGTGCACATGTGCCGTGGGGCAGCCCAGTTGAACGCCACCACGTATGTGCCGCGGCGTCATTCGTTGGAGCCGGCCGGGGTGGGCGGGGTTCGCAGTAGAGCGCGGGTGGGCAGGCTGGTCGAGGCAAGGCCGAGTGCGATCACGGCGGCGGCGATGGTCAGCGCGGTCATGGCCGGGATGTGGGGGCCGTCGCCGGTGGTGCCCTGTGCGATCGGGGTGAGGGTGACGGCCAGGATGCCGCCGCCGATCAGCAGCCCGGCTCCGGAGACCAGCAACGCCTCCCAGCGCATCATGGCCCGCACCTGGCGGCGGGTCGCGCCGGCCAGTCGCAGGAGCGCGACTTCCCGGGCGCGGTCCAGGACCGTCATCACCAGGGTGTTGGCGGCGGCGATCGCCGCGAACCCGCCGAGTACGGCGGCCATCACCAGGTTGGCCCAGGCGTTGAGCTCCACCTCCTTGTCGGTCCGGGCCAGGTATCCGGCCTTGTCGGTGACGGTGACGCCGAGCTCCCGGCGCAGCGCTCCGCCCACCGTGTCCGTGCGGGCGCCGGGCTTGTCGCGTACCAGTACCTGCTCGTCGAAGGCGGCCGGAACGTGCCCGGCGACCGTCCCCCGCGTCAGCATCACCTGGCCCAGTCCGAGACCCCGCCGGTAGGTGGCCACGACGGTCGGCCGGATCCGGGTCCCGTCGGCCAGCCACAGCTCGACGCGGCTCCCGACGGTGACGTCGGCGGACTGGGCCACGAGCCGATCCAGAGCGACCGTCGTGTCGCCCGACAGCGCGGTCAGGTCCCCCTTGGCGACCCCGGCGTCGAGGACCTTCGGCCACTTCGCCGCCGGGCCGCTCAAACCTGTCGCGGTCGCGTCGAGGACGGAGTTTCCGGCGCGGATGAGCACGCCCGTGCGCAGCACCCCCACCGCCGTGTCGACACCCGGCACCCTGGCGGCGCGTTCGGCCGTGTCGGCGGGGAGGCCGGCGCCGGGTCCGGTCAGCACCTGGTCGGCGACCACGCCCTGGCGGGCCTGCTGTTTCGTGGCGTCGCCCAGGGTGCTCTGGACGAAGAGCAACATCCCGGTGAACGACACCGTCAGCACGATGGCGGTGATGGCCGAAGCCAGGCGCCGGGAGTTGGCCCGGGTGTTGACCGCCGCCAGCTCGCCCGGCGCGCCGGTGGGGCGCAGTACGCCGCCCAGCACCAGCGAGGACAGCCATGCGACGACGGGTCCCAGCAACGCGACGGCGAGCATGAAGAGCATCACCACGCCGAGCGCGGACTCGGCGGCCTGCTCGCCGGAGCCGGTGGCCGCCGCCCGTCCCAGCGCGACGCCGCCGCCGAGCGCGGCCAGGCCGAGAACGGTCCGGACGATCCCGGGCCGGGTCCGCTCGACCGCCGCCGCGCTCAGGGCCTGGCTCGGCCGTGCCTTGGCGGGACGCCGGGCCGCCGCCCAGCCGCCGAGCAAGGCCGCGAGAAGACCGGCGGTGACCGCGGTGAGGATGGGGATCCAGCCGATCGACAGCCGCAGGCCGTCCGGCAGCGCGCCCCGGTCGCGGAGCTGATCGAACCACCAGGAGGCCAGTCCGATTCCGGGGACAGCTCCCACCAGTCCGGCGACCGGTGCCACGATCATCGCCTCGGTGGCGACCGTGCGCCGGATCTGCCGCGGCGTGGCACCGATGGCCCGCAGCACCGCGATCTCCCGGCTCCGCTGGCCGACGGCCAGCGCCACCGTGCCGAGGACGACGAAGACCGCCACCGTGGTGGCGATGCCGCCGAACGAGCCGCCCAGCCCGCTGAGAAGGTCCTTGGCCTCGGCCAGCTCAGGGTGTTCGACGGCCCCGCGGCCGTTGCCGGTGTAGACCTTGGCGCTGCCGCCGACCGCCGCCGTCACCTCGCGCGCGAGCCGGTCAGTGGGCACTCCTGGCCGTGGGAACACCGCGATGGCGTCGGCCCGTCCGGGATGGCCGGACAGTGCCGAGGCGTCGGCGTCGGCGAACCACGCGGCGCCCTGCCCCCCGGTCAAGCCCGCGATGCGATAGCCGCGTGTGCCCTGGGGGGTGGTCAGTGCGACGGTGCCGCCAAGCCCGAGCCGTGCCGTACGGGCCGTAGCGACATCCAGCGCCACCTCGCCCGACGCCGGAGCTGTCCCCGTCACCAAGGGCTCCCGGCCGTAGGAGGTGACCTGGGTGGCCGACCATGGGCGGCCGGTCACCGGCGTCGCCCCGATGTGCGCGGGGAACGCCCAGTCGGGGACGGCCGCCGCGACCCCCGGGCGAGCGGCGATCCGCTGCGCCAGCGCCACGTCGAGCCAGGCCGTGCCGGGAAGGGGCTCGTGCTCTTGCTCGCCCTCCGCGATCGTGAGCGTGGCGTGCTGGTCGGCAGCGACCACCACTGGCGCCGCCGCATACCGGGCGGGGGCCAGTTCGGCGGTGACGCCGTTCTGCAACATGATGCCGCAGGCGGTCACGATGACCGAGGCGAAGATCAGCGCGACGAACGTCCCGGCGAAGGAGGCCGGGCGCGAGCGCACCGACGCCCGCGCGAGCCCGTTGGGATGACGCAGGCTCATGATGCGCGCCTCTCTTGAGCGACGCCGCTCAGGGCGACCATCCGGTCGGCGACCGCCGCCGGTGTCGGCCGTTCGAGCTCTCCCGCCAGCAGCCCGTCGGCCAGGAACAGCACCCGGTGGGCGTACGAGGCGGCCACCGGGTCGTGGGTGACCATGACGACGGTGGCGCCCAGCTCGTCCACGGTGTGCCGCAGCAGCGCGAGGACCTCCCGGGCCGTCTGGCTGTCCAGCGCGCCGGTGGGCTCGTCCGCGAAGATCACCTCGGGCTCGGTGATCAGCGCGCGGGCGATGGCCACGCGCTGCTGCTGGCCTCCCGACAACTGCGCGGGCCGGCGCTTGCCGTATCCCTCCAGGCCGACCCGTGCCAGCATCCGGGCGGCTGCCCGCCGATCCGGCCGCAGCCCGGCCAGCCGCTGCGGCAGCACGACGTTCTGCAGCACGGTCAACGAGGGCAGCAGATTGAGCGACTGGAAGACGAAACCGACGCGGCTGCGGCGCAGCTCGGTCAGCCGTTTCTCACCCAGCTGCGTGATGTCCACGTCACCGAGCCGCACGGTCCCGCCGGTGGGCCGGTCGAGCCCCGCGGCACACTGCAGGAAAGTGCTCTTCCCGGACCCGGAGGGTCCCATGACCGCTAGGAAGGAGCCTTTCGGAATCCGCATGTCGATGCCGCGCAGAGCGTGCACGGCCGAGCCGCCGCGTCCGTACGTGCGCCGGACACCGTGCAGCTCGATCGCGTAACCCTCCAAGGGCCGCGGCCGGGAATTCATCATCGAGACCTCATGAATGGGAGTAAGCCGTCCGTCCCGCCGAACGGCGGCACCAGGAGCACAACCGCTCCCGCCACCGAATCTATGGACCTGCGAACACCGCAAACATGGTGACGCCAGGCGTCTCAGCGGTAGGGACAACCCCACCCGGCCGAGCGGTGGGGATCATCGATTGCGGAGATTTCTGTAGATTCGTCATTGCCTGATCCGATCCTCGTGAAGGGAGCGTCATGGCCGCCAGACTGACCCCACCATTCCGCGCCGACCATGTCGGGAGCCTGCTCCGACCGCCCGAGCTGCTGCACGCCCGGGCCGAGCACGCCGCCGGGCGAATCAAGACCGAGGAACTGCGCGCCATCGAGGACGAAGCCATCCGGTCGGTGGTGGCCATGCAGAACGAGGTGGGCCTGCGCTCGGCGACCGACGGCGAGTTCCGCCGCGCCTCCTGGCACATGGACTTCATCTACCGGCTCGGCGGGATCAGCCCGGCCGACGAGCAGATCAAAGTCCGGTTCCACCGCGAGAACGGCGACATCGAGTTCACCACCGCGGCCCTGCGGGTCCATGACCGGATCCGCCTGGACAAGACCATCTTCGCCGACGACTTCGGCTACCTGCGCGACCTGGTGGCCGGGACCGGTGTGACGCCCAAGCTCACGATCCCTTCACCCAACATGGTCCATTACCGCGGTGGCCCGGCGTCCATCGATCCGGCCGTCTACCCCGACGTCGAGGAGTTCTGGACCGACCTGGCCGCGGCCTACGCCGAGCAGGTGCGGCGTCTCGGCGAACTCGGCTGCACCTACCTGCAGTTCGACGACACCAGCCTCGCCTACCTCAACGACCCCGCTCAGCGCGCGATGATCGCCGAACGCGGCGACGACGCCGAACATCTCCACCTGCGCTACATCCGGCAGGTCAACGCCGCGCTTGCCGGGCGGCCGGACGGAATGGCGGTCACCACCCACATGTGCCGCGGTAACTTCCGATCCGCCTGGACCGCGGAAGGCGGCTACGACTTCGTCGCCGAGGCGCTGTTCAGCGAATTGAACGTCGACGGGTTCTTCCTGGAGTACGACGACGACAGATCGGGCGGATTCGAGCCGCTGCGCTTCGTTCCCAAGGGGAAGACGGTCGTGCTCGGCCTGGTCACCACCAAGCGCGGCACCCTGGAGTCCAAGGACGACCTGAAGCGCCGCATCGAAGCGGCGAGCCGTCACGTGCCGATCGAGCAACTCTGCCTCTCGCCGCAGTGCGGCTTCTCCTCCACCGTGGAGGGCAACGTACTCGGCCACGACGAGCAGAGGGCCAAACTCCGCCTCATCATCGAGACTGCCGAGGAGGTCTGGGGCTGAGACGTGCCGGGTCGGCAGACCGGGCGGCCGAGCGAGGGCACTATCGCCCGTCTTCAGCCTCGCGTCGCTGGGCGAACCGGGGCGCGGCGAGGACGCCGGCTTGGAAGCGGGTACGTGCTCCCAATCGGTCGCACAGTTCGCGAACGCGACGCTGGACGGTACGCGTGCTGATGTTGAGCTGGCGGGCGATGGCATCGTCGGTGAGGCCTGCCGTCAGCAGCGCGAGCACATCGTCGTCCGGGGCGGCGTCGTGGCCGGGCAGCGGGACGCCGCTCTGCCACAGTGCCTCGAACAACGAGACCAGGGCGTCCAGCAGGGCGGACGAGTGGACGACCAGAGAACTGTCGACCGAACTGGCGTGTTCGGAGGTCAGCGGGAGCATCGCGGTGCGCCGGTCTGCGATGGCCAGTTTGATCGGAACGTTCCCCAGGCGCGTCTCCTCCCCGGACGCCATGGCACGCCGGACGTACTCCAGGGCGCCGGGCTCGTCGAACGCGTCCGGACTGTAGATGCCGCGCACCCGGATCCCGCGGTCCATCGTCTGTTCCTGTTCGTCGCTGGACACCGCCGGGTCGGTGGCGAACGGCGGATGCACCAGCACGAGAAGCTCCTCGCGTGCCCCTTGGAGGAGCTGCAGGTAGCGCCGGGACACCGCCGCCCGCCCGCTGACGACCTCCACCTGCTCCTCCGGATGCGGCGCGGCCTCGGCGACGAGCGGGCCGATCGCCGCGCGGCTGCGGGCGATCTCCTCCTGGCGGCTGGCGACGAGGGCCTCGACCGCGACGTGCGGCGGGGTGGCCAGCAGCCGCAGCGGGCGTCCGGCCAGGCGTGTGACCAGGCCCAGTTCCTCCAGGCGAGGCAGCATCCGTCGCAGTGCCGTGACTGATGCGCCGGCGCGCGGCGCCAGGCTCGCGAGCGTGGACGGACCCTCGCGCAGGAGCGCCCGGTAGACGGCCTCCTCGGCGGCGGTCACCCCGAGCCCCTCCAGCACCGGGCGCCTGGGGTCGCCGGTGAGCCGTGATTCGGACATGCAGTGAATCTAGACGTTGACTGTC
Source organism: Actinomadura sp. 6N118 (assembly GCF_044326415.1). Lineage (NCBI taxonomy): Bacteria > Bacillati > Actinomycetota > Actinomycetes > Streptosporangiales > Thermomonosporaceae > Actinomadura > Actinomadura sp. 6N118. The sequence continues at coordinate 44,987 of NZ_JBIRAZ010000026.1, read as the reverse complement.
CCTTTTCGGGGGCTGGCGGCTTTACGTCATGACGGTTCCCGCCACCGTCCTCCCTGGACCACCTGCGTGAACGCCCGCTAGAACGATCATCATCGGTTTCGGAGAGGGGACGGCCATGTGGCGACGTACGACGGGCGGCATCGCAGCGGTGGGCTTGACCATCACGCTGGCCACCGCCTTCACCGCCCCTGCATCGGCCGAGCCCGCATCGGCCGCCCCCGCATTGGCCGAGCCCGCCCAGACGGCCACGGGCAAGGCGTACGACGTCACGCTCCCGACCGGCGACAAGGTTCACGTGTCGCCCAGTGGGGTGGCCGCCGTGACGGCCGTGCCGCGCAAGGACGGCTACACGCCCGCCTTCTCGGTGACGCAGACCGGCGGTGACCTGTACGTCGTCCCCGATGACCAGACCTCGGCCGATCCCGCGTCGTTCAATGTGACCGCGCTCCACGAGGGGCGCCGGCCGGCCGTTCCCGCGCCGAGGGCTTCGGACGGACTCGTCACCATCCGGGTGAAGGGCATCGCCCGTGACGGCCGCGTGGGGCGTGGAACGTACACCGTGTTCGACGTCGAGGACGGCACCCGCGGCAGCTCACGTCGTGTGCTGCCCGGCGACCCGGATCTCCCCTGCACGGACGCCTCCTGGGACGGCAGCACCTGCATCCGCGTCCCACCGGGGACGTACTCGATCACGGGTGTCATCGAGACCATGCCGCCGTGGCAGTCGAGCACCGCGCGGGACACCCCGCTCAACCGCAGCTTCGTCGGGCACCCGGAGATCGAGATCACCGAGGACACCGAGCTCGTGCTCGACGCGCGCCGGGCGAACGAGGTGAAGATCGACACACCCGACCACGTGACCAGGCGCAACCGCGGGGCGCTGAGCCATCTGATGTGGACGCGGACCCCGCAGAACGGCCCGGCGACGAGCCAGGGCGTGCTCATGGGAGGTGGCTCCCACCTCGAGGAACGCGTGTTCATGCAGCCGGCCCCGCGGGTCCGCGCCGGCTCGTTCGAGATCTACACACGGTGGCGGCTGGACGCCCCGTCCATCACGATGCGGGCTCCCGGCCTCACGCTGTCGCCCGAGTACGTCAACCCGGTCTACTTCAGCGACGTCTCCTCGCAGTATCCGCGTCTGGACGGCACGACGCGGCTCCGCGTCGCCGACGGCGACCGCCCCGGGGCCGACCTCCGCGGCAGGCTCGCGCTGATCCGCAGATCGGACGGCGCTTCCGTGGCCGAGCAGTCCAACCGGGCCGCGGCGGCGGGGGCACGGATGGTCGCGATCTACAACGACGAACCCGGAGTCAACGGCGACACGAACGGCAGCGGGATCAAGCTGACCGTCCCCACGGTGCGACTCTCCCACGAAGAGGGCCGGGCGCTCCTGTCCCGCGCCCCCGTGACGGTCACGGCGGCGGGCGTGGTCAGCAGCCCGTACATGTACGAGCTGCTCTACCCGGAAAAGCAGCAGATCCCGAAGAAACTGCACTATGTGGCGCGCACGCGAGACCTGGCCCGGGTCCGCAACGACTACTACGGCTTCGCCACGATGAGCACAGGACGGTACAGCCGCCGTCCATGGGAAAGCCTCTCGACCGCCTACACGTTCCCATTCACGGGGGCGCCCCGTTCACGAATCGAATACCTCTCCGCCGACCAGGAAACACAGTGGACGGCCCGCGCCGCAACGCCGGAGGAGCCGTACAACCACCTCTTCCCGGACGAGGACACGCCCTACGTACAGCTCGACGAATCCGTCTGGATGTCACATCTGCCCGGTCAACGCCGGACACGCACCTGGTTCAAGGCACCCTTGACCGGCGGCCTGAACCCCCTGAGTCCCATCGCCAGGACCGGCGACCGGCTACGCATGCGAGTGGGCCTCGTCGACGCGGCGGGCAACTTCTCCAGGGCCTACTCCAGCAATTTCCCCGGCGGCTTCGCCACCGCCTTCCGCGTGTACCAGGACGAGAAACTGATCGCCTCGACCATCCACCTGCCCAACGGCAGCCTGAACCTCCCGCCCGATGAGGCGACCTACCGGATCGAGTACGACGTCGACAACCACGCCTCATGGGCCCGGCTGTCAACGCGCACCAAGACGGCCTGGACCTTCCGTTCCGCCCGTCCCTCCGGAACAGAAACCGCCGTCGTCCCTCTCGTCCAGATCGACTACGACGCCGACCTCGACCTGAACAACCGCGCCCGTTCCAGAACCCTCAACCTGACAGCGCGCCACCAGGACGGCTCCACCACCCCGTTGCGCCGTCTGTCCCTCGCAGTTTCGTACGACGACGGCGCCAGCTGGACGAAAGCCTTCCTCTTTAAGACCCGCAACGGCTACTCCACTCGCCTTCGCGGCCACGGCAAGGTCTCCCTCAAAATCCAGGCCGAAGACACCGCCGGCAACGCGCTCTCTCAGGAAATCATCCGCGCTTACGCTCTTCCCTAGGAAAAACGCTGGGCGCCTGGACCCCTACCTCCCGGTCCAGGCGCCCAGCATGAACCAACTCGTGCTCAGTTCACTTTGGGGGAGCCGCCCAGGGATCCGTTCTTGTCCCCCTGCCCGTCGAGGTTGAAGTTGAAGGTGTAGGAACCATCGCCCGTCCAACCGCCCATGGCGTTCGAGTTGGTCCACGGCGTGAAGCAGTACTTCTTCAGGACCGTGTACCTGTTCATGTCGGAGGTCCAGTTGCAGGAAGCCTTCGCCTTGTCGGCGTCGTTCCGCTCAAGGCGCGTATGGACGATGAACTTGTCCCAGTCCCTGCCTCCATAGGTACGCGCGTAGTCCATCTGGATATAGGCCCGGCGGAGATAGCCGTCCGTCTCGATGCAGGCCTTCAGGAGGGCGTGGCCGACGACGGGAGACGTTTGCTCCTTGGTCGGCCCGCACTTGATCACGGCGTGGGCGGGCGCAGCGGTCAGGGCCACCAGGGCGCCCGCCGCCAGCGCCGGAACGGTGACAGCGGTCGAGATTCTCCGGATGGTGCGTGACGAGAGTCGGGTCATGGCGTGGGACTCCTCTCGAATCAGAGCCAGGAGGCTCTGGATCGGATGAATGCCGCCTCCCCCGCTGGATCGGCACGCCCCAACTGAAACCTGTTCTACCTAGAGCATTCCAGGATCCACTCGCCCTTTTGAAACTTCCCTAACAATCTCGCACGCACCGCGTTCACTCAGGTACGCATCGCGAGCGCGCCAACGCATCGGCCGGCAGCCCGCCCCGCGCAGATCCTCGAGCAGCCCCCAGCGATCCAGCAACGCCACTGACAACTACATCGAACATGTATAAAGGCCCCCTGAATACGAGCCATTTCTCAATCGCCCTGTCAGGCGATCTTGCGGCGGTAGGAGGCCATGGCGAGGGCGTACGCCACGACGAGGACACCGACGCACCAGGCGATGGCGACCCAGACGTCGCTGCCGATCGACTGCTGGGCGAACAGGTCGCGGATCGTGTTGACGATGGACGTGACCGGCTGGTGATCGGCGAAGGCCTCCACCGGGGCGGGCATGGTCTCGGTGGGCACGAACGCCGAGCTGAGGAACGGCAGGAAGATGAGCGGGTAGGCGAAGGCACCCGCGCCCTCCGCGGATTTCGCGGACAGGGCGGCCATGACGGCGATCCACGTCAACGTCAGGGTGAACAGGAGCAGGAGGCCGGCGACCGCGAGCCACGCCGGCACTCCGGCGCCTGAGCGGAAGCCCATGGCCAGGGCGACGATCACGACCAGCACCAGCGAGATCGCGTTGGCGACCACTGAGGTCAGCACGTGGGCCCACAGCACGCTCGAGCGTGCGATCGGCATGGAGTGGAGGCGCTCGAAGATGCCGCTCTGCTGATCCATGAAGAGCCGGAGCGTGGTGTAGGAGATGCCCGAGGCGATCGTGATGAGCAGGATGCCGGGAAGCAGGTACTTCACGTACGAAGCCGTCCCGCCGGAGTGGACCGCGCCGCCGAACACGTACACGAACAGCAGCATCATGGCGATCGGCATGATCGCGGTCGTGATGATGGTGTCCGGGCTGCGCGCGATGTGGCGCATCGAGCGGCCCAGCAGGACGGTGCTGTCGCCGAGGAACCGCGTGGTCATCCCTGCTCCTTGCTCGTCGTGCCGACGCCGCGGCCGTTGCCGGTGTCGCCCTTGCCGGTGTCACCGACGATGGCGAAGAAGACGTCTTCGAGGCTCGGCTGCTTCTCGACGTATTCGACCTCGGCGGGCGGGAATATCTGCCTCAGCTCGGTGAGGGTGCCGTTCACGATGATCCGGCCCTCGTGGAGGATCGCGATCCGGTCGGCGAGCTGTTCGGCCTCGTCCAGATACTGCGTCGTGAGCAGCACCGTCGTGCCGCGCCCGGCGAGTCCCTTGACGGTCTCCCACACCTCGACGCGCCCCTGGGGATCGAGCCCGGCCGTCGGCTCGTCGAGGAAGATGATCGGCGGATCGCCCATGAGGCTCATCGCGATGTCGAGGCGGCGGCGCATGCCACCCGAATACGTCATCGCCCGCCGCGGGCCCGCATCGGTCAGCGAGAAACGAGCGAGCAGGTCGTCCGCGACGCGTCCCGGGTCCTTCAGGTGCCGCAGCTTGGCGACCAGGACGAGGTTCTCCCGGCCGGTGAGCATGTTGTCCACCGCGGTGAACTGCCCGGTGAGGCTGATGGACTCCCGCACGTCCGCGCCCTGCGTGGCGACATCGAAGCCGTTGACGGTGGCGGTCCCCGCATCGGCCCTGAGCAGCGTGGACAGGATCCTCACGAGCGTGGTCTTGCCGGCGCCGTTCGAACCCAGCAGGGCGACGATGCTGCCCCGCGCCACCTCCAGGTCCACGCCGCGCAGCACCTTCAGGTCCTTGTACGACTTCTCCAGGCCCTGCACGCGGATCGGCGGGGCTTGCTGCGTTGTCATTAGACGGCCCCCTCTTCATCTCCGGTGCCTTCTCCGGCAGCGCGCTCGACGCCGCTGGTCGTCATCCGATGGGATCGCTTATGCCCGATCCACTCTCTGGCCATGTCGTGACCACCTCCTTTGCGCTGAGCCACCACATCGATGGGTATTACTTCTCGGCCGTGCCGGATTTCCCGTTGATGGACTCCTGATAGATGTCCGCGTAGGTGCGCGAGTCCTTGATCAGGTCGTCGCAGAAGGCAGCGACATCGTCGCCGATGAGTTCCAAGACTCCCCTGCCGGACGCCACGCCTTCCTCGAAGAAATCGACCATCTCTGAGAGCAGGTTTCCGTCAGTCAGGTCGACCGGTCCGACCTTGAAGAGGTACCTCTGCATCTCCTTGTAGACGATCTGGTAGTCCGGCGGGAGCGCCTTGACCCGCGCCATGTGCGCCCGCCACTGCTTCTTGCCCTCGATGATGTCCTGAATGCCCACGTCAGCCTCCTAGCTTGCCCAGTTTCTTTGCGACGTTCCGGTTCAGCTGCTCGCGCCACCGGTCGCGATGGCTGCGAGCCCCTTCTCCCCCGGTCAGGGCCGTGCAGAAGGCGCCGATGTCGTCGCCGAGGACCTCCTGAACGCTCTGTCCATCGGCCGCTGTTTCTTCGAGCAGCCCCAGGACGCCGTCGAGAATCGGCATCAGGTTGCGCCCCGTGAAGTCCGAGTGAGGGAAGAGGCCGACCTTGATCTCTTCCCACGCCGCCCGGTATTCGGCGGGCAGTGCCGCGGCCCGGACTTCGAACGCCTTCCATTCCCTCGTGAGGTCGCTGCCCGTTACGGTCTCCCAGAAATTCATCGCCCGCCCTCCTTGAGTTTTTCGATTCGCGATGAGAGGTACTCCCATTTCGTCCAGAACCTCGCGAGCTCTTCGCGCCCCGCGTCGTTGAGAGCGAAGAACTTGCGCGGCGGACCCTGCTCGGATGGTCGTTTCGTCACCTGGACGAGCCCATTCCTCTCCAGCCGCACCAAGATGGCGTAGATCGTCCCCTCGACGACGCCGACGAAGCCGAGCTCGTTCAGCCGACGCGTGATGGCGTACCCGTAGGTCTCCTGGCTGCCGATGATTTGCAGCACGCAGCCCTCGAGCGTGCCCTTCAGCATCTCCGTCAGTTCGTCCATCGCAGACCCCCTCGTTCCTCCCGGTACTGCGTACCACCAAGTACCACTACTCAGTAGCGCCGAGTACCACTACACAGTAACACCGAGTAGTGCGGGCATCCAACAGGGCGGTGGACGTGCAGACACTGCGGCGCCGGCTGGCTGCCTGCGTGAGACCTGGCTCCCCTAGGGGCGCGAGCAGTACTCCGCGGTGATCCGTTCCAGCTCCGACACGAGCTCACCGAGGGTGGGCTGGTCCAGCGCCCGCAACACGGTCCTCTTGGCGATCGCATCGACGGAGCCCTCGACGATGAGCTGCGGTATCCCGTGCATGTCGATCCAGGGCGCCTTCGAAATGCCGAACGTCATCAGAACGTGGGGCGCGCGCGGAGCCTCACAGAGCCAGAACGGTACGACGGAGCGCTTAAAGCGTTGTTGGCAGTCCGTGCTGCCCCCCTGCGCGATCGTCCGGTTGGTCACGCGCGTGGGCGATGCTGGCGTCGTGACGCTGCAGCGTGGGCATCATCCCGCGCATCGCCCGAATCGGCATCGAGTCCAGTCACCGGCCACTGTCGGCGCGCGCGCCGACTCGCCCAAGTGGCGAATGGGGGTCACTGGTGGGCGTCGCCAAGGTGCATCAAACCATGGCCGTCAACGGCACGCCGCGAGCCGCGGCCAGGTCCTTCGTCACACCCGCAACCAGCAGGTTCGTGGAAATTTCGGGCGGCCCCAGGCTCCGCGCCCGCCGGGGTCGAGGACGGTGCCCATGCGGGCGGCGGCTGTTAGCGTGAGCCGCCATGGGAACCTCCGCCGATGGGCCGTCGACCGGCCGCCGGCTGCGCGTGGCGATGGTAGGGCTCGGGGACATCGCGCAGAAGGCGTACCTGCCGGTGTTGGGCGCGCTGCCGGACATCGACCTGCGCCTGCACACCCGGAACGCGGACAAGCTGCGTCGGATCGCCGAGGCCCACCGGATACCGTCGTGGACGACCGACTTGGATGAACTGCTGGCAGCGGGACTCGATGCGGCGTTCATCCACACCGCCACCGCCTCGCACGTGTCACTGGCCGAACGGCTACTCAAGGCGGGAGTCCACGTTTATGTCGACAAGCCCTTGGACTATCACCTCAAGGGAGCCGAGCGCCTGGCCGGTCTGGCTGAGAGGTTCGGCCGGTCGCTGATGGTGGGTTTCAACCGCCGCCACGCCCCCGGCTACGTCGAGCTGCTGAAGCAGCCACGGGACCTGATCGTCATGCAGAAGAATCGCAAGGATCTGGCCGGTGACGTCCGCACCGTCATCTTCGATGACTTCATCCACGTGGTGGACACGCTGCGTTTCCTGCTGCCGGGCGAGATCACTCACATGGATGTGCGGGCCAAGGTCCGTGACGGCTTGCTATTCCACGTGCTCCTGCAATTGTCCGGGAACGGCCATACCGCCATAGGAATCATGAACCGCGACAGCGGCAGCACCGAAGAGGTCTGCGAGGTCATGGGGGACGGCCGCAAAAGCCAGGTCCTCGATCTCGCCGACGTCATCGACCACAAAGGCTCACAGATCCGCACCCGCCGCCCCGACTGGGACCCGGTCGCCCGCCAGCGCGGCATCGAGCAATCCTGCGCGCGCTTCCTCGACGCGGTCCGTGCAGGCACCACGCTGTCACCCGCCGACGCCCTGCTCACCCACCGAATGTGCGAGGAGATCATCACCATCATTGAAGCTCGTGGCGAGAAGGGGTCGTAGGACGGGGCGTTTGGCGGCGAGGTTGTCGCCGGACGAGCGGCCGCTGAGCCGTGGGTTGAGGTGGCCAAGGGCCCATCGCAGGTCGTCCCACGGGACGGGCGGCTGCGGAATCCTGGTCCAAGTCAGGGTCCGCGGCTGTTCCGAGCGTGGTGAGGACGTGGGCGACAACGCGAAAGGTGGGTGGCTGGCCGCCGGGGCTGCCCATGCGGCCCGGTTGGCGCGCAGGTCACGGGTTCGTGGAATGGGACGCCGTAGGCGTCGCGGAACAGTCGGCTGAAATGGGCGGGATTGACCAGCCCGTGGCGGGCGCCGATGCTGCTGATCGGACGATTCCGCAGCGTGGGATCGCGGAGATCCTGGCGGCAGCGCTCCAGCCGGCGGTGCCGGATGAAGTCGGCGACGGTCATCTCCTGGTCGGTGAACAGCTTGTGCAGCAACCGCACGGAAATGTGATGCGCGGCCGCCACCATCGCCGGCGACAGGCCGGGGTCGGCCAGCCGCTCCTCGATGAACGCGGATGCGCACGACCAGGGCCCGCTCCCGGGTCTGCGGTGATACCCGCCTGCCGTCGCCGAGCCACTCGGCCAACGCCGTGCCGAGCAGGTCCAGCATCGCCGGGCCGAGCCGCGGGCTCACCTGACCCCCGGCCTCGGCCAGACGGCCCGGCAACTGGCGCATCATCGACGACAGCAGCGCGGCGATACCGCCATCGCCGGGGATGCGCCGCCCGATCAATCGCGCGACATCGTCGTGGTGCAGGGGCAGCAAGGTACGGGGAAAGGAGATCGACACCGTCTTGATGGCCATCGGATGCACGCACCTGAACGGGGATGAAGAATCGACAAGGACCAGGTCGCCTGGCGCAAGACGGGCATGCCGCGCGCGAGACTCACCGACCACGACCCCCGCGCGCATGGGCCAGGAGCCTCAACAACCCGGCATCCGACCGGCGGATATTCGCGGCCGTGCGAACCGCCTCACCCGGCCCGGCCGTCGACTCGATCACCCGCAGGCTCCCCAACTGCCCAACGACCAGCCGATCCCGAGCATCCGGCCCCTCAGTGAACCGAACTTCCATCGGCCCCAGCGTGTCGCCGATGACCTGCCGCCAGTACTCCACCCTGCCCGACGCGGGCTCGTCCAACGCTCGGTAAACCAGACTCATGGCAGCAGTCTGCGATCGGGCCAGCGGCCTGTCTAACACCACTGCGCTGTTCGTGCCGACAACCACATGACGATCGGCGTGATGCGGGCCCTGGACCGGCGGCTGGGGCCACATCAACGTCGACCACATCCAGTTCTCCGCCCAGCCCGCCCGCACCAGTCGGCAGCGGTACTTCTGGGCCGACTACGGCAAGGACTTCTACGCCGCCGGCACCCTCACGGAGGCCCCCGGACACGAACTGGTCTGGATCGGCTGGAATCCCCTGACCCGGACGGAGCCTGTCCTCTCCGGGAACAGGCTCCGCCCATCCGCCTTGACCCGAGAAACGGCGAGAGCGGAAAGCCCTGCCGACGCGGCCTGATGGCCTGACGTCTACCGCAGCTGCCGTCATCGCGGCGTTCGGTGACGCGTCAGTCGGCCGCCGGGAGGCGAAGCGTGGCGACAGCCCCGCCGTCGGGCGCGTTGGCGAAGGACAGCGACGCCCCAATGACCTGGGCCTGGCCGAGCGCGATGGTCAGCCCGAGGCCGTGGCCCCGGCCGCGTTCCGACGCCCCGGTGCGGAACCGTCGGGGCCCGTCGGCGAGCAGTTCGCGGGGGAAGCCCAGGCCGTGGTCCCGTACCGTCACACAGGTCCCCGTCACCTCGACCTCGACGGGCGCGCGACCATGCCGGTGGGCGTTGACGACCAGGTTGGCGACGATCCTGTCAAGCCGGCGCGGGTCGGTCTCGGCGGACAGGGCGCCGGCCGTGGTGAGCTGTGTCTGCAGCCCGGTGCGGACCAGCGACTCCCTGACCGCCTCGGCGAGCGGAACAGGCCCGAGGTCGGCCCGCTCGGCGCCCGCGTCGAGCAGGGAGATCTCCAGCAGGTTCTCCACCAGGGTCCGCAGCACCGCCACCCAGTCCCTGACCAGTTCCGTGGCCTCCCCCTCGGGGAGCAGCCCGCTCGCAGTGACCAGACCCATCAGGGGGGTGCGCAATTCGTGGGCGACGTCGGCGGTGAAGCGCTGCTCGGCCAGTAGCCGCCCGAGCAGGCTGTCGGCCATCGAATCGACGGTGGTGGAGATCTCGGCGATCTCATCGCTGCCGCGGCCGGCCGCGGTCCCGGCGGCCAGGTCACCGGCCGCGATCCGGCGTGCGGTCCGCGCCACCCGCCGCAGCCTGCGGTTGGGCAATTCCGCGGCGAGCGCCGACAGCGGTACGACGACGGCCAGGGCGACCAGGGAGTACTTCCACATGTGCCGGTCCAGGGCGCGCCGGGTGAGCAGGTCGGACGTCATGTCGACCTCCACCGCCACGGGGCTGCCTCGGTACGTCTGTGCCGCCCACATCGAGGGGTGGTCCCCGGGGCCGTCACCGTCGTACCAGGTGGCATACCCGTCCTCCAGAGCCTGCGGGGCCCGGAGTCGGCGCAGCAGCTCGACGGGCATGGCCTCGGCCGACGTCCGAAGCGAGTCGGGCGGCCTGGCGCCCCGCTCGTAGTCCTGCAGGTCTCGGGACAGCTGCGTCACGGCCTTGGACCTGCCGTCGTTCAGCGACCGGGCCAGGGTGCTGCGGTGGACCAGCACCCCGACGGTCAGCGCGATGGCGCAGCAGGACATGGCGACAAGCGCAGCGATCTTCCAGCGCAGCGAACGCCAGTTCAGCAGGTCGCGCAGGACATCCACGTCAGCGCCGCCACTTGTAGCCGAACCCGCGGACGGTCTGGATCCGCTCGGCTCCGATCTTCCTCCGTATCCGCTGGACGCACAGGTCGACCACGCGGCTGTCGCCATCCCAGCCGTAGTCCCACACGTTGCGCAGCAGCATGTGCCGGTCCAGAACGACGCCGGGGTTCGCGGCGAACTCCAGCAGGAGCCGCAGCTCAGTGGGGGCCAGCGCAACCGGTTCGCCCGCCCTGAACACATCGAGGCCGACGGTGTCGATGGTCAGGTCGCCGAAGACCAGCGGGGCGCGTTCGCCCGGGCGACCGGAACCCTCCGGCCGCGCCGCACCGCCCACCGGTTCGGTCGGGGGGTGGTGCGGCACGGCCGGGGCGGCGGCAGGGTTGAAGGTCGCCCGCCGCAGCAGCGAACGGATCCGGGCCACCAGTACCGCGGTGTCGACGGGTTTGACCACGTAGTCGTCGGCGCCCGCCTCCAGTCCGGAGACCACGTCCACGGCGTCGCCGCGCGCGGACATCATCAGGATCGGGTCCATGCTGGTCTCCCTGACTCGGCGGCACAGCCCGATGCCGTCGAGGGCGGGCAGCATCACGTCCAGCAGCAGCAGGTCGTGGCGGCCTTCCCGGAACAGTTCGAGTCCGGTCAGGCCGTCACCGGCGGAGGTGACGTGGTAGCCGTAGCGCTCCAGCGCCAAGGTGACCGATCTGCGGATCACTTCGTCGTCCTCCACGAGCAGAATCGCCACGGGCGCCAGGGTGGTTCCCCCGGCCACTGGAACCGACATCTCTCCCCATCGGACGTAGGCGCTGGAGGTTCATCATGCGACGGGGCATCCCGCCCTGCCGAATTCTGCCTCCACCGCGCCTACGCCGGGGCCGGGTTCGCCGGTGATGCTGATCGGGTCAGCGTTCGCGGGTTTGGAGGCTGCCGTGCCGGTCCGGGTTACCGGGGAGGCCGTCGCGGTAGTCGGGACGGGGCGTGGCACCGGTGAGGGTGCAGCCCTGGCGGGACAGGTCCAGTTTCGATCCCCTGGCCAGGCAGTCCGTGATCATGTAAACCTGCTGGCCGTAGCTACGACCCTTCGTGGAGGTTACTTCCCCGTTCGGGCCCACTTCGCAGGGGTTGTTGTCGGTGCATTGCTCGCCGTCGTCGTTGTGGGTGTTGTGGATTCCCACGACCGTGATGCCGTCGGGGGCCAGCAGCGCCGAGCCGGAGTCGCCGTGCCAGGGAACGCAGTCGTCGCTGGTGGTGTAGCGGATTGAATTGTTCAGCTGATAGCCGCCCTCCCTCAGGTGTGGGACTACGGCCTCGGCGGTGCAGTTGTAGCGGGTGCCGACGGACGCCACGGTCAGTGGGGCGCCTGCGCGCACGGGGGTGGAGGTGAGCTGGAAGACTTTCGCGCCTTCGGCCTTCAACTGCGCGTAGGTCTTGTCCAGGCGGTAGAGCGCGATGTCGGTGCCGGTCATCGTCGCGTACACCAGCCGTTTCGCACGGGCGGTGGTTTGGGGATAGCCCTGACGGTCAGCGACAGGCACCTTGCGGTCGGCAGGCTGGTCCACTGCCGCAGTTCCGGGCGCGGGCCGCTGTCCTTGCACACAGTGACCGTTGGTCAGCAACAGCGCCGGATCCTGCGGCCGGGAGGCGGGGGCGCGCACCACTGAGCCCGCACAGCCGCTCAGGTCCACCGAGCCTTCCATGTCCGGGATCAGATCATCGGGGGGCACGCTGGTGCCCGTGATGATGCCGTTGATCCAGTCGGCGTGCTTGGTGACATCGGAGTACAGCGTCTTGCCGCTTTCGTCGGGGCCACTGACCACACCGGCCACGGCCCACTGGCCGCCGTCGCGGACCAGCGCCGGCCCACCGGAGTCCATGTCCGACGCGGCGATTTTCCCGTCGCGGCTACCGATGCACAACTCTCCGTTGGGCGCGGCTGACGGACACGTCGAGATCGGCTGCACCACGGTGTCGGCCTCTCGCAGCCGCGTGGGGAAACACGCCGCGTTATCGGTGTCGTCGCAGGTCATGCCCCAGCCCATGATTCGGACGGGCGTGTTGTCCGGCGGTGTGGTCGAGGCGATCCGCACCGGCTTGGCCCGAACCGGGGTCCGCAGGTGCATCAACGCGAGGTCGCGGCCCCAGAACCCTCCCTCATCACGACTGGTCGCAAGCCGGTAATAGTGGTCGACCTCGGCGACCTCGCCGCCGGAGGTTGTGTCCAGTGACCCGACCCGGACCTTCCAGCCGCGCGGAACCCCCGCCTTCGCATTGGTGGGGTTCCTGCCTGCGCAGTGACTGGCAGTCAGGACCCATTGCGGCGCGAGGACCTCCACCCCACAGCCGTGCTTGTCCGGGCGCGGCGGGGCGGGATAGGACGGCTGGAACGAGCCCATGAACGAGTAGGCCCGGGTGGACTCGGTGCCACCCACCACGGCCTGCGCCGATGAGGGCGCTACAAGGACCGCGGTCAGCGCGATCCCCGTCATCAGAGCGGCGGCCGCCCTTCGGCCTGTGTGCATGAGTGGCTCCCCTTACGTCTGCCGTCGGCCATCGCTCCGGCGGGCTGGTGCGGGGGACAGCAGTGGGCCGTCCCGTCCGGCATCGAGCCTGAACCCAGCAGCCCTCTGGAGGGTCTCTCCCGCGTATCGGGCGCGGCGCGGCAGCCGCTCAGTTGTGTATCAGCGTGTCTGGGATCGGACAGATGGCCGGTCCCGCCTACGACCCCCGCTGGGATGCGGAGCGCACCGTGTGCATGCGCGACCTCACACCTGACGACATCGACACGGGGCCCTCGGCATCGGTCGCGAAGTCCCGCAGCCCGTCCTTCCTGCGGCTATTGCAGAACAGGCAGCTGATCCAGCCTTGCGGGGGTCTGGGTCCCCCGGGCCGTCAGGGTGCAGTGAACATCCCGTACGGGTCTGCGGAGTAGTCACCGCGGTCGCCGGTGCCGCTATTGGACCGGCTGGCCGAACGGCAGCGGAAGACCTCGAAGATCGTCTCCCAAACGGCCCCACAAACTGGCAAAACGACCGAGAGCCGCGATCTCTGGGCGAGGATCACGGCTCTGATCTGGGGGAACGGGTGGGCGATACCGGGTTCGAACCAGTGACCCCTTCGGTGTGAATTATCGGCGCAAGATCATGGGCCATGTGATTCCCATATTGACCTTGGCGTTCGGGCCGGAAACCATATCTCAGCGCCGTCTAATGAGCTAATTGGGCAACCTGCGGGAGCCACACCTCGTGGCCATGGCGAGTTGATGGCTGCCGCGGGGAGTCCTTCTGGAGCCGTCCTAGAAACTCAATCGGACGACTGGAGTGCAGTTACACCAAAGCGGCAAGGAATCGTTGGGTTTCGGGGTCGGTGGAGTGGATGCGCATCGTGTGGGTGCTGCGGGTGTGTGGCTGCGACCTACAGCCACAGATCGCCAGGTGAGCCCTGTTAGTTCACGGGGTTCCGGTGGGCTTTGTATATTCGGTCCAGATGTAGCCTTTAACGCCAGCGCAGCAGTCCGAGTGCCACCACAGGTTTCCGTGACTGTTCACGCAACGCTTGTTGACACGGAAAAGCTGACCGTACTTCCACGTGGCCACCACCCTGGATGACCCGTAGTAACTGCTGTGCACCTTAGCCTTGCCGACGATGACTCCCCTCATATGCGGCGTCCAGTTCGTGCAGCCGGCCATGATTCCGGCGCCCTTCTCGTTCGCCGCTGCGCTCGGAATGGCCATCACGACAGGCGCCACGACCACGGTAAGCGCCGCGGCCGCAATGGACACGGCTCGATTACCCACAATTCGCATTTCGAGCTCCTTCGAGCGAGAGGATCTTGGTTGAGCTGATCATCTGCTCGCCATGATCGTTTGTCAATACCCATTTGAAGGTTTGTTTCAATAGTCCGGCCGCCCACCGCGATGAGGAGGACCCGGGGTCTTCCCCAACCGGCTGCGGCAGCGCGTCGAGGCGATCGTCTGGACGTTCAAGCGCCAACTCGGCCTGGAACGCCGGCGGCCGAGTCCCCGCCGGGCCGGCGGTCGCAGACCCGCCCACCTCCAGCCCTCAAGCCGATGCCCGTCGGCAGCGTCATGGACAGGATCGGCTCGCCCTCACGGTGGAGGAAGTCGCTGAGCTGTTGGGATTCGGCCGCGGCTCGAAACCCCCATCTACCGCAGTGACCAGCGGCTCCTTGGGTAGCTGTTCGGGGTTCAAGTCCCTGACGGCACGCCCACTCGATCTGGGCCTGAGCTGCTGCTTTTAGTCTCGCGTTGCCGTGCTGACGCATCAATGAGGCATGGCCTCGGACTTGTGGCTCCGCCGTTACCATCCTGCACCGGGGGTGCAGCTTGTCTGCTTTCCGCACGCCGGCGGCTCCGCCAGCTTCGTTCATGGACGGCGCCTCAAGCCCGGCGAAGCTTGTGCCAAGGCGGTGCCGCTGACGCTGACCATCCTTGCCCTGACCTACGGTGGACTGCACGAAGCGATGCGCCTGGACACCGGGTTGGAGACGGTGTTCGGCACCGAGATGGCAGACGAACAGCCACCTGGCCTGGGGATAGATGACCTTCGTGGAGCGTCGGCCGGGAATTGCCTGTGGGCCTTGACTGTGGTGGCGTGCGGCCGGCCAGGCCGCCGGGGCCTAGCCACACGCCTCGACGAACGCAATGAGCATCCCTGATCGGGGGTACTGGCCGAGCCGTCGGAGATACCGTGCACAGTGGAGTCGCTCGACCCTTTGGCGGCTGCGAGGCTGTGCCGCGTCCAGCCGCCGTTCCCGTGAAGCTCATGTATGGCCCCGAACTGCCGCTCGCGGTCCACCGCCCAGTCCGGGTCGATACGCCGCCCCGCCTCCCGTTCGACTCGCTCGAGATCAATTCCGTCGTCGACAGAGTGGGCGCGATGCGGTCGGTGCGACAAGGAGGCGGCTGTGCCAGGAGCTCAGCGGTGACCTCTCAGCCTTAGGCGATCAGCTCACGGACAACCGCGGTCGTGTCCAGGGCAGCACGGAACACCACGCACTGGCCAGTGCGGACTATGTGGCGGATGGGCCGGCGGGCCAGAGCACCCACCCCGCTCTGTCTATCTGATCTTCCGGTTAGCATCGTTGCGGTGACGTCCTGCCCTCGGAACAGAACGGCTTGAGGAGAATAAGTGAATCCCGACATTGCCGCCGACGTCCTGATCCACGCGTTCTTAAGCCATGGGTGCAGGGCCCATCTCGACGCCGCTAATACGCTCATCATCCGTTTTCCCGATGGCGGCAAGAGATCGTTGGACATCACTGAATGGCGGATGTTCGTCAGCCGGACTCCCCCTTCAGCTCTGCCGGGAAATGCCGCCCAATGGGCCCAGGCAGCGGTGTCCAAGCACATGACGCAGCGGGCCGCTCCGGCGGCCCCCCCGTGGGCTCCCCCGCCTCCCGGCCCGGCTCCATGGCCCCCCGGAGCCTCGCCTGCTCAGCAGGCTCCCGCCCAGCAACCCGCATCACCGTCCGAGGTCGGACGGATGATCGAGGCGGGAACCCTGCGTGTACGGCTCTACCCGGAGGACGCGTTCGCCCAACCGCCCGGCCTGCGCGAGGCGATGCTCATCCGCCCGCTGGCACAGGGCCTGGTCCAGGCCGTCGTCGAGGACCTACCCGACTCGATCCGTCCGGTGAACCGCGCCGACCTCGGCGGCATCCCGGAGAACGAGGCCTTCGGCGTCGGCCTGCGCGCGGCGATCGAGAAAGAGGACCACTACACCGAGCGCAAGGAAGTCCGCGGCGTCCCGATGATGTACGTCGGCGGGCAGCACCGATACGTCGGAGCCCACATCCACGTCCTCAGCCGGCACGTACGGCACGGCCGAGTCGGCGCCCTGGTGGCCTTCCCCCTCCCCGAGTACATCTTCGTCCACGAGATCGGGGAGACGGTGATCTTCCAGGCCATGGCGACCATGCAGGACCTCGCCCGGACATTCGCCGAGGACGGCGAGAAACCGATCTCATCGCAGCTCTACTGGTGGCGCCCCGGCGGCTATGAACAGCATCCCGAGCAGCAGGCGCTCTCCAGCGGCCAGATCCCCGACCTGCGCGCCGTGGGCGTCGACATGGAACACAACGGCAACCAGGTGAACGTCAAGACCCACAACGACACCACGCTAGAACTGATCGACCTGTGGACCCGCGAACAGAAGATCCCGCAACGATGACCAGCAGAATCCCGCGAGCCCACGTGTGAGAAACTGACGCGACGCCCGGAAAGAGCTGCGAATCCTCCCGTGCGTGCCGGATCGACCTATTGCCTCCATCATCCCTCTGATGAGGTCCAGGACCATCCCCGCGCGTGCGGGCCGACGCTTGCGGGACCTGCGTGTTATCCGGCGAAGGGCGGGTTCTCATTTGGGTTGGTTTCGGCGGCGGGCGGACAGGATGAGGCCGTCGAAGTCGACGGGCTGCCGGCGGTCTTTGCTTGCTGTCCGGACTGCCCAGCCCTGCTCGTTGCTGGACTGTTCGACGAGGATGGCCTGGCCGTCGTCGATGCGGTTTGCCAAGGGGTCCCAGAGGCGGTCACGGATGCGTCGGCTGGGGTTGCCCACGAAGACGCCCGCGTGGACTTCGATCATCCAGCGGGTGCGGTGGCCGCGAAGGCTCCCGACGCCGTGGCTGAGCCCCTCCCCGAGGTCGCCCAGATCTGCGCCTTCCTTAGCACTTCTCCCGCCACCAAAGCCCTTCCGATCCCCATCGGCATCCTCTGCCCCACCTCCTGAGCACGCACACCCATCGCCGAGTTGATGGAGGTCTTCTCCGTCGGGCGAGCGACGGTGTACCGGGGTCCTGGAACGCGCCGGAGCCGCCACGTGACCACGCCCCAGATCGCGCACTGGGGGTGCGGCCGGTGTGGGGGCAGATGTACTGCACTTCGGTGCCGGTCAGTTCGGCACGGCGCCCAGCAGGTAGACCGCCTTCTCGAACCTCTCCTCGGTGAGGGGGACGCCGGTGATGTGCTCGGCCAGCGCGAACGCCTTGGCGATCGGGTTCTCCTCGCCTTCGTCCTCGATGAACCGGAAGCCGATGGCGCGCATGGCGTCCATGAGGTCGGTGACGGCGGTGCCCTGCCGCTCCTCGGGCCAGAATGGCCGGAGGTAGAGCCGTAGTTCTCCGTCCTCCAGCCAGAGGAAGTGATCCTGGGTGTAGACGCTGCTGGAGTGGCAGACCAGGCGGGTGCCGGCCGACAGCCGGGTGAGCCTGTCACGGCCGGCGAGCAGGTACGCGCCGGGTTCGAAGGCCACCGCCCAATCGTCGATCGAGAAGACGCCGACCAGGTCGTCGGGCGCCGCCTCCATCCAATGCTCGTACATGGCTTCGGCCCCGGTGATGCACGGCGGATCGACCGGGAGAAGCCCCAGCCTCTCGAGAAGGTGCTGAGGGGTCAGGCCGCGCACCATCGCCACGGCGTAGTTCTCGCGAGGGTCCCCGGGGCAGCGGCCCGTCCAGGTGAAGTCTTCGTCGGACTTGATCACAGGGTGGAATGTTGTCACCTCCGGCGGACACTTCACCGGCCAGGCCCGCACTCGTCGCCGCCCCTGCATGTGCTGGCACGCCTGATCGCCACCGAAATTCTCGCAGTATCCGTAGGAACCTACGCGCGACTCCCCGCGAGTACCACGTGCGGTCGGAAAATCCTGTCGGCAACCCGGGCCGCGAATCAGCCCCCACAGGGCGCCGTTTCATCACTCGGTGCCCCATTTTCCGTGTCGGTTCCCGGAGTGTTCTGCACCGATTTCCGAAGTGGCCTTCACCAAGTGTCCTTCCTGGCCGGGGAGGCTAGGGAGACCGCCCGCCGGGGTTCGCCGCGGGGTGAGCCGTCATCGGTGGTGTGAGTGGGCGGGGTCTGGTTCAGGTCGGTGGGGTTGCGGAGTTCGTGCAGTGCCTGGCGCAGGGGCAGCAGGGCGCGGATCAGGTCGGTGAGGGCGGCGGGGATGCGCAGGGCGGCCTGCAGGAGCAGGGCGGTGGCGCCGATCACGGTCAGCAGCGTGGTGGTCATGACCCCGACGGTGCGGCGAGGACGTGTTCGGCCGCATCCGGACCGGCCAAAACGCGTGAACGGGCAGGTAGCGGCCTGGTGTGGTTCTAGGCTCCGAACATCAACCGAATGGTCGACACGGCGGGGCAGCGGGCAGGCGGAAAGGGGCGGCGGCATGGGAACTGATCCGGGCCGGATCGCGGACCGCAGTGACCTGCATGAGGCGCTGGCCGGGCTGCGCGAGGCGGCGGGGTTGAGCTACCAGGAGCTGGCGACCGAGGCCGGGACGGTGCCGGCCACGGTGCACGGCATGTGCGCCGGTACCGCCTTCCCGCGCTGGTCGACGCTGCAGCCGGTACTGGCCGTGCTGGGCGTTCCTCAGGCCGAGCTGGCCGCTTGGAAGCGTGCTCACCAGCGTGCCCGGCGACCAGTAGAGCAGGGGGCGGGGCGGCCGCTGGAAGAGGTGACCGATCCGTTCGCGCTGAAGGTCCACCGTCCCATCACCCCTGGCGATCACGCCGCCGGGGGTCGCAGCCGGCTCGCGGAGCTGCCGGCCTATGTTCCGCGGGCGCACGACGCCGAGCTCGCGGACGTGGTCGGGAGGGCGGCCGCGGGGACCAGCGGCATGGTGGTGCTGGTGGCGGGGTCGTCGTCGGGCAAGACCCGGGCCTGCTGGGAGGCGCTGGAGGGCTTGAGGCAGGAGGGCGGGTGGCGGTTGTGGCACCCGCCCGATCCGAATCGGCCGGGTGCGGCGCTGGCGGAGTTGGAGCGGGTCGCGCCTTACACGGTGGTCTGGCTGAACGAGTCCCAGGAGTATCTGGGCGGGGAGGCGGGTGAGCGGGTCGCCGCCGGGCTGCGGACGCTGCTGGGCGATGCCGGTCGGGGGCCGGTGCTGGTGCTGGGCACGCTGTGGCCCGAGCACCATCAAGAGCTCACCGCCCGCTCGGGCTCTCCGGTCACCCAGCTGCTGGACGGCCGCGTGATCGAGGTCCCCCAGGTGTTCGCCGGGGCCGACCTGGACGCGGTCCGGGCGGCCGCCGAGCGTGACCCCTACCTGCGCCAAGCCCTGGAACGCGCCGATGATCAGCAGATCACCCAGTACTTGGCTGGCGGGCCCGCGCTGATCGAGCGGCTGGGCGTCGCGCCCGAGGGCGCCAAGCAGGTGATGTGGGCGGCGATGGACGCCCGCCGCCTGCAGCGCACGCTGCCCAAGCCGTCCCTCGGCAGTCTTCGTTGATCTTCATGCAGTCTCCTGCGACCTCTGATAGACATCGTCCAAGAAGATCATCTTTTCTACCTGCCTCGCCCCTGGGCTTGGCGGAGAGGCCCCCGTGAAGAAACCCCTGATCATCGGCGCTGCCCTCGCTGCATTTACCGTCACCGGCCCCGTGGCCATCGCGGACACAGGCTCGGGTACTGCGGCCCCGGCTCGGACCTGCAAGCTCAAGGCGCTGGAGAGCGTCAAGATCCGCAAGACCATGAACATCAACGCCACGGCTCTTGGCCTCTTCCCCAAGGGCAAGACCGCCAAGTCGGGCTGCATCACCAGGGACGGCGGCGAGTACAAGCGCTGTGGGCGTAGCTGGCCGACTTGGCGATGGGTGGATTACCCCGGCGTGCCACGCGGCTGGGTTCCGTACGCCTGCGTAAAGCCGGTCTAGGCACGAGCGGCCCCGGGACCGGTGCACTGCCATATTCGACCGTGTCGTATTCGTCGGCAGCGGGGCCCGGGTTCAGATGGGCTGATAGCCGGGTGGTGTGGCCTTCGCGTCCCCGGTCAGTCCGGGGTGAGGATCTCGTCAGCTTCCGCCGAAGCCTGGCGTCCCTGCGGCGGCGGTCATCCACGCGGGTGCGTCGCGATCACCCGCTTGGCACGCCCGTGGCCAAAGTAGCCATTGGACAACAACGCGCCGACACCATCACGAGTACTGCCGACCGCCGCGCCCGGACGATCGGCCCATGCCGCGTTGGTCGAACGGCGCCCTGAAACTCGCGACCGAACCCGCGCCATCGACCGCCACACCATCGCCGCGATCCTGGCCCGCGGCGACCTGGCGCTGCGCGAGAAAACACTGTGGCGGCTGCTGTACGAATCGGCGGCCCGCGCCGACGAAGTCCTCTCGCTCAACATCGAGGACCTGGACCTGGACAACAAACGCGGCCGGATCACCGGCAAGGGCGGCACCGTCCGGTGGATCCACTGGCAGTCCGGCACCGCCCGACTGCTCCCACGGCTGATCAGCGACCGCACCTCGGGCCCACTGTTCCTGGCCGACCGCCGCCCCGCGCCGGCTCGCACGCCCGCGGCCGCCGACCTGTGCCCGCACACCGGCCGCGGCCGCCTGTCCTTCGAACGCGCCGAGTACCTGTTCAAGCAGGACACCAAGCAGCACGATCCCCGCCGACGCGGCTACACCCTCCACCAGCTCCGCCACTCCCGGCTGACCCATCTCGCCGAAGACGGATGGTCAGCCCCGATGCTCATGGCGCTGTCCGGACACGAGAACATCCGCAGCCTGGCCATCTACACCAACGTCAGCACCGAAGCCGTCGGCGCCGCCCTTGCCCAGCAAGACCCCGCCCGCCGACACCACTAACGGCCCACTCCTCAGCGGAGAACTCGCGACAGTTGAATACGCGACTCCGCCAGTCCGGGACCCCGATCAGAGCGACGGGTACCCGCGGCAACTCGAGGCTGAACCGAGGGATGCCCAACTCGTCGTTGTCGGTGGCGGCGTAGCCGAAGTTCAGGATCGGGTCGTCGAGGTAGGTGGCTCGGCCGAGTGCGGAGAAGTCGGCCAGAATCTCATCGAGTTGCTGCTGGTTGATCTCCACGGAGGGCTCCCGGTCCGTCGAGGTGGCGCTGGTCAGGAGGTTCGGGCGAGGTAGCGGTGCAGCGAGGTCTTGGGGATGCCGGTCTTGGCGGCGATGACGCCGAGGGAGTCGCCCTGGGCCTTCAGCAGCCGCGCGTATTCGATCTTGTCTTCGGGGTGGGCGACAGGTCGTCCGATCTGCCGGCCTGCGGCTTCGGCGACGGCGCGGGCGTGAGCGGCGCGTTCGGCGGTGAAGGTGCGTTCCATCTCGGCGAACAGCGCCAGCAGCAAGAAGGCGATGCGGGCCATGCCCTCGTCGGCGGTGTTGATGGGCAGCGGGTCGGCCAGCGACCGCACTCCGATCCCTCGTTCGGCGAGTTCGTGGACGAGGTTGAGGACCTCGCGCAGGTTGCGGCCGATCCGGTCCAGGGTGTGCACGACGATGGTGTCGCCGGGCCGGGCGTAGGCCAGCAACTGGTTGAGTCCGGTGCGGTCGACGGTGGCGCCGGTCTTCTTGTCGACGTAGATGCGCTCATCGCCAATGCCGGCGGCGGCCAGCGCGTCGAGCTGGCGCTCCAGCGACTGCTTGGTGGTGGACACCCGGGCGTACCCGAGCTCCAGCCCGGCCGGAGGGTGCTCGTTTCGGCGTCCTCCTCCCGAACGTGTCCTGAGCCGCCAAGTACCTGTCGGACGAGGGGTACAGGAGGAAGATCGCCAGGCAGATGAACAAGGGTGAGTCGCTTCACTCGCCTCGCCGCCAGCTCCATTACGCCCGCGAGGGCAAGGTCATCTGGCGCCGGCCCGAGCAGCAGAACGAGCAGTCATGGTGCCTTACCGTCGTGACGAACGCGGTGGTCTGCTGGCACTGAGTACATGGGCCTGGCTGTCGGCGAACTGCGCGGCGCTGGCCGCGAGGTGGACGCCAGGGTCCTGGCGCACATCTCCCCGGCCCTCGGCTCCATCACCGTCGACTACGAACATGAACTCGCTCAGCTCGACGAGCAGGGCCACCGGCCCCGGCGGACTGTGGCCGTCGACGAGCCCGGAGCCGGGCTGTAGCAGCCATCAGCCCTGCAGGGCCCGGGGCCGTGACAATCGATCGGATACGGCCCGCCGTTCACGGGATGATCAGCGCCGCCGCGGCGATGAAGATCATCTGCAGTGCGGTGCGGCGGCCGATCGGGTCGCCCTGGGCCACCTTGCGACGGGCGGCCGAGACGTTCGCCGGGAACATCGCGATCATCAGTGTGAGGAGGCAGGCCGCGGCGACGGGCGCGGTCGCTGGGATGAGGACGCCGATGGCCCCGGCGAGTTCGAGGATGCCGGTGAGCGTGACGAGCAGTCCGGGCTTGGGGAGTGCCGGCGGGACCATGGCGACGAGATCGGCGCGGAGCTGCGGATAGAAGTGCGCGAAGGTGGTGAGCAGGAACATCGTCGCGACGCCCACTCGCAGCGCCGGCTGCCAGCCGTCCAGTGCGTTGATGCCGGCGGCGCCGGCCAGCCGGGCACCGCCGAACCCCGCTAGGAGCGCGAGGAGTGGTTCCATCAGAGAATCCGTCCTTCGGCGGTCGCCGGATCTGCGGAATCCGCTTCGCGGCCGGCCCGGCCTTCTGATGCGGTGGGTGAGGGCGGGTAGTCGTCGAGGGTCATTGAGTTGTAGAGGCGTGCGCTCTTGGTGGTGAGGCGGAGAAGGACGCGGCCGATGCCTGCGGGCAGGGCGGAGATCAGGCGGGCGCCCTGCGCCAGTCCCGACACACCGAGGCGGGAGGTGGGGATCAGGGTCTTGGCCGCGCTCAGTGCGGCCGCGCGGCTGCCGTGCACGTGCTCGGCCATGGCGCGCTCGTAGGCGGGGAAGGCGCGCTCGTGGTCGCCGCCCGCCCGCGCCAATTCCCCGGCGAGGACGTACGCGCCGACGACGGCCAGGGTGGTGCTGCCGCCGACGGCCGGGCCAGGGCAGTAGCCCGCGTCGCCGACGAGCGTCACCCTGCCCCGCGACCAGGTGTCCATGCGGAGCTGGGTGATGGAGTCGAAGTAGAACGCCGGGGTGCGGTCGAGTTCGTCCAGCCAGCGGTCCACGTCGGCGTGCATGCCGGCGAACGCACCGCGCAGCAGTTCCTTCTGCCGGGGCACGTCATGGTGGTGGTAGTCGAGTTCGCGCTCGCTGCGGAACAGCAACAACGCCCGCGCGTCATCCAGGTGCCGCGCGCCGTACATGCCGGCGGTGCGGCCGACGCCGACGTGGATGAGGAGCTCGCGGTCCAGGCTGGAGACGTTCGGCAGGGTCAGCACCCCGAAATAGGCCCCGATGAAGGTGCTGAAGCGGGACTCGTCGCCGAAGACCAGGCTGCGCACGTTGGAGTGCAGCCCGTCCGCGCCGACGACGAGGTCGAAGCGGCGCGGCGCGGCGTTGTCGAACCTGACCTCGCCGTCGGGTGAGATCTCGGTGATCGAGTCGCCGAAGAGGTACTCGACGTCGTCGCGCGTGGCGTCGTAGTAGATCTCGCTCAGGTCGTCGCGCATGATCTCGACGTGCCGGTCGGAGGTGGCACCGAAGACTTTGGAGAGATCCACCCGGACGGGACGCCGCACACCCTCCCGGTGGACGGTCATCTGGTTCGTGCCGGTAGCCCGCTCCTGGACGCGCGCGAGCACGCCCATCTTTTCCGAGATGTCCATGGCGGGCCGGAACAGGTCGACCGCGTGGCCGCCGGTCTTGCGCAGAGCCGGCGCGCGCTCGACGACGGTGACGCAGAAGCCGTGCCTGGTGAGCCAGTACGCCAGCACCGGACCGGCGATGCTGGCACCGGAGATGAGGATCCGCATGAGTCCGCCTCCTTACTTAACGGTAGGTAAGCGTAGCACGGCTACTTACCTATCGTTAAGTAAGATATGCTGGCGGCATGCCTCGCCCCTCCGCCACCAAACAGCGGATCCTGGAGGTCGCCCGCGAGCTCTTCGTCCAACAGGGTGTGCAGCGGACTAGCCTGCAGGAGATCGCCGACCGGCTGGGGATCACCAAGCCGGCCCTCTACTACCACTTCTCCTCACGCGAGGACCTGGTTCGCAGCATCGTGCAGCCGATCATCGACGAGGAAGAGGCGTTCCTGGCAAGTCAGGAGGCGCTGGACGAGGTAGAGCCCCGCGCCCTGCTGGAGGGCTACTTCGACTTCCACTACCGCCACCGCAGAGAGATGGTGCTCATGCTCAGCGAGCTGACCACCCTCGCCGACCTGGGCCTGATCGACCGCGTGATGGACTGGCGCGGGCGGCTGACCAAGCTGCTGCACGGCCCCGAACCTACGCTGGAGCAGGCCACCCGGGCCGCGATCGCCTTCGGCGGCCTCCAGGACTGCACGATCCAGTTCGCTGACGTGCCAAAGGACGAGCTCCGCCGGGCAGCCGTGGACGGTGCCTGTGCGGCCCTGGGCATCGAGCCGCAGCGCAAGGCGCAAGGTCGAGGATCGGGGGTTCGCGGGAGATGACGTACCCGGGACCCTGCAGCAATCACCAGCAATCACCGAAGCCCCACGACCCTACGCCTGACCTGCGAGTTCGTTGAGCCTGCTCAGTCGAGCGCGGCGGTTTCACGCGCGAGTCATGGCCCCACCCTCAGCCTCTTTTGGCCCCACCCTGTCGAGCCCTGGACCGTTGATCACGAATGGGTTCTGGCCCCACCTCGTTGCCGAGGGCGGCCGCTCTCCACCGCAGGTGATGGTGACGTCGAGGGAGATCATGCGGGCTTGCCGGGCGGCGGCGCACGTAGTAGGCGTACGTCAGCGCCAGGGTCAGCGGGCCCCACAGGCCGATCGGGCTGATGCAGACCTTCGCCAGTGCCTCCCACCAGCCGTTCTCGTAGCCGGTTCCGTTGATGACGCCGATCCAGGTGAGCGTCATCATCACCGAGACGGCGGTCATGACCAACCCGCCGATTGCCGCCGGGACGATCACTGCTGCCGGGCGGATGCGCTTGCCGCCGATGAACGGGATCCAGGCGGGGGCGACCTCGCCCCACCCGCGCACCAGGCCGATGGTCAGCAATGCCGCCGCCTCTGTGAGCACGCTGAGGCCGAAGACGTACGGAATGCTGATCCACAGAGGCGACGGGGTCGCACCGTCGTCGATCTGGCCCATCTCGAAGTGGAAGGCGAACGGCAGCCGCCACAGGCAGGAGGGCAGGAGAAGCAGCGGGATCGCATAGGCGGTTCGTAGCGCCCAGCGCGGGACGGGCCGTTGGGTGTCGCTGACAGAGGGGGCCGCGTGAATCAGTTTGATCGCCATGCCCCTACCCTCTTCGACCTGCAAGCACTGATGATCACTCGCTCAGGGGAACCGGCTCCCCCGCCGGAGTGAGATGTCGGCCGGGCGGAGGGACCGAGGGTGGTGACTGGGCTGGCGACGGGCACGCGCTGCGCGAGCCACCGTCCTGCCCTTCGCCGAACTCGCCGGACTCGCCAAGCCTGTATAGCCAAGTTGGCAACGATCGAGGAAGGGCCAGGAGCGCCAGAGCCGCAGGGTGGGGCGTTTCCCGACAGGCTCCGATCGATCCCGCAAGCCCTTCGGAAAACCGGACATCAGGTGAAGAATCATGCCGTTTGTCGATTTCCGAAGCCGCCTGCACGGGTGTCCGAAGTCCGCTGCACGCGATCGCAGTGGGAGTCTGCAGAAATCTGAGCACGGGGATCTGAACGAGTCCGGCCTGGTGGTGCGAAGTCGGACCTCAATGACCATGGCCCGTGCCGCTCGGCCTGGCGGTCTTCGTGTAGCTGGCCGGACCCTGGCGCGATCAGGGCACTGACCCTACACCGCTGGTCGCCTTGGCCCGCGCCGTCACTGGGAATCTCGTGCTGCTTCCGGTCGATGTAGGTGCGGAACTCGGCCAGCCGGGTGTGGCAGACGCGCTGCTTGTCGCCGGGGTCGTCTGCGCACAGCAGTTCGTAGTCCTCGACGAGACCGGTGAGCAGGTCGAGGGCGCGGAAGGTGTTGCCGTGCCACAGGAAGTGCTTGATCCGCTCCAGCGTCCGGTCCGTCTCGGCAGAGTCGATCGTGAAGTCCTCGACGTCGGCGGGCGGCGCGGGGAGGGATCGGGTGGTCTGGCGCAGGACGGTGACCGCATACGTTCACCGTCTCTGGTGACACGCCGCTCGACGTTCATGGCGTATGCGCCTGGTGGCTCCACTGTCGATAGCAACGTGATCGCTGTCGGGGGTGGAGGTGCGTGGATGGCAGAGCCAGTCAGAGTGCGGCGGCTGACCGAGCAGGATCGCAGAAGCTGCAGCAGATCGTGCGGCGTGGCAAGCACCTGTCGATCCGGGTGCGCAGGCGATGATCGCCATGGCGTCGGTGTCGGGGACGCGTCCCTGACCACAGACCGAGCCCAGTGTGACGGGTGATGGGGCCGCGACCCTCATCAGCCGAGGCGGTCGAGGTCGTCAGAGGTGAACGCTAGGTTGCTTCGCGTGGCGAAACTCCTCGATGCGAACAATCTTCAGGTGCACCCTGACTACCGCATGTTCGGTATCGGTGACGTCAACGCGGCGGACGACGGGGAGCCGCCCGTTCCCGGGGCGGGATGGCTGGGCGTAGGCCGTTCCGCCGTTCTCGTCGGCGTGGGCGAGCAACTCGCCTACCCGGACGTCCGATGCGAGCTGTGGGACGGCCCGGCACCGCCCCCGCCGGACGGACACGAGGTGCAGCGGACCGTCCGGCTCCACCTGCCGACCGGCGAACTGACCCTGAACGAGATCACCGGCGGTTCTTCCGATGCGTTCGGGGTGGATCCGGGCGTCTACGACGTGCGGATCACCGGGTGGGAACGGGAGAGCACCCGCGCGGCGTTCCATGCGCTCATGGCACGAGACGCCCAGTTGGACGACCCGGCGGTCGAGGCGTTGCACGGGCAGGAGCGGTATCTCTTCCAGTTCTGGCAGGTGGAGCAGACCGCCGGTCTGGTGACGGACACGGGAGTGACCATCCATGCCGGGTATCCGCGTATCGGCCTCATGCTGTCGGACTCGTTGCCCGATCGCCTCCCCGCCGCCGGTGCCGCTGAAGTCGAGCCGGTCTCCGCGGGGGTGCTGATCCGGGTCGGGGTGAGGGCGGGACGCTGCGCGTTCAGCGGTGGAACGGGGAGCCGCCACCGCCCGACCCCGAGCAGCGGACCCTGGGCACGTTCAAGGTGACGGCCGGAGGCGGGGAAGGGATGCATCTCCTCCACCTGCCCACTGGAGTGTGCGGAAGTGACCAAATCTACGGCGGGAGGATCCCCCTGTGGCCCCCTCTCCCCGCCGGCGACTATGAGATGCGCCTGACCGCGTGGGGCACGGGCCGCTTTCTGGCACTCTTCTGGCCCGCGTCTTGACCCCGGTCACACGGTTGAGGAGGTCGCGGCGCCCTGTACGCAGATCGACCTCCTTGCCGCAGGTCAATGATCGGCTTGGCCGGTCAGGTAGCGCTTGGGAGTGGTTCCCACGGGCCGAAGGCCGCGAGGAACGCGCTCGGCGTCGCGTATCCGCGGCGTGCGCAACGCGGAGATCGGCTGGCCCTCCGCCGGCATGGGGAACGTGCACTGGAAGACCTTGTGCAGATTGGCGATTGAGGTCGCCGCGGGCCACAAGCAGCCGCCGCCACACCATCGCGCTGACCCCGGGCGAGCACCACCCGCATCTGGAGCACGACGTCGGCCCCGGCCCGCCCGAGTGATCCACATGCCGATTCTTCCGATTCCGATGGATGTGCACCCGGGTTTCCGGTAACGCTTCGGGCCGTCGCGCACCGACTTTTCGGACGGAGATTTTTGGACGGCATCGTGCCTTGTCGGTACGGATGTCGATTTCCGAAGCCGCCTGCACGGGTGTCCGAAGTCCGCTGCACGCGATCGCAGTGGGAGTCTGCAGAAATCTGAGCGCGGGGATCTGAACGAGTCCGGCCTGGTGGTGCGAAGTCGGACCTCAATGACCATGGCCCGTGCCGCTCGGCCTGGCGGTCTTCGTGTAGCTGGCCGGACCCTGGCGCGATCAGGGCACTGACCCTACACCGCTGGTCGCCTTGGCCCGCGCCGTCACCACGCCCACGCGATGATCACTCCTGTGAGAAATACACCGGCTTGATCATCACCTGCACGAAATGGCGATGCGTGGAGAGCGCCCGCGTCGATACTTCCCGCAGATCGGGACGCCGCACTTCAGCCTGGAAATACGGGGAGCGCGTGGGGTATCCGTCGTTCGCGAGGCTGGTCGCTGGAGGCCGGCACTCCCTGCCCGACCACAAGGTGACGATCTCGGCCCAGCGCGCCGGCGCGCCCGGGTCCGGGTCCGGGTCCGGGTCCGTCCAACGTGACCGGATGCCCTGTGGGCACACCGGGGCCCCGCACTGGGTCCGTGGCTCCGTTCCCCAACCGCGCGAGAAGGCCCAACGGCTGACCTGGCGGACGCCATCGCACAGCTCCCGGTCCGCCGCGAAGTATCGCGTCACCACTCGTTCGCAGGACACCGACCAGGTGAAGCTCATGGGCAGCCGCCAGGCCGAACAGGTGTCGACGACCGAGCCGCCATGGTCGACGAGCCACGGACGCGCCTTGGTGAGGAACCGGATCTGCTCGTCGACCCAGGCCTGCGCACGGTGACGCGCCTGGGTCGCCGCCGCGGACCGTGCGACATCCTCCAGCTCCTCGGTGTCCGGCGCGGTGTCGAACTCCTCGCGCATGCTGCGGAAGCAGCCGGCCACGAGGACGGCTGGCACGATCACCACCACCAACAGGGCGACGGACAGCAGGAGCAGGTCGCGGCGCCTTGGCATGAGTACCACTGTCCGCCGACCCGCCAACGATGGCGGCACAGGATGATCACATAGCCATCACGGGCGGTGTTCGCGCAGGTGGGAGTGGTAGTCCGAGTTCTCTCGCGTTTCGGAGTTCTTCCGCTCCAAGCTCTGCCGGCAGGCCCGCCCGGCGATCTCGCCGAGCAGGGTCAGAATCCCGGCGAGCCGATGACGGTGACCCTCACCCCGCGGCCCCCGGGCGGTGGTTCCTGCAGCTGGGCCCGTACTTCGTCGGGCCGAACATGTCGCCCTCGCCGTGTAAGGGGAAGGGAAGGCGGTGGTGCTCGTCAGTGTCCGACCGGCTCGTCGGCGTTGTCCGGGGTGGCGAGGTAGCGGTGCAGGGAGGTCTTGGGGATGCCGGTCTTGGTGGCGATGACGCCGAGGGAGTCGCCCTGGGCTTTCAGCAGCCGCGCGTATTCGATCTTGTCTTCGGAATGGGCCACGGGCCGGCCGATCTGACGGCCGCTGGCCTCGGCGACGGTGCGGGCGTGAGCGGCGCGTTCGGCGGTGAAGGTGCGTTCCATCTCGGCGAACAGCGCCAGCAGCAGGAAGGCGATGCGGCCCATGCCCTCGTCGGCGGTGTTGATGGGCAGCGGGTCGGCCAGCGACCGTACGCCGATGCCCCTCTCGGCGAGATCGTGGACGAGGTTGAGGACCTCGCGCAGGTTACGGCCGATCCGGTCCAGGGTGTGCACGACGATGGTGTCGCCGTGGCGGGCGTAGGCCAGTAGTCGGCCCAGGCCGTCTCGGTCGATGGTGGTGCCGGTCTTCTTGTCGACGTAGATCCGCTCATCGGGGATCCCGGCGGCGGCCAGGACAGCCAGTTGCCGTTCGAGGGACTGTTTGGTGGTGGAGACGCGGGCGTACCCGAACTCCATCCCGCCATGGGGATGATCGCTGCCGTTTCCCATCTCCCGATCGTACCGAAAATCAGCTCTGTACGGCCCTTTCGGAACAGTTGTTGTGGAACGAATTCCGGAACGAACGGTGTCCGCTGGTGTCTGATTTGCAAGCGGTCGAGGGCGGCGAGCCGGGGTCGTTCCGCTTCCAAGGAAGTGGAACGGGTGTCGAGCGCGGCCAGCTCCGCTGGTCACAGGATCCCGAAGGGGCCCGGTCGGCTGAAGTCCCATTCGTGGGCCTCGGGGAGGAACTCCGCCGGTATGCCGCACATGTTGATCAGTTCCTCGCGTTCGCGTTCGAAGGTCGCGGTGCTCCGTCGCCGCCAAGTGAGGCACTGCAGAATCCACTGCGCGGTGGTCTGGTCGGTCTTGGCGGCTTCAAAGACGTCCTTGAGCGCTGCGTCCAAATCGGCTGGGGAATGCCGTGGTGGTCGTGGTGGTCGTGGAGGTCGCGGGACGGTCGGCCGGGCGGGGGCGCCGGCGTCGACGGGCTGGTACGGCAGGGAGGTCAGCAGCGGGCCGAGCGTGCCCCGCGCGGTGATCACTCCTGTTTCGGTTTGCCGCATGGCGATCGCGGCGGCCTGGAGCATCGCCTCCTGCTGGTCCCGGTCGAGCTCCTCAAAGGGGCGCCAGACGTTGAGGCCGGCCCTGGCCGGAGTCCCAACGGCCTCCCAGATCGTTTGGAGGACCGCCTGTGAACGCTTGCGCACCTTGGACGGCGACGTGCTGACCTCATCGAGCAGCGTCCGGAGCAACCGGAACCACACCCCCGCGTGAACGGACCGGCGCGGCAGGGTGACTCGGCCTGTGGTGATTGCTTCGTGGGTGCGTCGATCCAGCTCAACGGTCTCCGGCGGCGCGGGCTCGGGCGGTATCGGTTCTCCGTCGAAGGCCGCCAGCGCGATGTCACCGGCAGGTCGGACACGGCATCCGTGCTCGGCGCAGCTGAGCATCAGCGGCAGCCGCGAGAGCAACGGGACGACACGGTCGGGGGCGTCGGCGCAGACAGGGCATTGGTGCCGCACCGCTTGGGAAGTCAGCCAGGGCCGCCATCGCGGCACGACATTGTGTCCGACTTCGCCGGGGGCCAGCAGCACCGAGTCCTGGCGGACGTAGGTGTCGAAGTATTCCTGGTCTCCTTCGCCCAGGCCGTCCATCAGCCAGGGCACCCACCCCGAGAACGTCATCGCACGCAGGCCACCGAGCTCAACGCCAGTGCGCTCGCTCACCTCGGCCAGTACGCGGTCGGGCGGATCCCAGTCCAGGTCGGCCGCACTCCATCCCTCGTCGACGATCGAGGCCGACCCGAGGTTGTGTTCGAGCAGATCGCGCAGGGTCACCGAGTGCTCGCCCGAGACCCGGTCCAGCCACGACGACAGCGCCTCGCCCGGCAGCGGCCTCGGGTGCAGCGGCCAGCGCTGGACCCGGCCGTTCACAGCAGCTCCCGCTCGAACAGACGGCGCCGCTCGGTCGGCCCGGCGTAGGTGGCCAGCAGCGAACAAGCCTCTCCGCCCGGCTCCCACCGGGGCAGCACCAGCGGCTGGAACCGGTTCTCCAGCTGGTCATCGGAGCGGATCGCCAGATAGGCCTCTCTGGTCCCCACGCCGACCAGCGGAATCTTCAGCTCGTTGCCGAGAAACCGCAGGAGGTTGAGGAACTCGCGCCGCACATCGCCTCGTCCGGCCAGGACGTTGTGCAGCTCGTCGATCACCAAGACCCGCACGCCGACACGGCGCAGCAGGTACAGCGCGACCTGCTCCAACTCGGCGATACGGCGGCGGGGCCGCAACGGCGCACCCAACGCGGCCAGCAACGCGGTGTAGAACCGCACCACCGACGGCTCGGACGGCATCTGAACCACCAGCACCGGGATCTGTTCCGCGTCCGGGCGCGAGACCGGCAGGTGCCCGCGACGGAACTTCTCGATGATCATCGATTTACCGTTGTTCGTCGGCCCGACCAGCAGCAGATTCGGCATCCGCTGCTTGGCCGGCCACTCCACCAGCTCCTCCAGCCGCGCCAGGGCGGCAGCGGCGCGGGTGTACCCGATCCACCGGTCGGCCCGCACGTACCTGACGCGTTCGTCAACCGGCAGCCGTGCCGCTCGCCGGGCGATCTCATGCAGGTGGTCCAGGTCTTCGGGCTCCCCGAGCTCGACATCCCCGTTCACCACTGCTCGATCTCCTCGAACGGCGTGGCCATCGGCCCCGCGGCCAGGTCCCCGCTCGCGATCGGTGGCGGCGGCACCACAGGCGCCGCCCGCCGCGGCGGCCCTGCGCTGCAGCGAGCGGCGGGCCTTACGGGTCTTGGCCGCGGCGTCCTCAGTGATCTGCCGCATCTGCTCCACCATCGCAAACAGCGCGCTCTCATCCACCTGACCACGGCCCAGCTCCCGGATGCGAGCCACGGCCGCACGCTGCTCCCACAGACTGATCGGCGGTCGCGACAACGTCCGGTACGGAACCTCCAGATAACTGGTCCCGTCGGGGTCCAGCGCCCAGATCCGGGAGATGTCGCGCGGGTCGCGCCGCAGCACGAACTTGTCCAGCTTCTCCCGCCGTGCGATCCACGGCTTGAGCGCATCACAGAAGTACTGGACATGGTCGAGGGTGAAGCCCTGCCTGCCCAGCACCCGCCGTTCCACCGGCAGGAAGTCGACCAGGAACGCCGTCTCGTTCGCCACCGTCGCCGGACGGCACCGTCCGCGTCTGGGACCTTCCGGAAATCAGTAGTAACGAGCGCAGCTAGGAGCCTGATGAGTCCGTATCCACCACCGAGCAATCGGCGCCAGGCCGTGCCGATCAGCGGCTTCACGGCTTGCTGGGGCCTCCACCCGCGGGTCGGCGGCTTGTCCACATGTTCACTGATCACAGCCGCCAAGGTGACAGAGGTTCTCACTTAGCGGGAGCTGCACCCATGCCAGTTGAAGAAGGCGGGCGCCTGTGAGCTTGTTGCCCTCGATGTCCTTCATCCTGCGGAACTCGCCGCCTTGAAGGAGCTCCGCCGCCACCTCGTCAGCTCGCGGGACACTGGATATGTACGCCATGCGCATGCAGCTTCTGTGAGAGGAGTCCTACCGCCTCTGAGTGGGGCGGATCAGCTCTCGCCTGCTGTGAAATAGGAGCGGCGGAACTGCCAGATCGGGTGGTCTGCCGGGGGGCGGCCGGTGAGGCGCCGGAGTGGCGGGCCTGGCTCAGCGGCGAGGTGCGTCCGGGCGATGTTGACAAAGTCTTGGCGTTTAGTGTCGATGGCGGTGCGGAGGCGGGGCCAGTCCTCCTTGGTGGTCCAGCCTCGTTTGATCTGTAGGTGCACTGGCCAGAACTCAGCATCGATGGCGTGGGCGGCTTGGACGATGTCGCGGTCGGCCACGAGGTTGACCATAGCGAGGGCCTCGTTCCAGGCCTTCCAGTCCAGGGTGGTCTTGACGTTGACGCCGTCCGGGGCGGGGACGCCTTGCTCGCCGTTCGCGAGGGCGAGCTCGATCAGCATGTTCGAGGACTCGCGGAGGACCTGGGCGCACGCGTCCAGCTGGCGATCGTGCGAACGCTGGCGTTGTTGTGCCCGGCTGCTGAGGACGCTGCCGACCAGAACGCCGAGAAGCGTGGTCAGCACTGCACCGATGGTGGTGATGAACAGGCTCATAATGCACCCGCCCTACCCGGGATGACCCGATATGCCGTCCCGCTCACGTAGTGAGACGCCAGAGCCACACCCTCTGGTGCCGCCCAGGCGTCGCAGCATCACTGTGACTGGGCGCAGTAGTTGGCCATCGGTTGCTGGCGTACGCAGAGGCTGGGCACGTTAGTTGGCCACTGGTGGGCACGCTAGCTAGCCAACGAGCGACGTTGGGCACGGTATCTGGCCACGGGTTCGCGCCTTCCGGAAGCACTCCAATGAGCCGAAGTGCGATAACCGTCACCGGTGATCGCCGGTGAGTGCAGAGAGCCAGGCGGGTGAGGCGCGCTTGTTGTCACCGATGAGGCAGGCCGCCTGTCACTCGGATCACAGATCGCAGGCTTTCTGTCATGCCCATGGCCGCCCTTGCCTCACTGGGAACGGAGGGCGTCTAGGACCAGGGTGACCGTGCGGTGGCGGAGGTCGTCGGACCAGGCGGCAGCCAAGGCTCCGTGGGCGGTGGCGGTAAGCAGGGCCATGACCTCATCGAGACGGACATCGGCGCGGACGGTCCCAGCCTCCCGGGCGGCTTCCAGCAGCGAGTCGAAGGTTTGGGTGAGCGCCATGATCTGCTCACCCGGTTCGATGGATGTGCCCTCTTCGGCGAGGAGACCGACAACGGTGCCGACCTTGGCCGAGCTTTCGACGAGGAAGGCGAAGTAGTCGAAGAAGGCCGTTCCGGGGTCTCCGTCAGCACTGAGGGTCTCCGCCTTGTCGATGAG
Organism: Actinomadura sp. 6N118; assembly: GCF_044326415.1. NCBI lineage: Bacteria > Bacillati > Actinomycetota > Actinomycetes > Streptosporangiales > Thermomonosporaceae > Actinomadura > Actinomadura sp. 6N118. The sequence goes on along the minus strand of NZ_JBIRAZ010000026.1, from coordinate 10,439 downwards.
ACGTTGTCTGAGCTCCTTCATGATCGCGGCAAGGAGGTCGTGCTTGGTGGGGAAGTGGCGGAAAACCGTCCCGATGGCAACGCCGGCGCGGGCGGCGACCTCTTCGGTGGACGCAGAGGGTCCGCGTTCGGCGAACACGTCTTCGGCGGCGAGCAGGATGCGGGCGCGGTTGCGCCTGGCGTCGGCGCGCATCGGCTTGTCCGGTGCCATTCGTCCCCTCGTTGACAAAATGAGTCGAGACTCATATTTTCAACCTGAGTCTTCACTCATCTTAGCTCGCTTCGGAAGGAGCCCCCCATGCCCGAGCGGTCCCCCCGAGACCTCTTCGCCCGCTTCCAGAACAACACCCTGGCCGGACAGGCGGCACTGGACGAGGAGATGCTGGCTGACGACGTCGTCGTGGAGAGTCCGTTCGCTGCCGCCGAGCAGCGCAGGACCGAGGGCCGGGAGCAGGTCGTGGCCATGACGCGGGCGGGCCGCGAGGCCCTCCCCATCATGTTCGAGGAGTTCCGGGACGTGGTGATCCATGAGACCGCCGACCCGGAGGTGATCATCGCCGAGTACCAGATAGTGGCCGCGATGCCGGAGAGCGGCACACGGGCGCAGGCCCCGTTCGTGGTGGTACTGCGCGCCCGGGACGGGCGCATCGTGCACTGGCGCGAGTATCAGGACCGGACGGCGATCGCCGAGGCCCTGGCCTGAGCCGCTCATGGTGTCCAGCGCCGTATCTGGCCGCGCACCCGCCTATGTGACGACTACGGTGCTTCGGCTCACCCAACCGCTGACCGCGACCCCCTCGCTGGCCAACAAGCCTGCCCAATGGCCAACTAGCATGCTCAGCCACAATCACAAGCGAGCAGCGAGCAGCCGCGATTCGGTCGAAACCGTCAGCATGATGCTGAGGGTTTGAGTCGAAGGCACGCCCACACCCCCGCAAGCCGCCGTGGCTGGATGGACGTGCGGCCACAGCTGGCCCCAGACCGGGCCTTTCGCCCGGTGTATGGCGGGCGGAGGCTGGTGGGCCTGGGGGTTCTTGGATGCTGGAGGAAGCTGATCTCACGCCGGTGGAGCGGAGGCTGTGCGCGGCGGCCGCCGCGGGCCGACTGCTCGACCTGCGCACCCGGCGGCCGGGGCAGGATGACCCCGCCCACGGACATGGGTGGGGTGCCGATCGGCAGATCCGCGCGCAGCTGGTGTACCAGCTGTTGACCGGGCATGGACCGCTGGACCAGCAGGTCGGCCGGCCGTTGGCCGTCCGGGTCCGCGGCGTCGGCGTGGTGGGCCGGCTCAATCTGGGCGGCCTCACGCTGCGCTATCCGCTGGAGCTGTACGACTGCTTCATCGGCGGCCGAGTCAACCTCGCCAAGACGGACGGCATTCAGATCAGCCTGCGGGGCAGCCATCTGCGTCAACGGTTCTCAGGCCGCGACCTAAAAATGAAACTTAGCCTCAACCTAAGTGGCGGGTTCTGCTGCCTGGCCCAAGTGGATCTGCGCTTCGGTCACCTCGGCGGCGGCCTCGACGCTACAGGCGCACGATTCACCAACCCGCGTGGTGAGGCACTGACTGCCGACGGCCTCACCGTCGAGACGCACATGTCGATGGAAGCTGCACAGGTAGTCGGCGAAACGCGGCTGTCAGGCGCCCGCATCGCTGGCCAGTTGAATTGTGATGCCGCTTCGTTCGCCAATCCCGATGGCACCGCGCTCGCTGCGGATGGGCTCGTCGTCGACTCGCACATGTGGATGGTGGCTGTGCAGGCATCTGGTGAAGTGGAGTTGTCAGGGGCCCACATCGGCGGCCAGTTGATTTGCCGTGCCGCATCGTTCACCAACCCTGACGGCATCGCGCTGCGTGCCGATGGGCTGACCGTCGATGCCGACATGTCCCTTGGGCAGGCACAGGTAACGGGCGAAGCGCGGCTGCCTGGGGCTCGCATCGGCGCCCTGGATTGCCGTGATGCCACGTTTAGCCATCCGGAGGACATGGCGCTCTTTGCCGCTGGGCTGACCGTCGACGCCAACATGCTCCAGATGAATACGCAGGTGACCGGTCGGATAGGGCTGCACAGCGCTCACATCGGCGGTGTTCTGGGGCTGAATGCCGCCAGGTTGGTCGACATTGAGCGTTCCCTGGTCCTGGATCTTGAACATGCAGTTATCGACCGTGCCATGTTTCTGACACCGGTCGCCCTGGTAGGGGGCATCGACCTCAGCCATGCACGGGTGGGCCGGTGGTGTGACCATCGCGCGACGTGGCCGGAGTTCGTGCGGTTGAACGGGTTCATCTATGAGCACATCTCCGCTCCGAATGTCACAGCGCGGCAGAGGCTGGAGTGGCTGCGCCGCCAGGATGGTGGTTATCTGCCGCAGCCGTATGAGCAGTTGGCCGAGGTGTACCGGCGGGCCGGCGACGAGTCCGCCTCCCGGATAGTGGCAATCGCCAAACAGCGTGCCCGTCGGGCACAGGCCGCCAGGTGGTGGGCGCGCTGGCCCAGCCAGGTCTGGAGCTGGGTGCTGCGTGTCACCATCGGGTACGGCTACCGGCCCGCGCTGGTCCTGCCCTACCTGGCCGTCCTGTTCGCCGCCGGGTGGATGGTGTTCGCCCACGCCCACCCCGACCATGTGCGGCCCGCCCGGACGGCGGCAGACACCGTGCAGCCGTCCTTCAGCGCCGCCCGCTACACCCTGGACCTGCTGCTGCCGGTGGCCAACCTGCGCCAGCGCGAGGCCTTCGTCGCCGACGGCTATGCCGCCTGGTGCGCCTTCGGCCTGAGCCTGGCCGGGTGGCTGCTGGCCGCCGTGGTGGTCGCCGGTCTGACCGGCGTCTTCAAACGCGGCTGACCCCCTGCTTGCGGCCGGGTCGGCGGGGTGCCGGGCTGGCGTAGGGATCGGGTGGTCGGTGTGCGGAACCTTTGCCGCGGCGGCGGCTTCTAACGGCTGGGGCGCGGCGGCGCCCGGACGGAGGCGGGATCGATGGACAGGCTGGCCCGGGCACGGGGTGAAGTACGGTCATACGGCCGCAACGCGCCGGTGGCGCGCCGGGCCGGCTGGGCGCTGGCCGGGGCGGCGCTGCTGACGGCGGCTGCGGCGTACGGGCTGGCGTTGTGGAAGATGCCCGACCTGATGCACCTGGCCGCCAAGGCCGACCGGCACAGTGCGCGGCTGCTGGTGGCCACGGTCGGCGGCGCGATCGTGGTGGCCACCGGTTTGTTCTTCACCTGGCGCGGCTATCGCCTCAGTCACCGCGGCCAGGTGACCGATCGCTTCGCCAAGGCCCTGGAACGCCTCGGGTCCGATGATATGGACGTGCGCCTGGGCGGCATCCACGCGCTGGCGCACGTGGCCAACGACTCTCCCCCGCACCACAACGACGTGCTCGAAGTCCTGGCCACCTTCATCCGCCGCCGCGTGGCCGAGCGGGCGGTTCCTGCGGCCCCCACCGGGCACCGCACGGTCTGGCTGCACGAGCCCGAAGCATCGCCCGAGCCGGACCGGCCCCCAGGGCCCGAGGCTGACGTGCAGCACGCCCTGACCACCCTGGGCCGCCGGGGCCGCCGCCCCGAACGCCTCGCCCTGGATTTCAGCGGCCTGCATCTCACCGGCGCGGAGCTCTCCAGCGCACGGCTCGCCGGTGCGATCCTGCGCGCCACCGACCTGACCCGCACGCACCTGACCAGCGCGGACCTGACCGGAGCGAACCTGTTCCGCGCGAATCTGACCCGTGCGCTCCTGACCGGCGCGAACCTGACCGGCGCGAACCTGACCGATGCGGACCTGACCGGCGCCTACCTGGCCCGCGCGGACCTGACCGGTGCCCACCTGAAGCGTGCGAACCTGACTGGGGCCCACCTGAATCGTGCCAACCTGACGGAGGCGGATCTGACCGGAGCCCGCCTGACCGGCGCGGATCTGACCGGAGCCCGCCTGAGCGGCGCAGACCTGACCCGCGCGGACCTGACCGGAGCGAACCTGTGGCGGGCGAACCTGACCGGCGCGAACCTGACCCATGCGAACTTGACCGGCGCGAACCTGACCGATGCGAACTTGACCGGCGCGAACCTGACCGGCGCGAACCTGACCGATGCGGATCTGGCCGGCGCTGACCTGACCGGTGCGAACCTGCTCGGCACGGATCTGCGTGCGGTGAAGGGGGTCACGGCGCAGGAGGTCCGCGCGGTGGCCAGAACCGATGGTGGTACTTGGTTCTGAGCTGCGCCGCAGCCGGAGAACAGGCGGTCGCGTAGCGGCAGCGCACCGGTCATCTCCAAGCGTGTCCTACCTATCCATCTTGGGCGGCGCTATGCGCGCTTCTCGGGCTCCTCGGTCGTCTCCTAGGTGGACGCGGCCTTGGCGATCTGGGTGCGCTGTTCGGCGACCACGGCGCGCTCGCGCTGCTGCTCGACGGCCTGGCGAGCCTGGTCAAGCTCGGTCTCGGTGCGGGCCAGTAGCTTCCGGACGGCGCTAGCGTCGCTCTGGGCGGCGATCGATGCGGGCCTGCTCGGCGTTGTGCCGGGCGTCCTCGGCGCGGCGGTGGCTGGGCCTGCTGGTAGCGGCGGCGCTGCGCGGCGGGCACGCCCAGCTCAGACGATCCCGGCCGCACCTGCACCTGCACCTGATCCAAAGCACTACTAGGGCGTGTCCGATAGATCTTGATCTATCGGACACGCCCTGACTGGTCGGCTGAGTTTGTTTGGCACTGGCGACTCCGGCTCGGCTATGAGCTCGCCCCGCCGGGTTGATCAGGCGCCTTATGCCGGTGTCTCACGCCTTGCGTGCAGAGTCTCAGGGCTGAGGCGTATCCCAGAGTGTCAAGGCGTAGTTGGTCAGGATGGGGTTGAGCGGCTGGTACACCGTGGTGCCGCCGGAGCAGCCGCCGGCGCCGCCGGAGAGCACTCCGAGCCCGATGCTGCCGCCGTCGTACAGCGGACCACCGCTGTCGCCCGGCTCGGCGCACGCGTTCGTTTTGATCAGGCCGTTGACCGTTATTCCATCAGGTGTTCCATCGTCATAGGTCACGGTCGTGTTCAGCCCCGTGACCTTGCCGCCGCGGACACCGGTGGTGCTGCCGCTGCGCCGGATCGACAGGCCGACAACGGCGTCGCCCGAGCTGGTGATGAACTTCCCGCTGCCGGCCACCGTGCCAAAGACGTGAATCCCGGCGGTGTCGTAGTTGACGATGCCGAAGTCACCGCCCGCGCCGAAGACGCCCGGGCCGCCCGAGTTGGCGCCGAGACGACTGGTCAAGCCCTGGTTGGCATGCCAGACATTACCGGCGTGCGTGCAATGTCCGGCGGTGATGAAGTAGTGGAAGGCGCCGCTGAACACGTTGAAGCCGAGTGAGCAGCGTCCAGCGCCCTGTGGACCGTTGGTGTAGATGGCCGAGCCGTTCAGCATGGTCGGGCCGGCGAGCGTGCTCAGCTTTCCGTTGAGACGCTCGACCCTGACTGCCGAGCCGAGCCGGTCGGTGACGGATGTGAGCTTGGTGAGCTTGGCGCCCTTGACCGATTCGTCCGCTGAGACCACCACCTGGTCGGTGGCCGGGTCGACCGCCCATGCGGTGCCGGGGATCCGAGCGGACTCGTCGAGCTTGTCGGTCGCCTTGGTGAGGTCAGCGCGGCTGCGTGTGACCATGCGCGGGGTCGCACCGGCCGCACGTACGCTCTGGGCGGCCGAGCCGTCGGTGACGGTGACGATGAGCTGACCGGTCGCCTCGTCGAGATAGGAGCCGACGCTTCGGTTTCCCAGCCGCTTGTCCAGTCTGGTCGCGAGGTTGGCCAGATCGTGCTGGCCGGGCGAGGCGGTTGGCTTCGGCGGTGGGGTCGGCGCCGCCTGCGCGCTCGGCGCGACAGCCGGGACGACGGCCGTCACCGATGCGGCGACAGCCCAAACGGCATTACGAAGTTTCATTTCCGTTCTACTTTCAGAGGGGCGGAATTGGCTATCTGAAGGTGGCCTTTGCGTGCGGCCATCGGCGGCAGCGTCGTTCTGGCGGGCGCGATCGGATGAACGCGCGGTTCCATGAACGCGCGGTTCCTCTTCCTCGCCTCCGTGGTGAGGGGATCACCACGGCCGGCTGGGAGGGAGATCAACAGAAACGCCACGGTGGGGCTGAGGCGTCTCAGTACCCAGAGCACCTTCCGGACGCCCTCTTTGCCGAAGAGGGCGTCTTCCTGGGTTCTCCCGAGCGATCGGCGAGAAGTGCCAACATGTCATTCGCTCCTTTCACCGGCGAGTCTGCGGCCGGTGGAAAGGTGCGGGCATCGGGAGCGGGTCCCTAGATTTGCCGTGGAGGCTCCCCATCTTTCCAACGGGCCGCGTCCTGCCTGGTCCGCACGCCGAGCTTGGCCAGGACCGCCGACACGTGGTGGCCCACGGTCTTCGTCGAGATGTGCAGCCGGGCGGCGATCTCGGCGTCGCGCAGTCCTTCACGCAGGAGCACGAGCACGTCGTGCTGACGCGTGGTCAGGCCGGCCGGATGGGCAAGGGTCGCGCGCCTTGGTCTCCTGTTCATCCCGAGCCCGCGCAGTTTCTGCGCGACCAGCTCGGCGGCCGGCCGGGCACCGAGCCGTTGCAACCGGGCGAGCGCCGTCAGCAGCTCGGTCACGTCGTCGCTCGCGGCGCGTGCGACCGCTGCCTCGTACGGGCAGCCCAGCCGTTCCCAGGCGCGTTCGGCGCCGCGCCAGTCACCTGCCATGTCGTGTGCGTACGGCGTCTCACCGCTTCTACCCGTCACGCTGTTGGAACCCGCGTGATGGAGCCAGTAGCCCAGCTCGTCCGCAGCCCATCGGTGCCCGAGCCGGACGGCCTGGTCATAGGTCCCGGCCACGAGCGAGGGGACGTCGGCGGGACGGCCGGACAGGTACGCGGCTTCGGCCAGGCCCGCGGCGACCGGCCACAGGCTCTGCAGATCCATGGTCGGAACGGCGAGCTCCCACGCCTCTTCCAAGACGGTGACGCCGTCCGGTTCTCCCTTGCGTACGCCGATGCGGCCACGAACGGTCAGCGCGACGATTCTGCTGACGACCATTCGGGCGGGCAGTGAGACGTCCAGCAGTTCGGCCGCTTGGGCCCATCGGCCACGCTCGAAGAGGACACGCCCCAGCCACGCGGTCGCGTAGCGATGGTTGCCGTCCAAGCCGCGTTCCTCGCACCACGCGAGGCACTCACGCAGCCAGTGCTCGGCCAGGTCGTAGCGGCGGATCTCCCCCGCGCCCGAGCCCAGGTTCACCATCGCCGTCGCAGCCGCGCCGTCGTCCCCGGCCCGGCGGGCGACCTCCAGGCTTCGCAGCAGAGTGGACTCGGCCGCATCAGGCTCGTCGAACCACAGAGCCGAGCCGACCACGTCGAGTGCCCGCGCGAGCAGCCGCGTGTCGCCCACCTGCTCGGCCAGGGCGATGGCCCGGGTACCGACCTCGATCGCGCCGGGAATGTCGCGCGTGAGCATGAGCAGGGCCGCCGACCACGTCGCCGCCGCCGCCTGCGCGGGTCCTGGCCGGCTCAGATCGACCATCGCCAGCGCGGCCCGGACCGAGGCGCGCGCAGCCCCGGTCTCCCCCGCCCCCCAGAGGTAATCTGAGCGCCGGGCGAGCAGCACGATCTGCCGGTTGGTGTCGCCGACCTGCCGCCACAGCTCCAGCGCCGCACCGGACGACTCCACCGCCGTGGCGTTCCTGTCCACCCGCGCACACGCGGTCGCGTCCCGTTCAAGCAGTTCGGCCCACTCGCGAAGGGGAAATCCCGCCGCCTCGGCGCCGGTGAGGTCCGGGCCGAAACGCCGGGCCCGGGCATACTGATCGGCGGCCTGCCGGTGCGCCCCAGCGGCCGCCGCCCGCTCGGCGGCGACCGGAGCGTAGGCCAGCACGGCCGGGCAGTCCCCGGCCTCCTCCGCGTGATAGGCGAGCCGGGCAGGGTCGGAGCCCGGGCTTGCCGCGAGCCGGGCCAGGACCATCGCATGCAGTGAGGCCCGCCTGACCGGCGCGATGGCCCCCTCGACGGAGATCCGGGCCAGCTCATGCCGGAAGCGCACGCTGTTCCCCGCGCCGACGAGCATTCCAGCACCAACACACGCATCGAGGGCCGCCCGCATGCTCCCCAACCCGAGTCCGCCCTCCTGGCCAAACCCGCCACTCCCATCCACATCGCTGGAAGTGACGACGCCAGCAGACCCAGTGGACGCGGACGGCGCGTCGAACAGGGACAGCTCCACGTGGTCGGGGATCACGGCGACCACGTCCAAAGCCGCCCTGGCGGCCGCGTCGAGCCCGGCCGCGCGAGCCAAGACGGCATCGCGTACGGTCGCGGGAACCGGCTCTCCGGGCTCACCGAGCACCTCGGTGACAAAGAACGGATTGCCGCCGGTCCGCGCATGGATCTCACCCGCGTCCATGCCGTACGGCTCGGCAAGACCAGCGATCGCCTCAGCCGACAACGGCCGGAGCCGAATCCTGCGCGCGTACCTTTCCCCGGCCAGGGAGCCGAGCACGCCGAGCAGCAGATGATCGGAACCGAGTTCATCATCGCGGTAGGTGACGATCAGCAGACCCGCCGTACCCGCGATCCGTCGCGCCGCGAAGACCAGCAGGTCAAGGGACGCTTCATCCGCCCAGTGCGCGTCCTCGACCACGACCGTGCGGCCCGCGGCCAGCATGTCCAGGAACGCGCCGTACCGGTCGTGGGCGGCCGACTCGGCGGCCATCACCCTGGCCAGTTCCCCACCCGCTGCCCGCGCGATATCCCGCAACGGCCCGAGCGGGCGCGGAGTACGCAGCGCATCACAACCGCCCCACAACACACCGCCACCAACCTCCGCGGTGAACGCCGTGACCAGAGCGGTCTTACCGATCCCCGCCTCACCCGCGACCAGCACCACCCGGCCACGCTCGCGGTGGCACTCCATCAGCGCGGACAGAGCATCCCCCCGCTCCAGGAGCTCCATACGCCGGATGCTACGCCCCAGATGACTCCCCCCGAACGCCGCGAGCAGCTCGCCGACTCGCTGCGCGAAATTGGTGGTCAGCGCACCGGATTGGTGGTCGGCACTCAGCCTTGAATGATGAGGGCTGCTGTGTCACCGAGTTTGGTGACGAGATCGTCGAAGAGCAGCAGCCGTCCACCGGTGTACCGGGCTGCGCCCGCGCGGTCCAGGTCGACGTAAACGTTTCTTCGCGACCACCTCCAGGCCGTCGCAGTAGTCGTCGAAACTCCGCGCTGACCTGCGGCGGCGCCCGCCATCCTCACCATGCCGGGGGGCTGTCAGGGCGGGACGGCGCGTACAGCGCCCGACCTATCCGCTTTGCCGGGCCGTCAGGCCGTCCGGAACCGCTTGCAGCGGCACGCACTGATGACCAGCCGGGACACGGGCTATCGCAGGATTCCGTTCCGAATCACTCCGAGGCCCGGCTACTGGCGGGAGAGCGCGGGTGAGGCGGGCCAGGACGGTCGTCGCGAGGATCCACCCGGCAGTGATCATCGCGGCGGAGAGCCCTTGCTGTAGGCCGCGTGGGCGGGACGCGTTCTCCTGGCCGAAGCTGATGATCGGCAGGAGCAGGTCCAGGGTGTAGAGGAAGGCGTTGAAGGAGGGCACCTCGCCTGCCTTGAGGGCCGGTGGGTGGTGGGCGGTGAAGACGACCGTGCCTATGAGGAGAAGGGCTGCGAGCCCAGAGCGCGGCGCGCAGTGGGCCGTAGCCGTACCAGTCCTGCAAATACCCCCAGAACCGCGCCCCGAGCGGTTGCCCCGCCCGCCGGCGACGCTGTTTGGCCAGCAGGGACGGGCGCCCGTCATACATGACCGGCGCCCGCCCTGATTGCCGGAACTGGCCGAGCACGGAACTCTGTCACTTCCGATCGCACGCTTTTAGGCGGTCGGCGCTAGGACGACGACCTTGCCGGACACGGCACCGGCGGCGACTTCGGCGTGGAACGCCGGGAGGTCCTGGAGCTGGATACGGCGGCTGATGTCGATGTGAAGGTCGCCTCGGTCGATCGCCGCCACGAGGCCGGCGAGTTGCTTGGCGTCGCTCCGGACGAAGACGTTGAGCCCGCGCACCTTACGCGCTTGGTCGCTCGGCGCCTGCATCCACACCGTGGTGTTGACCACGGTCCCGCCGGACCGCACGAGAGCGGCCTGGCCGGCCAGCTGCGAGGGCTCGAGCGGTGCGAGGTTGAGCAGGAGGTCGACCGGCTGGGTCACCGCATCCACCACCTCGGTCGCGGTGTGGTCCAGGACCTGGTCGGCACCGGCGGCTCGGACCCGGTCCGCGCTGCGCGGGCTCGCCGTGGCGATGACGTGCGCGCCGGCGTTCTTTGCCAGCTGCACCGCGTAGGCACCGACAGCGCCTCCGGCGCCGGTGATGAGCACGCGCTGCCCGGCGGTGAGCTCGCCGAGTTCGAACAGTGCCTGCCAGGCGGTCAGGCCCACCAGTGGCAGGGCCGCCGCGT